>NZ_JAMYLH010000021.1:0-90087 GCF_040317925.1 Mesorhizobium sp. M1348 | reverse complement strand
TGTGTGTTGCGGGGCTCGCCGGTCATGCGTGGGGGGGCGGGCGGGGGGGGGCGCGCGGTCCCCCGCCCCCCCCGTGGGGGGGGGTGGGGGGCCCCCCCGGCGCCCGGAGAGGGGGCTCTTCGCAAACCGGCGCGTCGAGGACAATGAAGCTTCCTTGAACGTTCTGGGAGCGTCAAGGCCCCCTCTCCGTCCCGGCTTCGCCGGGCCACCTCTCCCCCACTCTCGTGGGGGCGAGGAACCCAAGTTCTGGAAGGACGCTTCCCTGTTGGTGCTCAGGCGCGGACTTCGATCTCGTGGCCGCCGACCGCCGGCAACGATGCGTCGTCGCCGGCCGCGGCAATGACGCTGTCGAGCAGGCCCGGGAAGCGGCGGTCGAGATCGTCACGGCGCAGCGTGATCAGCCGGCTGGTGCCAACCGCTTCGGTGCGGGTGACGCCGGCCTCGCGCAGCTTGGCCAAATGGTAGCTCAGATTGGTCTTCGAGCAGAGATCGAGGAACCGGCTGCAATTCAGCGGCACGCCCTCTTTGCTGGCGAGATAGCGCACGATGGCCAACCGCGTCGGGTCGCCGAGCACGGCAAGCACATTCGGCAGGCTGATCTGGTCGGCGGTGGGATGGGGCAAGGTCATGCCCAGGAATTAAGCACATTCGGGGCCGATTTCAACGCATCTCCTCTCGTGGCTGATGGACACATAGTTTCGCCCCGTCGCCCCATCCTGACACCGGGCTGTCAGGATGGTTCGGCTATTTTGCAGCGGCTTTATTGACATCATGCCCTGTTATGTCCAATTGTTCAATAACCTTTGAACTAAGGAAATTGCCATGGATAAGCGCCTCATCTGGCTTGCGCTCGGATCGTTCACGATTTCGACCGAAGGTTTCGTCATCTCCAGCCTTTTGCCCGACATTGCAAAGGATGCCGCCATCTCCGTTCCGCTCGCCGGCACGCTGATCACGGCGTTTGCGCTCGCCTATGCGATCGGCACGCCGATCCTGGCAACGCTGACCGGCGAATGGGATCGTCGCCGCGTCATCCTGTGGACGCTGGTGTTCTTCGTGTTGGGCAACGTCGCCGCGGCGCTGAGCTCCTCCTTCGAATTGCTGTTGATCGCGCGCATCGTCATGGCGCTATCGTCAGGCCTGTTCGCGGCGACCGCGCAGGGAACGGCCGTTGCGCTTGTCGACGATCATCACCGCGCCCGCGCCATTGCCGTGGTCGTCGGCGGCACCACCGTGGCGGTCGCGGTCGGCGCGCCGCTTGGCGCGCTTGTTGCGACGGTTGCCGGCTGGCGCGGCACCTTCTTTGCCATTGCCGGCCTTGGCGCGCTCGCCGGCGCGATCCTGTGGTACCGGCTGCCGCGCGGCATCGTCGGCACCAGGCTTCCGCTCCGGATGCGGCTGGCAGCGGCACTTCGCCCCGGCGTCATGCCTATCCTGGTGACGACCATCCTGGCCCTGATCGGCGCCTTCACCGTCTTTGCCTTTGTCGCGCCGCTCGCCATCGAAGGTGGCGGACTGAACCCGATCGCGCTTCCCGGAATGCTGCTCGCTTTCGGCGTTGGCGCGGTCATCGGCAATATCGGCGGCGGGCAGGCCGCCGATCGTTTCGGCGCGACGCGCACCGTCTGCTGGTCGCTGGCGCTGAGTGCCGCCATGCTGGTCACGTTTTCGCTGATCCCGATGTTCCTGCCGCGCGAGATCGCCGGGCCGGCGCTGATGGCCATGATGGTGCCGTGGGGCATCGTCGGCTGGGCATTCCCGCCGGCGCAGGCCAGCCGCATCATCAAGCTGGCGCCCGATGCCGCCCCCATCGTGCTGTCGCTGAACGCTTCGGCACTCTATCTCGGCGTCGCACTGGGTGCGGTGGTTGGCGCTGCGGTGCTGCGCTATGGCGCACCGGCCGACCTCGGTGTGGTCGCGGCGGCATTCCCGATCATTGGTCTGGGCGTGGTGCTGGCGGGCCATCTGGCGGCGCGACCGGTGGCGATGCCGGCCGAATAAGGCTTGTTAGCAAAGCTTGGCTGCCGGCCGCCGATAATTCAACTCGCGGCCGGCGCTGCGTCGAAATCCAACGCGGCGATTTCGTCCAGCGCCGCTCGCAGGCTTGCCGCCTGCTCTTTCCAAACACCTGTTTGAAGCGCTGCTGAGCGACGCGCCACAGCTTGGTCTTACGCTGTCCGCCACATCGGAATGATCGAGGCGGCCAGCAGCAGGCCAAGCATGATGTTGAGCATGCGCCATTGCCGCTCGGTTCGCAGCAACCGGGCGAGCAGCGTGCCGGCCACGCACCACGCCGCCAGCGATAGGGCCGCGGCAAGACCGAAGACCGTGCCGAGCAGCACGGCGAGCTGCAGCGGCCCGTTGGCGAGCGCGGCAAAGGATGCCGCCGCTCCCAGCCCCATGGCCCAGCCCTTGGGGTTCATCCATTGCAGGCCGGCGCCACCGAAAAAGCTGTTCGGCTTTGCCATAGCCACGTCCAGATTGGGCGGGCCGCTGCGGCCGATCTTGAGGGCAAGCCATACCAGATAGAGGGTGCCGGCTATTTTCATTGCCAGTTGCAGCGAAGGAGCGGCGGCCAGCAGACCAGCGAGCCCAGCAGCACCTGCCGCAGCCACCGTGGCCAGGCCGGCCGCACTCCCGGCCATCAGCGGGATAGAGCGGCGAAAGCCGAACTGCGCCCCGGACGCCGTCGACAAGGTCGTGGCCATGCCTGGGGTTGAGGTTGAGACCAGCGCGAACAGGAGGAGGGGAAGGACGGTTTCAAACATGCGGCTTCCTTTGAAGCCTGCACCGTAGGCTGTTTGGCCCATCAGTAAATGCAATGTTTGCCATGATGTGCATTAGCAAATATAATGACCAGATGCTCCGCAACCTCGATACTGCCCTGGTTCGAACCTTCGTCACCGTTGCCGACAAGGCCAGCATGACGGCGGCGGCCAACGCGCTGCATTTGACGCAAGGTGCCGTCAGCCAGCAGATCAAGCGTCTGGAAGAGGTTCTCGGCTGCAGCCTGTTCGACCGCGATCGGCGCGGATTGCGATTGACCCGCTCCGGCGAGCGATTGTTCGGCAAGGGCAAGCGCCTGCTTTCCCTCAATGACGAGATCCTGGCGGAGATGGCGGGTGATGCGGTTGCCGGTCAGGTGCGGCTTGGCGTGCCCTACGACCTTGTCGGCACCTTGCTTGCGCCGGTGCTCAAGGCCTATGCCGAGGCCTATCCGCAGGTCGAGATCTCGCTTGTTTGCGCCTCGTCGCCGGAGTTGGCTGCGGCCTTGGCGGCGGGCACGATTGAGCTCGCGGTGATCGAGGAGCCGATCGGTCGGTCGCCCGGCGAATGCCTTGTTGTCGACCGGCTGGTCTGGGTCGGCGCCAAAGGCGGTGGCGCCCGCCGCAAGCGACCCTTGCCGGTTTCGATGGTCGCCGAGACCTGCGCGTTCCGCCCGGTGGTGCTGGAGGCGCTTAACGAGCACGGGCTGGAATGGCGCACCGTCTTCGAAAACGGCAGCATCGACGTGACGACGGCGACGGTGCGTTCGGACTTGGCCGTCACCACCTGGTTGGCGTCAGCCGTGCCTGCCGACCTCGATATTTTGGCCAACGATCCGGAACTGCCGTCGCTGCCGAATTTTTCAATCAATCTGCATTTGCCGAAGCACGGCGTCGCGCCGGCTGCATTGGCATTCGCGGGCCACCTCCGCGATGGGTTGGCACGGCGGCGAGAGGCGGCTTAGAAAACAGCAAAAAGGACGGCCGGTGTTCAGCCGTCCTTGATCGCCCCGCAGCCTCTATTTCCAGTTCTTGCGCCGCTCGATCTCGGCTTCGGACGGCTGTTCCGGAGCAAAGGACCCGGTCTTGATCTCGCCGGAGCGTTCATAGCTCGCCATCAGCACGCCAGTGGTCGATACCTGCGAACGGGTCAGCTTGAAGGCGGCAGGTATCGTGCCCCTGCCGAACAGTTTTTTGCCCTTGCCCAGCACCAGCGGGAAAATCAGCAGGCTGATCTCGTCGATCAGGTCATTGGCGAGCAAGGTCTGGATCAACTCGCTCGATCCCTGAATGAGCAGGTCCGGGCCGTCCTCCTGCTTCATCCGGCGCAACGTCGCCACGACATCGCTGCCGAGCGGCTGGCTGTTTTGCCAGGACAGCGTATCTGGCCTGTGCGTCGCCACATATTTCGTGACGGCGTTGAAGCTGTCGGCGATCGGACCGCTCTTCTGGTACGGCCAGTGGGCGGCGAAGATGTCGTAGGTCTTGCGGCCGAGAAGCAGCGCGAACGGTTTTGAAAACGTCTCGCCCATGGCGGCGCCCATCACATCGTCCCAGTAGTGAAACGTCCAGCCGCCGAATTTGAAGCCGCCGACAGGGTCCTCTTGCGGGCCGCCGGGTGCCTGCATGACGCCGTCGAGGCTGACGAATGTTGCGGCGATGATCTTCCTCATTGGAGCTCCCTTTCCCTGATCCGTGCCGTCATGGCCGGACTTCGGGCCAAGGACGGGCGAACGGACATTTGTCCGACAGCGGTCGGCAAATTTCCAGGGCTGGAAGGGCAGATGACTGCCGACCTTGTTGCGTCGGCTTGGAGCAGAGAAACGCTCAGCCCAGACCGACGACCGTATCGTAGAGCAGCTTGAAGTTGAGCACCAGGATGAGCGCGGCGACCACCCAGGCCAGCACGGCAACAGCGCGGGAAATGGCGAAATTACCCATCTTGCGCTTGTCCGAGACGAACTGCACCAGCGGTACGACAGCGAAGGGAAGCTGCATCGACAGGATTACCTGGCTGAAGACCAGCAACTGGCCGGTTCCCTTCTCGCCATAGAGCGCAGTGACCACCACCACCGGGATGATGGCGATGCCGCGCGTCAGCAGGCGGCGCGCCCATTGCGGGATGCGCAGCCGCAGGAAGCCTTCCATCACGATCTGGCCGGCCAGCGTCGCCGTGACCGTCGAGTTCAGGCCGGAGGCAAGCAGCGCTACGGCAAACAGGATCGAAGCGATGCCGAGGCCGAGCAGCGGCGACAGAAGCTGGAAGGCCTGGCCGATCTCGGCAACGTCATGATGACCGGTGCCGTGGAACGCCACCGCCGATACGATCAGGATGGAGGCATTGACGAACAGCGCCAGTATCAGCGCGATGGTAGAGTCGGTCGTCGCCCATTTGATGGCGTCGCGCTTGCCGCGATCGGTGCGCTCATAGGCGCGGGTCTGCACGATCGAGGAGTGCAGGTAGAGATTGTGCGGCATCACCGTGGCGCCGATGATGCCGATGGCGATGTAAAGCATGGCCGGATTGGTGACGATCTCGGACGACGGCACGAACATCGCATGCAGGATGGAGCCGACCGGCGGCGCGGCGGCAAAGATCTGGATGGCGAAGCAGCCGAAGATGATGATCAAAAGCGCTATGATGAAGGCCTCGAGGAAACGGAAGCCCTTGTTCATCAGCAACAACAGCAGGAAGGCATCGAGCGCGGTGATGATGGCGCCGCCGATCAGCGGAATCCCGAACAGCAGTTGCAAGGCGATCGCCGTACCAATGACCTCGGCCAGGTCGCAGGCGATGATGGCCAATTCGCAAGCGACCCAAAGCATGAAATTGACCGGTCGCGGATAATAGGCGCGGCACGCCTGCGCGAGGTCGCGGCCGGTGGCGATGCCGAGCCGGGCGGCGAGCGCCTGCAGCAGGATCGCCATCAGGTTCGACAACATGATGATGAACAGCAGCGTGTAACCGAACTGGGCCCCGCCGGCGAGGTCGGTCGCCCAATTGCCCGGATCCATGTAGCCGACCGAAACCATGTAGCCCGGCCCCATGAAGGCGAACAGCCGGCGAAGCCAAATCCCCGAGTGCGGCACGGCGATCGTGGCGTTGACTTCGCGAAGGCTGGGCTGCTCGCCGTCCTCCGGGCGGGCAAATCGCCACATGGACCGGGGGGCTGAGGTGGCTTCGGCTTCCGACATGAACTGGCTTTCCACTCGCGCGATAGATGTTGCCTCCTTATCTATGCCACGGCTGAACATTATGCAATATGCTATATTTCATTGTCGGAGCTTTTTCGTGTGGCCGCTTGGCCGTGCGGCCGGAACGGCAGTGAACGCCGGTTGCACCGGCCACCGAATGGAAATAAACGGCCAGAACCAATAGGGTTCCGTGTTATGACTGCAATGTCGATTCAAACTGCCGGGAGGAGCGCGTATTGGCGCTGAAGAAAAGACCGGTTCCTCGCGAAAAGCCGCTGCCTGACGCAGAAATCCACTCGGAAGGCTTCAGGCAGACGCGTGAAGCGCGCCGCAGTGCGCTGGTCGAGGATTATGTCGAGCTCATCGCCGACCTGATCGAGGATGGCAACGAGGCGCGCCAGGTCGACATCGCGGCACGGCTCGGCGTCGCCCAGCCGACGGTGGCGAAAATGCTGACGCGGCTGTGCGCCGACGGGCTGGTCTCCCGGAAGCCCTATCGCGGCGTGTTCCTGACCGATGCCGGCCGCAAGGTTGCGGAAGAGAGCCGCATTCGCCACCAGACGGTCGAGGCCTTCCTGCGCTCGCTCGGGGTCAGCGCCGAGACGGCGCGCATCGACGCCGAAGGCATCGAGCACCATGTCAGCGCCGAGACGCTCGAAGCCTTTCGCAAGGCAATAATCGCCGCGCGCTGATTGATCGAAGCGATATGCAGTGCGACTGACCTGCTCACTCGTTCGTATCCTGCACCCAGTTGCGCGGGTGACCATCGACGCGAAACTGGAAGATGAAATAGGGTGGGATGCAAGTGCCCTTGCCGGGCTTTGCTTCCGGCAGATCGTCAAAACCGGCGGTGCAGATATAGTCCTCGCGGCAGGGATGGGCCTTGTCGCAAGCACGCAGGCCAGCGGTCTTGGTGAATTCCCTGGTGCAGAATTTGTGGTCCTTGCCGGAGCCTATGCAGTCGTTGAAGCCGGTCTTGGCGAGGCGGCCGCAGCTTGCCTCGTCGGGCAGCTTTTCGCAGGTCGCCTTGCGCAGCATGCCGCCGGGAAAGCCGCCAGTCTTCTGCTCGGGATTATCGTAACGCTGGCGCGCCGCGCCGTAGCCGGCGAGCTTTATCGGCGGTTTTCTGTCCCTGGCCGGGTCGATGGCGCAGGCCTTCGCGGTTGCCGGTGACAGACGGCAATATTGGTCGTTGCCCCATTTCGACATCCTGATCTCGCCGAACTCCACCGGATCGCCGACCGCGGTGCCGGCCTCGCTGACGCAGGTACCAAAGCCCGGATGGATGGCGCTCTCGTGGACCCCGGCGCAACGCAGGCCTTCGTCGCAGGTCCAGTCCACGAAACTTGGGTCGGCGCCGCGATAGCAGATCGAGCCCCATCCATTGTAGAGATCGGTGCCTTTCAGCGCTTCGGCGTATTTTGCCTCCGGACGGCCGGCAAAGCCGCGGCTGAAATCCGGGTGTCTGCCAGCGGCGAACGACTCGACAATGGCGCGGCGGCGCGGCAGGTCGGCAAAAAACACAGCCGAGCCCGGCACGAACACCGCGTTGCGGCGCGGTTCGTTGGCCGGGTCGGCGCCGGTGTAATGGAACCCGGCGATGCCGTGCGTCTGGTGACAGCCGGTGCAGGTCATCTCGTTGAGGCGCAGATTGAAGCCGGCCACCGATTTGACGGTGCGAAGCGTATTGCCCTTGGCGACATAGTCCCTGAGCGCTTTGTCGATAGCATCGTCGTCGAGCAGCCCAAAAGCCAAATTGTTTTGCGACCGGTTCATACCGCCGGGTGCCACCGAAACCGCGGTGGTCGCGAGGAATTTTTCGTCGATCACCAGACGGCCACGGTCGAGATCATAGATGTTGCGGTCGGTGAGCAGCCATCTTTCGAAGGTTTGCCTGTCGGCCAGCACCAGCTTGCGGTCGATCTGGTTCTCCATTTTCGCTTCCTGGAAAATGGCTTTGGCAGGGTCCCACTTGAATACCTTCAACAGATACTCGGCGTGGCCGCCGAAATCTCGCCGGCTCGAAGCCGATAGGCGCACGACCTGCATGTTGAGCTCGAGCCGCATGGTCTGCGAAGAATTCAACATCGCGCTGGAAAGCGGGCCTTCTTCCGAGCGCAGCCAGGCCGCCAGTTGATCCGGCTCCAGATTCTTCTGCCCGGCGACAAGCCAGCACTTCGCCACGTCCGCGCAGGAACCGTTAGCCGAGCGCGGACGGTCCTTCGAGGCGCGAGTCTGTGCCGAAGCCGGTATGGCGTTGAAGACCAGGCTCAGGGTCAGCGGCAGGCGCGACGAAATGCGTTGCCCAGGCTTCTCCTCGACCGAATAGTGGAAGCGGTAGATCAGCCTGATCTCGCCGCATTCGGTGTGGCCGAGATAGCCGCGATCCATGCGATTGACGATGCCGGTCAGGTCCAGCGTCGAACCGTCGTCGTCGATGTATTTCGGATTGAACTTCTGGTTGATGTCTTTCGACTTTGCCAGAGCGGCTACATAGGAGTCGGGGCTGTTCCTTGGTTCGTCTAAGATCTGCTGTTTGACGGCGTTGCGGACCGGGCTCAGCGCGCGCACCGAAAACAGCCCGCGATTGTCGACGTCGCGTGTCAGTCCGAGCGCTGGCCCAAGCAGACGGCTGATCGATAGCCCGCCGCGCTCGAGCGCCTGCAAGGTCTCGGGATCGGTGATTGCGACACTGGAATCGAGAGTGACGGCGCTGGCCGGCGCGGGGCCTAGGCAAGACAATGCCGCAAACAGCAACAGAACCCGCCCGAGCATCCGCAAGCGCCCCCTCGCTTCCACAGCCACGGTGGATGCTACAGACCTTGCGACGTCTAAGCCAGAGCAGACCCGCGTCAGCAGGCATTGCTCGTTAGCGCGAAAAATACTGTGACTTGGCGTAACCATTGGGATAATTGTTTGCTGGGTTGGAACCGGCCAGGACATCGGCGGGTTGAGTGCAAACGTGCATCACGGGGAGTTGCCATGCTCTGGAGAGGCCGCCGTCAAAGTGACAATGTCGAGGACGAGCGCGGCCAGAGTGGCGGGCTTGGCGGCGGTCCGGGGCAGTTTCGCATCCCGATCGGCGGTCGCGCCGGCGGCGGCGGCATGTCGGGCATTATCATCGTAGCGTTGATTTTCCTGGCAGGGTGGTATTTCGGCTTCGACCCGAGCCAAATTCTCGATGACAGCGGCTTGCAGCCTGGCGGCGGCGGCCAGATCACCGACAATAGCGGCGGGCAGGGCGGCGGCACCGGTGCGCCGGCGTCCGACGAGATGAAGCAGTTCGTGTCGACCGTGCTGGCCGAGACCGAGGATACGTGGACCGGTATTTTCCAATCCGAAGGTCTGACCTATCAAGATCCAAAACTGGTCCTGTTCAGCGGTCAGATCCGCTCCGCCTGCGGTTCTGCCTCGTCAGCGGCCGGACCATTCTACTGTCCCAACGATCGCAAGGTCTATCTCGATACCACCTTCTTCCAGCAACTCGACCAGCAGTTCGGCGCCTCGGGCGATTTCGCACAGGCCTATGTTATCGCGCACGAGGTCGGCCATCACGTGCAGAACCTGACCGGCATCCTGCCCAAATTCAACCAGATGCGGCAGAATATGAGCGAGGGCGACGCCAACCAGATGTCGGTGCAGGTCGAGCTCCAGGCCGACTGCTTTGCCGGCATCTGGGCACATTTCACCGGTCAGAAGGGCATTTTGGAACAGGGCGACATGGCGGAGGCACTGAACGCCGCCAAGCAGATCGGCGACGACACGCTGCAGAAGAAGATGCAGGGCTACGTCGTGCCGGAAAGTTTCAACCACGGCACGTCTCAGCAGCGGCAGACCTGGCTGGCGCGCGGCTTCCAGAACGGCAAGCTATCGGACTGCGACACGTTCAACAACCCGATCTGAGCCGACGGTTTTCTCGTAATCCGAGAGACTGGATCGCAGTCAGGGGGATGTCAGGATGAAAACACTCTGCCCGTTCCCTCATTGTTCCCAGCGATGTGCTCGCCTATAAGGTGTGTTCCCGTTCGCTCGGGCGGCCCGAGGAGATACCATCATGATAGACCCCAAAACCGCCAGGCGGGGCCTTGCGCTTGTTTTCACCACCCTGCTGCTCGACGTCATTGGCTTCGGTATCATTATGCCGGTGCTGCCGGCCTATCTCAGGGAATTGACCGGCGTCGGCATCAGTGAGGCGGCTATCGAGGGCGGCTGGCTGTTCTTCGTCTATGCGGCGATGCAGTTCGTTTTCGCACCAGTGATGGGCGGGTTGAGCGACCGGTTCGGGCGGCGGCCGATTCTGCTCGCCTCGGTGCTGACGTTCGCTATCGACAATCTGATCTGCGCTATCGCCTGGTCCTATCCGATGCTGTTCATTGGCCGCGTGCTGGCCGGCATTTCCGGCGCCAGCTATTCAACGACATCGGCATTCATTGCCGATATCTCGACCGACGAAAATCGTGCGAAGAATTTCGGGCTGCTCGGCATTGCTTTCGGCGTCGGCTTCGTCATCGGGCCGGTCCTGGGCGGGTTGCTCGGCACGTTCGGGCCGCGCGTTCCGTTCTATTTCGCTGCAGGGCTTGCTTTCGCAAACTTTCTGATCGCGCTGTTTCTGTTGCCGGAAACGCTTGATAACAAGCACCGTCGCCGCTTCGCGTGGAAACGCGCGAACCCGGTCGGCACGCTCGTCCAGATGCGCAACTATGAAGGTATCGGCTGGATCGGACTTGTCTTCTTTCTGATGACGCTCGGGCACATGATGTATCCTGCGGTCTGGTCGTTCGTCTCCAGTTATCGCTATGGCTGGAGCGAACAACAGATCGGCTTCTCGCTCGGAGCCTTCGGCCTGTGCGGCGCGATCGTCATGGCGACAGTCCTGCCGCGCGTGATCCCTACACTTGGCGAGTGGAAGACGGCGGTAATCGGTCTGGCATTTACCGCACTCAGCGCCTTCGGCTACGCCTTCGCGTCACAAGGCTGGATGATCTATGCAGTGATCGTCGTCGGATGTCTCGAGGCGTTGGCCGACCCGCCGCTCAGAAGCCTGGCGGCCGCCAAGGTGCCACCCTCCGCCCAGGGCGAACTCCAGGGCGCGATGACCTCGATCTTCTCGATCACCTCAATCATCACACCGCTGTTTTATACGGCGATCTTTTCCTGGTTCACGGGGCCGAGCGCGCCCATAGTTTTCGGCGGTGCCCCGTATCTGCTCGGCGCGATTTTCCTCACGCTGGCGCTCGTCGTCTTCGTCAGTAGGGTGGCCAAGCCGACGCCGAAGGAAGTCAAACGCATGCACGCGCAGCAAGCGGTGACGGACGGGGCTTGATCGGCGCCGGGAGCCCGGCCGGCGCCGTCAGTCAAATCCGTTTTTACGCAATGCGCTAGACACGCTCGGCCAGTGCCGGCTCGCCGCGCTTTTCGCGGATCAGATTGACGAAACGGCGGAACAGATAATGCGAATCCTGCGGGCCGGGCGAGGCTTCCGGATGATGCTGGACCGAGAAGACCGGCTTGCCGGTCAGCGCAATGCCGCAATTCGAACCGTCGAACAGCGAGACATGGGTTTCCTCGACGCCGCTCGGCAACGAGTCGGCGTCGACGGCAAAGCCGTGGTTCATCGAGACGATCTCGACCTTGCCGGTGGTGTGGTCCTTGACCGGATGGTTGGCGCCGTGGTGGCCCTGATGCATTTTTGCGGTCTTGCCGCCCAGCGCCAGCGCCAGCATCTGGTGGCCGAGGCAGATGCCGAACAGCGGGATTTCGGTCTTCAACAGATCCTGGATGACCGGCACGGCGTAGTCGCCGGTGGCTTCCGGATCGCCGGGGCCGTTGGACAGAAAAATGCCGTCCGGCCGCATCGCCATGATCTCCTCGGCGCCGGTCTTGGCCGGCACCACGGTGACCTTGGCGCCGAGGCCGGCCAGCAGGCGCAATATGTTGCGCTTGACGCCGTAGTCGATGGCGACGACGTGCATCGACGGGTCGGCCTGTTCGCCAAAGCCCTCGTTCCAGACCCAGGGCGTCTCGCGCCAGACCGAGGACTGGCCGGAGGTGACCTCCTTGGCCAGATCAAGCCCGATGAGCCCGGACCAGGCGGCGGCGCGGCGCTTGAGGTCATCGATGTCGAAGGTACCGTCTGGGGCGTGCGCGATGACGGCATTGGGCATGCCCTTTTCGCGGATCAGCGCGGTCAGCGCCCGCGTGTCGATGCCCGAAAGTGCGACGATGCCGCGCTTCTTCAGCCACTGGTCGAGGCCGGCTCCGGCGCGGTAGTTCGACGGGTTGGTGACATCGGCCTTGAACACGGCGCCGACGGCGCCGGCGCGGGCCAGCAGATTGAGGTCCTCGATGTCTTCGTCATTGGTGCCGATATTGCCGATATGCGGAAAGGTGAAAGTGACGATCTGGCCGGCATAGGATGGGTCAGTGAGGATTTCCTGGTAGCCGGTCAGCGCGGTGTTGAAGCAGACCTCAGCCACGGCGGAGCCGGAAGCGCCCAGACCGCGGCCCTCGATGACGGTGCCGTCGGCCAGCACCAGCAGGGCTGTCGGCCTCTCGGTGGCCCAAGGGGGGGTCGACGCGGCGGTCATCGTTGCCATGGCGGCACTCCTAAAGGCTGCGCCCCTCAATCGGCGCAACAAAAGGCGCGAAGCGGCAATCTCACAGCCTCGGCGCGCTAACTTTTCACTTGTGCATGTCGTGGCCCCAAAACCGCTACGCACTTTTGGGCGACGTGCACTAGAATTCAATTCATGCAAGGCCCAGTACATAGGGGAAGGCGCCAAGGCGGTCAATGATGCCGCGCCGTGCGAGCCTGGATTTATTTCGTCGAACAATATCAGCGGTTTGCCGGACGCCATCGAGTTTGCCTTGAGCTATCGGCACGACTATTGTCCGCCGCATTTGAAGGAGAAAGCACTATGCGAGGAAAAATCGCCGAATCCCTGAAGAGCGCGATGAAGGCGCAGGACAAGCGCCGGCTGCCCACATTGCGGCTGATCCAGGCGGCCATTCATGATCGCGACATCGCCAATCGCGGCGCCGGGAAGGAGCCGGCCAGCGACGACGAAATCCTGCAGATCCTTGCCAAGATGGTGAAGCAGCGCGAGGAATCGGCCAAGGCGTTCGATGACGGCAAGCGGCCGGAGCTTGCAGCGCAGGAGCGCGACGAGATGGCGATCATCCGCGACTTCCTGCCGACGCAACTGGGCCAGGCCGAGACGGAAAGCGCCGTCCGTTCCGCCATCGCCGAGACAGGCGCCAGCGGCGTCAAGGACATGGGCAAGGTGATGGCGGCGCTCAAGGAAAAATACGCCGGGCAGATGGATTTCTCCAAGGCGAGCGGCATCGTCAAGAGCCTGCTTCAGTAGACTGCTGTGGAAGGCCCTTGCCGTCGCGCCCGCAATCCTGGCGGACAGCCAAAAGCTCGCGCTCATGATCGAACTCGTCAAACCGGCGTTTGAACACCTGCCGTCCTACAAGGCGGCCCTCGAGCGCGGCTGGTCGCCGGACAATGTGCGGCTGCTCGACGCGACGCGCGAGCAGCTTGCGGCTATCGAAAAGGATCCAGCGACTTTCCTTGCCGATCTCGACGATTCCGATGGCAAGGGACCGCCGATTGCCTTGCCGGACGGTTCGACGGTGCCGCGGCTGCCCGGATTCCGGCGCTGGATCTGGGACGGGGAAGTCTTAGGCTCGATCGGCTTGCGCTGGCAGCCCGGCACCGCGGCGCTGCCGTCGCACGTGCTCGGCCACATCGGCTATGCGGTGGTGCCGTGGAAACAGGGACGTGGCTATGCGACCGAGGCGCTGCGGCTGATGCTGGAGGAGGCGAGGGCGGTTGGCCTGCCCTTCGTCGAAATCACCTGCAAGCCTCACAATGTGCCCTCGCAGAAGGTCGTTCTGGCCAATGGCGGCCGGCTTGTCGGGCGTTTCTTCGAAGACGCTGCCTATGGCGGCGTAGAAAGCCTGCGCTACCGGATCGATCTGTAGCCCTATTCGGCGGCAGCCGGCAGCGGCGGCGCAGCCCGGCTGCGCCATTCCCAGACATGCGAGGCAAGCGCGACCGCGACCGCGACCAGCATGGCGATCGCGCCAACCACCGGCAGGCTGCGATAGCCATAGCCGGCATTGAGCATGGCCGCGCCGAGCGATGCGGCGAGTGCGATGCCGACGTTGAAGCCCGACGGAATGAGTGACGAGGCAAGGTTGGAGGCGTCCGCGGTCCAGGTCAGGATGCGGGTCTGGATCGGCGTGCCGATGGCGAAGTTGAGGCCGCCCCAGACGAAGATCGCTATCACCATCGGCAGCGGGTAAGAACTGACGGCGTAGATCAAGGCGAGCATCACCGCCTGCAGGAAAAGCATGGCGATAAGCGACGGCATCAGCTTCCAGTCAGCGAGCCGCCCGCCGACAAAGACGCCGATCGTTGCGCCGACACCGTTGAGCAGGAGCACCCAAGGTATCCATTTCTCGTCGAGGCCGGTGACCTCAAGCAGCGTCGGCGTGATGTAGGTGAACAGGCCGAACTGGCCGATCATCAGCATCAGCATGATGATGAGCGAGGTCCAGACCTGCTGGCGTGCGAGTACGCGGACCTCACTGCCAAGACTGACGGACGGGTTCGACGATCCCGTCTTGCGCGGCAGCAGGGCGCCGATTGCCGCGAAGGCCACCACGCCGAGCGCGCACATCACCCAGAATGTCGCACGCCATCCCCAGATGTTGCCGATTGCCGTGCCGGCCGGAACGCCGATTACGTTCGATACGGTGAGGCCGGACAGGATCAGCGCTACCGCCATGCCGCGCTGGTCTTCGCGCACCAGGCCGACGGCCACCACCATGGCAACGCCGAAATAGGCACCATGCGCGACGGCCACCGCTATCCGCAACAGCAGCATCGAGGCGAAGTCGGGCGCCAGCGCGCAGGCCGCCTGGCCGATGGTAAAAGCCGCAGTCAGTCCAAGCAGCAGAGCCTTGCGGGAGAACCTTTTGGTAGCGAGCGCCAGCAGCGGGCCGCCGACTGCAATGCCGCCGGCATAGCCGGAAACGAGATAACCGGCGGTCGGGATCGCGACGCCAAGGCCATCCGCCACCTGCGGCAGCACGACGGCTATGACGAATTCGGTGGTGCCGAAGGCGAAGGCGGCAATGAACAGGGCAATGAGGGGGAGCATGGCGGAAAGGCGATCCTCGGATAAGGTGGCCTCAAACCACGGATGAGGGCGGCGGGCAATCCAGAAATTGTCGACGCCGCTTTAGCTTTTCTTGATCGCCGGTCAGGCGCCCGCCGCGGAGGCAAGAGCTAGGCGGCTGCCTTCCTTCCATAAGGAATTTTCAGCCACGCCCGCTCGTGAAGATAGTAGAGTAGCGACTTGGTGACGACCTCGGTCAGGCCGATGGCCGCGGCGAGCTTGATGCTTCCGGTCACGACGAGCGAAATGATCATCGTGTCGATGGTACCGGTGACGCGCCAGGAAAGCGCTTTGGCGAAGCTGCGAGAATGGGTGTCCATCGACTTTCCTTCCGGTAGATGCGGCGATCTTTAGCCGACAGACAGGAGGTGGCGCAAAGATAATTTTTGCGCATTGGCCCACAGCAATTTTCATAGGCGATGTTCTGAAGCTACCCGGCTTGTGGACGCAATCTATCCAGCCTTCAGCCGCGAACCGGTGAGCAGGCCGCGCTCCTCGAGCACGGGATAGGCCATCGAGGCGAGCAGCGAGTTGATCTGCTTGAGGTCACGAATGGTGTCGAGATGGATGGAGCTGGTCTCGACGCTCTTGGCGGTGCCGTCGCGCAGCCGCACGAAATGGCTCTGGCTGGTTTCCTTCTCGCGGTCGCGCAGCCGGTCCTTTTCCAGCACCAACTGGCGAGCGGTCTCCGGATCGCGAGACACCAGCACGTTGAAGGCAAGCCTGGCATTGGCAAGCACCAAGGCATGGAAGGCGCAAAGCTCGCGCCAGCCTTCCGGCGTGAACTCCAGCCCGCGCTCGAATTTCTTCTTCACGTGGACCAGCATGTTGCGCACGATGATGTCGCCGACCTGCTCCAGCTTGACGCAGGCGCCGATCAGCTCCTGGCAACGCAGCGCCTCGTCCTCGCTCAACGGGTTCTTGGTGACCTTGGCCAGATAGAGCTTGATCGCCGCGTGCTTCCTGTCGACACGGTCGTCGAGTGCGGCCAGCGCGCCGATCTTGTCGGCATCGGCGCTCTCATAGAGCTCGATGATCCGTTTCAGCATGATCTCGACTGTCTCGCAGACCCGCACCACCTCGCGGGTGGCGTTGGCCAAGGCTTGGCTGGGCACGTCGAGCGCACTTTCGTTGAGCGCGGAAAGCTCGACGACGTCGAGCGCGTTGGCGGGCTGAGGCTTGGTGCCCAGCGCCACGATCTTTTCCGAGGCGCGATAGACCAGGCTCGCCAGCGGCAGGCCAGCGATCAGGATGAGGATGTTGAAGACGATGTGGGCATTGACGATCTGCTCGGGCACGGTGCTGCCCAAGAAGGCGACCGGCGGCTTGAACGACAGAAACAGGATCAGCATGATCAGCGAACCCATGCCGCGCATCAGGAGATTGCCGATCGGCACGATACGAACGCCGGGTTCTGCGTTGCGGGTTAGAAGCGGCGCGATGATCGAAGAGCCGAGATTGACACCGAGCACCAGCACGATGCCGAGTTCGGGCGGGATGAAGCCGCGGCCGGCCAGCGTCACCATCAGCAGCACCGCGGCGATCGAGGAATGGAACAGCCAGGTGACCAACGCCGCCAGAAGGTAGGCGGTGACCGGATCGCCAGAGAAGTAATCGACGATGAGTGGCATCAGCGTGCTCTGGCGCAGCGGCTCCGACGCCTGGCCGATCATCTCCAGCGACAGAAGCAGCAGGCCGATGCCGACCAGGATGCGGCCGAACTGGCGCCAGTCGCGCCGCTCGGTGGCCATGAACATGACGGTGCCGGCGACAAGGCAGACCGGCACCAGCAGCGACAGATCGAAGGTAAGCAGCTTGACCACCAGCGCCGAGCCGATCTCGGCACCGCGCACCGCAAGCTGGCCCGACATGCCGCTGACGATGCCGGAGCCGGCGAATGAGCCGACCAGCAAGGTGACGGCGGTCGAGCTTTGCAATGCGACAGCCAGGCCGCAGCCGGCCAGAACCGCCATGAACGGATTGCGCATTGTGGCGCGCAGTTTGTGGCGCAGCACATCGCCATAGGCGCGCTCGACGCCGGTCTTCACCAAACGGGTGGCAAACAGCATCAATGCGACCGCACCGGCAAGGTGCAGCAAAACGACAGAGCCACTCATGCCCAACCCCGCAACCCGACAGATGCCAGCGACGCGGGCGCCGTGACGTCAAGGGGGCAAAAGTGGGCGCGAATCGTGGACATTGCAGAGGTTAATATAACTCCGATTTATTTTAGCCGAATAATAAATTTTGCGCGGTTCGGACGCCTGTTGGCGCGCGACGGAGCGTGTCGGAAATGGATGGCTGACAAAATGGTTGCATAGACTGCCGAGTTGCGGAGGGTCATGCGTCCATTCTCGGACGGCCGCTTTAAAGGTAGCGCTGAATTAGTCGTGCTAAATGTAAGAAATCATTACGAAAACGTAATCTCTGTGTTCAGTTTCGGTTCATTCTTCCGGCTCTATTCCTAGGCATCGACAACCAAGGAGTACCCGCTATAAAACGTATCGTTCTTTCCGCCGTTGGCTTCTCGATGCTGGCTGCAACCGCCTTGCAAGGCCAGGCTGCACCACTGAACACACCAAACGCGCCGCAGTCGAACTACAGCCAGGTCGACTGGCAAAGGCCCGGCAGGCATGTCGACGTGAACAAGCATGTCGACGTGAACAAGCGCGTCATAGTGAAGAAGAAGGTCGTGGTGAAGCGCAGCCATTGGCGCAACGGCCAGAGATATTCGAGCTGGAAACGTCACCAGCCGATCCGCGACTATCGCCACTATGGCCTGCGCCGTCCGGGTCCCGGCCAGGAATGGATCCGGGTCGGCAACGACTATCTGCTGGTCAGCGTTCTCTCCGGCCTGATTTTCGGCGCCATCGCCGCGCAGTGAGCCCGGAACGGCTGACCGGCGCTGCGCCGGTTTAGATCGCGAAGGCGGCCCGCGGGCCGCCTTCTCCTTTGGCCTGTGAAAACCGGGTATGGTCGCCATTAGGAGTCGTCGGGCTTCGCCCGTGTGATTATATGGAGGCCAAACGAGCTGTCCCCCATGCGCTTTCCGCCTGCTTTCCTCGACGAGATCCGCGACCGCGTACCGATTTCTTCGGTGATCGGCCAGCGCGTCGCGTGGGACAGGAAGAAGACCAACGCGCCACGCGGCGATTATTGGGCGTGCTGTCCGTTCCATGGCGAGAAGAGCCCGTCCTTCCACTGCGAGGACAAGAAGGGCCGCTATCACTGTTTCGGCTGCTCGGTTTCGGGCGATCACTTCAAGTTCCTGACCGAACTCGATGGGATGAGCTTTCCCGAGGCCGTCGAGAAGATCGCCGACATGGCCGGCGTGCCGATGCCGGTTCGCGATGCCCAGGAGGAGCGGCGCGAAAAGGAACGCGCCAGCCTGACCGACGTCATGGAGATGGCGACGGTGTTCTTCCAGGAACGACTGCAGGGACCGGAAGGGGCAAAGGCCCGCGCCTATCTGCGCGACCGGGGCCTGACACCGGCGACGCAGCAGTCTTTCCGCCTCGGCTATGCCCCCGACAGCCGCAACGCGCTGAAGGAGCACCTTGCCGCCAAGGGTGTCCCCAAGGCCGACATCGAGGCATGCGGGCTGGTGCGCCATGGCGACGACGTCCCGGTTTCCTACGATTGGTTCCGCGACCGCATCATGTTCCCGATCCCGGATTCCAGGGGCAAGATCATCGCGTTCGGCGGGCGGGCACTGGCGCCGGATGCGCTGGCCAAATACATGAACTCGCCCGATACGGAGCTCTTCCACAAGGGCAACGTTCTCTACAATTTCGCCCGTGCGCGCCAAGCGCTGGGAAAGGCGGCGCTGGGAAAGGGGGCGCTGGGCACGGGCGGCACGGTCATTGCCGTCGAAGGCTACATGGATGTGATCGCGCTGGCGCAGGCCGGCTTCGAAAACGTGGTGGCGCCGCTCGGCACCGCGTTGACTGAAAACCAGCTCGAACTTCTATGGCGCATGGCTGGCGAGCCGGTGCTGTGCTTCGACGGCGACCAGGCCGGGTTGAAGGCAGCGTGGCGCGCCGCCGACATGGCGCTACCGGCGGTCCAGGCAGGCCGCTCCGTGCGCTTCGCCCTGCTGCCGGAGGGCAAGGATCCCGACGATCTGGTCAAGGCCGAAGGGCCGGACGCATTCCGCGCCGTGCTTTCCGATGCGCGGCCGCTGGCCGACCTCCTGTGGATGCGCGAGACCGCCGGCGGCGTCTTCGACACGCCGGAACGGCGGGCGGAGCTCGAAAAGACGCTGCGCGAACTGACCAGCCGCATCCGCGACGAGAGCCTTCGCTATCATTACCAACAGGAAATGCGCGAGCGGGTGCAGAGCTTCTTCGGGACCCAGCGCGGACGCCAGGGACGTCAGGACGGACGGCCCGGTGAGCGCTTTCCGGGCAGGGCCTCAGCACCCGGCGGGCAGTTTGCACGTGGCGGCGGTGCCGGTGGGCGCACCGCGATCACCGAAAGCCTCGGCCGCTCGGCGCTGGTCAAACGCGGCGGCGAGGGCATGTCGGTGCGCGAGGCGACGATCATTGCGGCCCTCGTCAACCATCCGGTGCTGATCGACGAGAATTTCGCCCATGTCGAGTTCCTCGATCTCGCCAATTCCGATCTGAAGCGGCTGCATGCGGCCATCCTTGACGCCATGGCGCACGATATGGCCAACAACCGCGAGGCTGTAATCGCGACGATCGAGCGGGCCGGCTGCGGTGAGATCTGGCAGCGCGCGGTGGCGCTGATCAAACGTGCGCGGCAATGGCCGGCGCTGGAAACGGCAGCACTCGACGATGCTCGCGATGCGTTCAGCCAGGCTCTCCACTTGCAGCGCAGCGCGCGCACCTTACATAAGGAGCTGAAGCAGGCGGAAGCAGCGCTCGCCAGCGATCCCACGGACGAAAACTACCGGCACCTGGTCGAAATCCAGGCGCAATTTCGTGATGTGCAGGCAACGGAAGCGCTGATTGAAGGGTTTGGCGTATCGTCGGGCAGGGCTGGGCGCGTTTAGATCGAAGCCTCCAGAAGACTGAGATGTAAGGACGTGCTTGCGCGTTGAATCAAGCGTGCGGTGCTCTAAGTCGGGTAATTGATTCGCTTTTTTCATGCGAATCATGCGAGAGGCGCTTGACCTTCCGGCAGAATGGCGGAATCAGGTCGATTCGAAACGTTAACCCGCCTTGGCATCGACGGGAATGCAGCGATGTAAGGTACTGATCACTGGACAGGCAGTCCGCTTGCCACAGATATCAGGGTTAATCTGGACTTAACGAGAGATGCAGTTACTGGCCCGGTAAAGCGCGTTCTGGAAGGAGCGCATCCAATTTGACCGGACCAGCAGCTTACGCGGCTTTGATACTCAGCCGCTTGGAGAAAATAAAGACTATGGCGACAAAAGAAAAGGAAGAAGTCGAGACCGAACGCGAGGCCGCGACCGATGGCCCTCTGCTCGACCTTTCCGACGATGCTGTCAAGAAGATGATCAAGGCCGCCAAGAAGCGCGGTTATGTCACCATGGACGAGCTGAATTCGGTGCTGCCCTCGGAGGAAGTGACCTCGGAGCAGATCGAGGACACGATGGCCATGCTTTCCGACATGGGCATCAATGTGGTCGAGGACGACGAGCAGGGCGAGGAGCCCGAAGCCGCCGATACCGCCGCTGATGCCGAGGAAGATGCCAACGAGCTGGCCGAGCAGACCGGCACCGCCGTCGCCGCCACCACGACCAAGAAAGAGCCGACCGACCGCACCGACGATCCAGTCCGCATGTATCTGCGCGAGATGGGCTCGGTAGAGCTTCTGTCGCGCGAGGGCGAAATCGCGATCGCCAAGCGCATCGAGGCCGGCCGCGAGACGATGATCGCGGGCCTGTGCGAAAGCCCGCTGACCTTCCAGGCCATCATCATCTGGCGTGACGAGCTCAACGAATCGAAGATCCTGCTGCGCGAGATCATCGACCTCGAGGCGACCTATGCCGGGCCGGAGGCCAAGCAGGCGCCGGTTGTCGAGCGTATCGAGGAAGCCAAGACCGAGGAAAAGCCGCGCCGGTCGCGCGAGGACGAGGACGACATCACCAATGTCGGCGGCGACACCCGTGGCCTGGTGGACGACGACGAGGAAGACGATGACGAGGCGAGCCTGTCGCTGGCGGCGATGGAAGCGGAACTGCGCCCGCAGGTGATGGAGACGCTCGACGTCATTGCCGACACCTACAAGAAACTGCGCAAGCTGCAGGACCAGCAGGTCGAGAACCGGCTGGCCGCCGCCGGCACGCTGTCGCCCAGCCAGGACCGCCGGCTCAAGGAGCTGAAGGACCAGCTGATCAAGGCGGTGAAGTCGCTGTCCTTGAACACGGCGCGCATCGAGGCGCTGGTCGAGCAGCTCTACGACATCAACAAGCGCCTGGTGCAGAACGAGGGCAAGCTGCTCAGGCTGGCCGAAAGCTATGGCGTGCGCCGCGAGGAGTTCCTCAAGGAATATCAGGGCTCGGAGCTCGATCCGAACTGGACGCGCTCAATCGGCAACCTAACCTCGCGCGGCTGGAAGGAATTCACCAAGAACGAGAAGGACGCCATCCGCGACCTGCGTGCCGAGATCCAGAACCTCGCCACCGAGACGGCGATTTCGATCCAGGAATTCCGCAAGATCGTCAACCAGGTGCAGAAGGGCGAGCGCGAGGCCGCGATCGCCAAGAAGGAAATGGTCGAGGCCAATCTGCGCCTCGTCATCTCCATCGCCAAGAAATACACCAATCGCGGCCTGCAGTTCCTCGACTTGATCCAGGAAGGCAATATCGGCCTGATGAAGGCGGTCGACAAATTCGAATACCGCCGCGGCTACAAGTTCTCGACCTACGCGACATGGTGGATCCGGCAGGCGATCACCCGTTCGATCGCCGACCAGGCGCGTACCATCCGCATTCCGGTGCACATGATCGAAACGATCAACAAGATCGTGCGCACCTCGCGCCAGATGCTGCATGAGATCGGCCGCGAGCCGACGCCGGAAGAACTGGCAGAAAAGCTCGCCATGCCGCTGGAAAAAGTGCGCAAGGTGCTGAAGATCGCCAAGGAGCCGATCTCGCTCGAAACGCCGGTCGGCGACGAGGAGGATTCGCATCTCGGCGATTTCATCGAGGACAAGATGGCGATCCTGCCAATCGACGCAGCGATCCAGGCCAATTTGCGCGAGACGACGACGCGCGTATTGGCCTCGCTGACGCCGCGCGAAGAGCGCGTGCTCAGAATGCGCTTCGGCATCGGCATGAACACCGACCACACGCTTGAAGAGGTCGGCCAGCAGTTCTCGGTCACCCGCGAGCGCATCCGCCAGATCGAAGCCAAGGCGCTGCGCAAGCTCAAGCACCCGAGCCGGTCGCGCAAGCTCAGAAGCTTCCTCGACAGCTGAGGATTTTTAGGTGGGCGCGACCTACGGAACCGTCAGCATAAAGGGGCCAAGGCAAGAAGCGTTGGTCAACTGGCTGAGGACGAAGACCATCGACGCCTTTGTCACAACCGAACAGAATGGTTGGACCACTTTCTCCGACCGTTACACAGACCAGCTCGACCCGCGCTGGATTGAATCCTTGCTTCAGAGCCTGACCCTCGATCTGACCTGCATCGGCATCGCGATTACCGTCTATGATGAGGAACAGCTAAACCTCTGGGCGGCAAAGCACGGTGTTCTCCAATCGCGCTACAATTCCTGTCCGGGCATGGAGATGAGTGACCCTGACGATGAGGACATGCGTCCTCGGCTGGAAGACGCTCCCGCCTTGCTGGCTATGATCGGCAAGCAGGCCGCGCCTGACGATTTGCTTCAGATATTGGGAATGGATGGAGCGAAAGAGTACATGGCTCCGCTCGACCTCCATGAGGAACTCGCCGCCTATCTGGGACTTCCGGAAAATTCGGTTGGCCTTGGCCACAGATACATTCTGAAGGACAAAATCGATCTGTCAGAGCAGGGCTTGATCAGGACGGTCGATAGCTGACGTCGTGCTCGAGCATGCTCGGAACCGTCTGAGGAGCTGACACTCAAGAATGACCGAACGATTCAGAGGGCGCCATCCGGCGCCTTTTTTGATTTTATCATCCGGCCGGTTGTTCTTGCGGTGCACCGGTCGTGGGAGGATAATTCCGCGACGGATGCATTCTCTGGGCGACAACCCCGGATGCCCGCCCCGGCGGTTGGACGCCGTGCTCCGTGGCTCCGGAGGGAGGTGTGCCATGACAACTTACATCGTGCTGATCAACTGGACGGAGCAAGGCGCCAAAAATGTGCGCGAGTCGCCGAAGCGGCTCGATGCCGCCAAAAAGCTGTTGGGAGACATGGGCGGGTCCTTCAAGGCATTTTATCTCACCATGGGGGATTGCGACATGGTGGCGGTGGTCGAAGCGCCCGACGATGCGGTGCTCGCCCGTTTCTCGCTGATGCTGGCGACGGGCGGCAACGTCAGGACGCGGACGCTCAAGGCTTTCCCGGAGGATGCCTATCGCGAGATCATCACCTCGCTCGGGTAGGTTGCGCTCCAGGCTTGGCCATTTCGCGGGTGTCGTGTTGCGTTGCGGCGCAACGGCGTTTGCCGGATAGTCGGTGCGCGTCCCTCTGGTGCCGTTTCGAAACATGAGCAAGCCGCTGCTGACCGTCTGGTATAATACGCGCTGTCCGGTCTGTGATGCCGGTATCAGCCGGCAGAAGCGGCGGCTGATCGAGGCGGTCAAGGCCGGGCGGATCGAATTTCGCGACATCAATGCCGAACCGGCGGCACTGGCCGGATACGGCATCGGGCTGGAGGATATCCGGCGCCGGCTGCATGCGACGGATGCGAGCGGCAATCTGCTGGCTGGCGCCGATGTCGCCATTGCCGTGTGGCGGGCGACGCCCGGCGAAGGCTGGCTGGCGACGCTGTTCGGCAATCCCGCCGCACTACCGCTGACGCGCTATGCCTATAATCGCTTCGCCGATCTGCTCTACGCCTGGAACCGGCGCAAGGGCCGCTGGTAACGGGGCGGCAATGGCCGGGAGATTGTTTCCAAGCCTTCCGCATGGGCCGGCTATCGAGCCACAGGCTCGCAAACCCAGCTAACGATGCGGCGCACCGCCGGCAGCACCAGCAGCAGCGTCGGAGGCTTCTGCGCGAGGTTTTTCACAATCATCTGGGATTTTCCCTGAAGCATCCGGTCCGTCGCCTGGCATCCATTCGCCGGTCTTTGGCGTAACTGCCCGGTACGACCGGGTGTCGATGCGTTGCTTCACGTCAGACACTTACTGAGTGGCCTTCGGCCCTTACGCGCTTCCCAGCCGCCCTTGCCGGCGAAAATCAAACCTGCCGGGCGCTATTTCCAGATACATCGTAAGATATATCTTGACTCGGTCGCTGTGGGTATCTAGTTGAGATATATCTTAAGACATAACTCAAGGAGCAGACGATGCACAAAGGCAATCATTTCGGGCATCATCGTTTTGGCGAACACGCCGAGCGCGTTTTCATGCATATGGCCGGCAAGTTCGGTGGGCGCGGCGGCTTCGGCCCGTTCGGGCATGGCATGAGAGGCGGCGGACGCGGCGGACCGGGCGACATGTTCCGCGCCGGGCGCATGCTGGCCGACGGCGACCTCAAGCTGATCACGCTGTCGCTGCTGGCCGAGGCGCCGCGGCACGGCTACGACATCATCAAGGCGCTGGAGGAGCGCACCAGCGGCGTCTACAGCCCGAGCCCCGGCGTGGTCTACCCGACGCTGACCTTCCTGGAAGAGGCCGGCTACGCCGTTTCTGCGGCGGAAGGCAACAAGAAGGTGTTTTCAATCACCGAGGCTGGGCAGGCGCACCTCAACGAAAATCGCGAGATGATCGACCACGTGCTCGAACATCTCGAGCGCTTCGGCCGCAAGATGGCGAAGGCGCGCGACTGGTTCGGCTGGAACGATGACGGCGACGGTGGCCGGCGCGGCCGCGGCCGCTCGGAAAAGCGCGACGAGTTTCGCGCCGTGCGCCACCGGCTACGCGCCGCGCTCGGCGAAATCGTTGATGCGCCTGAAGCAAAGCAGGCCGAGGCAATCAGCATATTGGAAGCTGCCGCAGAGGCCTTGGAAGCGTTGTCGCGCGACTGACCTCTGAGTGCCAAACCAGCTGCGGCCCTTGCCCGCTCGGCCAAGGACCCGTACTGAAAATCATCCTGCACCGCGCTATGTGGTGCAGGATGATTGCCGTTGGAGGATACCCATGTCTTTTCTGAAGCGTCTTTTCGGCGGAGGCAACGAAGCCGCCGAGCCGAAGACAGCGGCGCCGGCAAAGCAGATCGAGCACAAGGGATTTTTGATCAGCGCCACGCCCTACAAGGCGGAGGGCCAGTACCAGACCTGCGGCGTGGTTTCGAAGGAGATCGACGGCGTGATGAAGGAGCACAAATTCATCCGCGCCGACCGCTTTGCCGGGCTTGATGACGCCGTCGACATCTCGATCAAAAAGGGCATCCAACTGGTCGACGAGCAAGGCGAAAAGATCTTCGGGTAGATCGGCTACTACAGCCTTGGGTCGATTGGCTCGCTTTCCAACGCCAGCACGGCGAAGACACACTCGTGAACCCGACGTAGCGGCTGCTTGGCGACAAATCGCGTTAGCGCTTCGTGACCAAGCGCGAACTCTCTGAGCGCCAGGCTGCGCTTGCCGGCCAGGCCGCGTTCTCGAAGGCGGACGAGATTGTCGGGCGCGTCATATTCGGGACCATAGATGATGCGCAAATATTCCGGGCCGCGGACCTTCAACGCAGGCTGGATGAGCCCCTTCTTGCCACGGCTGACGAAGTCGCGTGGTTTGACCACAATGCCTTCGCCGCCCGAGCCAGTCAGCGTTTCCCACCAGGCGATGGCCTCCGCACACGCGCTGCCGTCGGCCAGATCAACCATACGCCATCGAGTCGGCGTGACCACGCCGCCACGGGCAGCCAGACGGTCCGCGAGCGACATGTGCCAGACATGGTCCTGGTCAAACCAAACACGTCCCTCGCTGGCCAACAGGTGGAAAGGCGCGGCCTTAAGGTCCTCGACGCCCGAAACTGGCCATACGTAGGGCGCCCAGGCGGTGGCGTATTTGGCTGCGCGGGCGGTACGGTCTTCAAGGCGTGCGTTCAGGCCGGCTGCATCGACGCCGCGCGCCATCGCACGGGCCAGCGCCTCGCGGCTGACCTTGAATCCGGCGGCAGAGGATATCGCCACCGGCGCATATTGGCTTTCGATCAGACTGCCGGCCTTGGCCGACCAAGGCATTATCTCGGCGTCCAGCAGCAGCCAGTCGCTGTTCAATTCCTTCCACAGGTCCGCCGCGTCGACCTCGGTGCGAAGACGGGCGAGCAGGCCCTCCGTCATGGCACTGTCGTTGAAAAAGGAGCGTCCGGTGCGGGTCCAGATTGCGCCGGTTTCGTCGCCAGGGACCCCGAAGCGGCTTCGTGCCGCCTGCGCGTTCCGGCAGAGCGCGATCACTGCCCGCGAACCCATATGCTTCTCCTCGCATGCGACCTGCGCAACGCCGCGCTCGCGGAAGTAAGCGAAGGCATCCTCCGGACGTTCCAGCCAGCCGTCCTGGCTGCTGGTCTCGGACGGCGACATGGTCGGCGGCAGATAGATCAGCCATTGCGGCGAGAGCGCGAAGCGGCTCATCACCTCCAGTGCTGCCGACGCGTTCTCCTCGGCCACGACAATCCGGCCCCTCAGTCCGGTCTCGATCCAACGGCGACCGGAGACGTCCTGATAATCGAGCACGCCGTCGGCGTCGGCCTGTGCCGATTTACCGGAACCGGACCCGCCCAGCGGACGTATCGGCTCCGACCAGGTCTGGATTGCCGGCACCTCGACCAGTTCGCGTTCCGGCCAGCGCAAGGCCGTCAGCTTGCCGCCGAATACGCATCCGGTGTCGATGCACAGGGTGTTGTTGACCCATTCAGCCGATAGCGTGGGCGTATGTCCATAGATTATGGCCGTCTTGCCACGATAGGCCGCGGCCCAGTCGGCGCGGACGGGCAGCCCGAACTCGTCGGTCTCGCATGTGGTCTCGCCGTACAGAGCGAACTCGCGCACGGCGCCGGAACCGCGTCCGACCATCTCTTCCTTGAGGCCGGCATGGGCGACGGCGAGACCTCCGCCATCGAGCCAGACATGGCTGCGCAGGCCGTCGAGAAAGGCCGGCAGCGCCTCGCGCAGGCCTCGGTCCTGTGCACTTAGCTGATCGACAGTCTGCTGGAGGCCGTGGGCGACCGTGACCTTGCGGCCTTCTAGCCAGCGGCTGAGTTTGCGTTCATGATTGCCCTGGACACAGTATGCGGTTCCAGCCGTGACCATGCTCATGGCAATGCGCAATACGTCGGGCGAGTTGGGGCCGCGATCGACGAGGTCGCCGACAAAGACGATCTTGCGGCCCTCTGGTGGGACCACGATGACCGTTCGGTCGCCCTGATGCTCGGACCAGGCGATGCTGTAGCCCAATCGAGCGAGCAGGATATGAAGCTCATCCGAACAGCCGTGGATGTCACCAATGATATCGAAGGGGCCATGGTCGTCGCGCTTATCGGTCCACAACGGCTGTCGCGACACCTCGGCCGCGTCGATGCTGGCCTCGCTGGTAAGCTTCCAGACTTGGCGGAAGCCCTCGCGTTGCAGGCCGCCAAGACCCTTGCGAATCTCGGTTGTCATGCGCTGGGCGACCCCGGCGCCAAACGGCCGGTCGGCCCGCACCGCATTGCGTGCGACGCACACCTCGACGCCTGGATCGAGGACCACGGCGACGGGCAAAGCGTGCCACTTGCGCGCCAGCTCAATCCAGGCCTTGCGGTCGGCGGCTCGCACATTGGTGGCGTCGATGACGCCCAGCCTGCGGTGTTTAAGCCGTTTGCCGGCTATTTCGCGAACCAGATCGAAGGCATCCGCAGAGACGTCCTGGTCCGTTTCGTCGTCGGAGATCAGCGCCCGGCACTGGTCCGAGGAGATGATCTCGGTCGGCAGAAAATGCTTGGCGGCAAAAGTCGACTTGCCCGATCCGGTCGAGCCGATCAGCACGACGAGGGCGAAGTCAGGAATGGTGAGGTTGGTCTTGTCGGGTTCTCTCATCGGGTGAACACCGCCATCTGTGTGGGGGCGCCGAGGGTAGCGTCCTCGGCTCCGATACCGCTGAAGGTGGCTGCATAGCCATAGATCTCGCCGATTTTGGCCGCCCAGGCTTGGAACTGAGCCCGGCTCCATTCGAAACGGTGATCGGGATGGCGAAATGCGCCGGGGGCCAGTCTTGGAAACAGAGCGTTGTAGTCCGCATTCGGAGTGGTCACGATGACGGATTTGGGCGCCGTCTCACCGAAAACGATGCGTTCGACCAGGGGCAGCCTGTCCTCGTCGAGATGCTCGATAACCTCGACCAGAACAGCGACGTCGGCTGCGGCCCAACGGCTGTCCCGGTAGGTCAGCGATCCATGCAGCAGCGTGACCCGGCCCTCGGGCGGCCCGCCTAATTCGTTCAGCTTGAGACGCTTTGCAGCCCATTCCAGTTCGCGCACCGCCGGATCGAGCCCGAACAGCTTATGCACCCATCGCTCGCGCACGAGCCGACCGAGCAGCTTGCCTTCGCCGCATCCCAAATCTGCAATCGAGGTTGACCCCGTCGCCTGAATGGCCTGGACCACAGCTTCCATGCGCAGATCGTTGAGCCGGATCGGCGTCTCCAGCGCTTCCTCGGGCGTAACGCGCAGCTCGGCAGATTGTGCCTCGCCAGCCGTCTCGGGAGCCAGCCGCTCCAGGGCGATGCGGGCCAAAGCCCTGCGATTGCCAAGATAGCGGCGCACGATCAGGTCTTTGGCCGGATGGTTTTCCAGCCAGCCCTCTCCCCTGGACAGCAGCTTGTCGATCTCTGCTTCGCCGATCCAATAATGCTTGGCATCGTCCATCACCGGGATCAGCACATAGAGGTGATTCAACAAGGCGCTGAGCCGGCCCGTGCCGGTCAGCTTCAGATGGCCGTATCGGGGCTCGGCTGCAGTCCCGATTTCTTCGATTGGCGTCAGATCGACTGTCCAGCCCAAGGGTTCGAACAAACTTCGAACCAGAGCCTCACCGCCGCGCATCGGCAGTGGAGTAACCACGGCCTCCAGCGGCAGTTCGCTGTCGGCTAGTTCCTGGCGCTCCTTCGATATACCGGTCATCGCCGGCCGCAGCATTTTGTTCAGCGCCACCGACAGGAAGGATGATGCAGCGTAAGGCCGGTCGTTCACATATTGGTCGAGCAAGCCATCTGCCTGGCCCTTGCCTCGCACCAGTCCCACCGGGTCAACGTCGAGCAGGAGTGCAGCCTCGCAACGGTCTTCGGTTGCCTCGGGATAGAACAGCCACGCCTTGCCGAAAGACAGGTCGGTCTTGTGCAGGCGATCCGGATGCTTGTGCAGCAAGAAACCGAGATCGGTGGCCGGACGGTGCGTTGTGGCAACAGACAGGAACATCAGCGACCGATAGCGCAGACAAGCGGAATAACCAATGGCGGTTGTGTGGCCCACGACAGGCTGTCGCTAACGAGAAACAAGGGCAGGCGCCGGGCGCCTGCCCTTGTACAATTCAGACGATGCTGACGCGTTACGCCGCGGTGGCGACGCGCTCGGCATTTCCGGTCGCAGCCACAATGGCATTGACCTTGGCCGTGGCCTTGGCCAGCGCTGCTGCCACCGCGTCGGCGCCCATGCCGACTCCTTCGATGCGGATGACCTCGACATCGGTCATGCCGAGAAAGCCGAGCACGCTGCGCAGGTAGGGAATGGCGTGATCGAACTGCACGGCCGCACCTTCGGAATAGATTCCGCCCGAAGCCAGCACGATATAGACCTTCTTGCCGGTGACGAGGCCCTTGGGGCCAGCATCGCCATAAGCAAAGGTTTTGCCGGAGCGGGCGACGTGGTCGACCCAGGATTTCAGCGTCGACGAGATGTTGAAGTTGATGAAGCCGGTGGCGAGAATGACGGTGTCGGCCGCAAACAGCTCGTCCAGTACAGTATCAGAAACGCCGACGACCTCAGCCTGGCGCTGGGTGCGCGCTTCGGCCGGCGTATAGATGCCGGTCGAATAGTCGGGGTCGATATGCGGCAGCGGGTTGGCGACGAGGTCGCGGGCGACAAGCTTGGCCGAAGGATCGGCGGCAAGCAGTTTGTCGGCGAGTTCGTTGGCGACGCGGGTCGAGTGCGAGGCGGCGCCGCGTGGGCTGGATGTGACAAGAAGGATGGACATGGTGACTCTCCAGGGTTGGATTAAAATCTCCCGGCAAATATGTGTGCGCAGACTTATTTGAAAAACTGGTATATTTTGTATATGATCCATCTAAATTGTGGATTGAAAGATGCAGCCCAACCCGACGCTTGACCAACTGCAGATCCTGGTTGCGGTGGCCGACACCGGTTCCTTCTCGGCTGCCGGCCGTAAGCTCAACCGCGCGCAGTCGGTCATCAGCTACGCCATTGCCAACCTCGAAGCGCAGCTTGGGCTGAAGCTGTTTGAGCGTGAGGGCACGCGTGAGCCGCAACTGACCGATGTCGGCAAGGCGACGCTGGAAGATGCGCGGCGCATGGTCGGCGTGCTGCAACGCATCCGCTCGCGTGTCGACGGATACCGGCAGGGATTGGAGGCGGAAGTTGCGCTGTCGGTCGACGTGACGCTACCGTCGCCGGTGCTGGTTCGGGTGCTAAAGGCATTCGAGGCGCAGTTCCCGGCAGTGACACTGCGTCTGCATATCGGCTCGCTTGGCCTTATCCTCGATCATGTTGTCGGCGGACAGGCCGATCTCGGCATCGGAGGGCTTCTGGGCGAGGCGGACGTGAATCTGCTGCGCATCGGTTTCTTCTCCCTGGTGCCAGCCGCAGCGCCTGATCACCCGCTGGCGCTGCTGCCAAGACCAGTTGCGCTGGAGGATGTCCGCGAACACATCCAACTGGTCGTCTCGGACCAGTCCGAGCGTACGCGCGGGCGCGACTATGGCGTCTTCGCCTACCGCACTTGGCGGCTGACGGATGTGCGCACCAAGCACGTGCTGATGCGCGAGGGGCTGGGCTGGGGTGGGCTGCCGCGATGGCTGATTGCCGATGATCTGGCGAACGGCCGGCTCGTCGAACTCGATCTCGAGCCTTACAGCGAAGTCCGCTCGCCGCTTTATGCCATGCACCGCGCCGATCGCAGCCCGAAACCGGCGGCCGCTTGGCTGATCGACCAGTTCAAGCGCCAGCTAGGCTGTTTCAACGAGTTCGAACCGGGTGAGGTGCCTGAGGGGGAGCCGGAGACAGGCCGTCGATCAGCGCCATGAGAACGGCGCGATAGTCCTCGATCGATGCTCCAGTTTCGATAGCGAGCGCTGCGCGGTCGAAGGCGGCGGCGAGCAAAGCGGTCAGTGTTTCCACAGGCAGTCTCGTCATGGAGTGCGAGCGCATTGCGGCGACAAGGCCCTCGCGCAGCGAACGGTTGCCATGGCGATTGTCGATCGCATCCATGGCGGCGCGGCCGAGCACGGCCGGGCCATCAAGCAGCAAGAGCCGCGTGCGGCCGGGCGCACGCATGGCAGCCAGATAGGCATCCGAGCCGGCTATCAGCGCATCGCGGGCAAATAGCGAAGGCGGTGACGCGCGTTCGATCTCTTCCGAGACGGCTTGCGCCTCCTGTTCGACCACAGCGGCAAACAGCGCCTGCTTGTCGGCAAAGTGATGATAGAGCGCGCCGCGTGTGACGCCGGCAGCGGCGACGATCTCGGGTGTGCCGGTTTCGGCATAGGACTTTTCGGTGAACAGTTTGCGCGCCGCGGCGATGAGCTCGGCGCGTGTCGCCTCGGTGCGATCACGGTTGGAGCGACGAGCGGACCCCGGTTGCATACATGCAGCCTGTATGTTAATGCGATTTACATGCAGACTGTATGTTATTCGCCGGGAGAAGGAAAGATGAGGACGACGAGCTATTATCCGGTGCTGATGACGAGCGACGTTGCCGGCACGGCGGCCTTTTATGTTGCGCATTTCGGCTTCAAGCGGCTGTTTGAGGCCGACTGGTACGTGCATCTGCGCTCAGCCGAAGATCGCCGCGTCAACCTCGGCATCGTCCAGGGCGATCATGAGACGATCCCGGAGGAAGCGCGGGGCCGCACGTCCGGTCTGCTGATCAATTTCGAGGTCAGGGATCCGGATGCCGTCTATGAGCGGATCACCGCCGCTGGCCTTCCGATCCTGCGAACGCTGTGCGACGAACCCTTCGGCCAGCGCCATTTCATCACCAGGGATCCCAACGGCGTGCTGATCGACGTGATCAGGCCGATCCCGCCGAGCCCAGAATTCCTGGCGCTATATGCGCAGGGTGCTGCGGCGCGCTAACTCGCCCGCGCCAACGGCATCACCGTGACCTGAGTGATGCCGGAGCGGCGCACCACCGTGCACAGTGTCTCGTGGCCGATGCGCTCGGCGTCGAGCATGCGCACCAGATCGTCGACGCCGGTGACCGGGCGGCCGTCGATAGCGGCAATAATGTCGCCTTCCTTGAGGCCGGCCTTGTCCGCCGGGCTGTTCTTCTCGACACTGCGCAGGCGCACCGCCGTGCTGCTCGATACTTGCGACAAAAGGGCTGCGCGGCGCGGCAGGTTGGTGGTGTCGGCGGAAACGCCGATGAAGGCACGGCGCACGCGGCCGAAGCGGATGATTTCCGAGATGACGAAATTGGCCGTGTTGGAGGCAACCGCGAAGGCAATGCCTTGTGCACCATGGATCATCGCGGTGTTAACGCCGATCACCTCGCCGGCCGAGGACACCAGCGGTCCGCCGGAATTGCCGGGGTTGAGCGCGGCGTCGGTCTGGATGACGTCGTCGATCAGCCGGCCGGTGGAGGCACGCATCGAGCGGCCGAGTGCCGAGACGACGCCAGTGGTGACGGTCCATTCGAAGCCGAGCGGATTGCCGATGGCAATTGCAATCTGGCCACGCCTCAAACGCTTGGAATCGCCAAGCGGCGCAACGTCGGCAAAGTTGCCGTCGGCGCGCACCAGCGCAATGTCGGTGTCGGGATCGCGGCCGAGCACGCGGCCTTCCCTGGAGGCGCCGTCCGGCATTGATACGCGCACGCTGCGCGCATCGCCGACGACGTGGAAGTTGGTGACGACCAGCCCGTCCGGCGCGATGACGAAGCCTGAGCCATGGCCGCCCGGGCCACCGACGCGCTCGATGCGGCAGACGGCGGGCCCGATACGGTCGACGGCATCGGCGACCGTCGCCGAATAGGCATCGAGAAGGCCATCGTCATAGTGCAATTGCTGGGCGGGCAGGGCCATCTGAGGGCTCCGTAGCTTTTTTGGAACAAGATGAACAATCCCTATATGTGCGGAGCGGCCGGACCGGCCGCGACCTGACCAGATGGCCAGTCAAATGCCCAACTAGCCGTCAGGCGAGTATCCGCCAACGCTCTGCGGGGCGATATCTGGGTCACGAAGAACCCAGGAGACAGATCATGAGCGATTTCAATCTGAGCACGTTTTCCGACGCCATTGCCGACATCGCGGCAGCCGCGGCACCAGCGACGGCCAGCTTCGCGACGCACCACCGGACGTCAACTGCTTTCCACTGGCGGGACGGCTATTTCGTCACTGCCGAGGAGGCGGTCGAGGCCGGCGAGGAGATCGAGCTGACGTTTTCTTCGGGCGAAGCCGTCAAGGCCGAACTGGTCGGCCGCGACCCGTCCACCGGAACGGCCGTTTTGAAGCCGACCGGCGCGCCGAGCGTGCCGTCACTGGTAAAGGCGGATGCGGTGCGGCCGGGTAACCTGGCGGTCGTGGCGGGCAATAGCGACGGCACCTCGCTCGCTACCTTCGGCACGGTCGGCGAGGTCGGTCCGGCTTGGCGTTCAATGCGCGGCGGCACGATCGACCGGCGCATCAACCTTGCCGTCAATGCCGGCGGCCGTTTCGAGGGTGGCCCTGTGCTCGACGCTAAGGGTGGACTGATCGGCATGCTGCTGTTCGGGCCACGCCGGCGGGCGCTGGTGATGCCTTACGAAACGATCGAACGAGCAGTCACGACGCTGTGCGAGAAGGGTCATGTGGCGCGCGGCTATCTTGGCGCCGGCCTGCATCCGGTCCGCAATGGTGATACACAGGGCGCCATGGTGATGAGCCTCGACGATAACGGGCCGGCGAAAGCAGCCGGTCTCAGTCTCGGCGACATCATCGTGTCGTGGAACGCAGAGACGGTGCATGGCCCGCGCGAGCTGATCCGCAAGCTCGGGCCGGACAGCGCCGGTGCCTTGGTGACACTCGGCGTGGTGCGCGGCGGCGAGAACCGTGAGGTCTCCCTGACTATCGGTGAAAAGCCACTGAGCTGAGGGATAGATGGTAAGCGGTGAGGTCGCTGGCAGACGGCTGACGGTGCTGATCGCGCTCGGTGACGTCGAGCGCGCGCGAAGTCTGTCCGCGGCTCTCGCTGCGACCGATGATCTGCGGCCGGTTCTGGCGGGCGAAGTCGACGGGCGTGGGGCGGCGGATGTCGCCATCGTCGATGATCATGGGCTACAAGGCGGTCTCTTCGACGCGGCGATGCCTCGCGTGCTGCTATCGTCGCGAGCGGCCCGTGAACGGCCGGCCGATACAGTGTTTGCCGTGCTGCCGGTGAAAGCGGACGAGTTGCTGATCGCCGCCGCCGCGCGGCTGGCGGCAGCAGGCTACCGGATTTCGCATGACAGCCATGCTCTATCCGATCGGCATCACGATTTGACATTCCATGGCAGCGACCGGTTCGAGGAGGAACTGACCGACGAGCAGATCGTCCGGCCGACGCTTTCGCCGCGCGAAAGCGAGGTGCTGGCACTGCTCGCCGAAGGCGCGCCCAACAAGGTCATCGCGCGGCGGCTGAACATCTCCGTGCATACGGCGAAATTCCATGTCGCAGCGATCCTGACGAAGCTCGGTGCCGCCAACCGCACCGATGCCATTGCCATCGCTATGCGGCAGGGGCTGGTGCTGGTCTAGCTCAGATTGTCTCAAGGCCGACGCAGCGTAACCCGCATCCGGTGTGTTGGGCCTTGCGCGGCGGTTCTCAGCCGCGCAAGGATCGTGTCTTTCATGTTGCAGGGAGGCGCGAGGATGTCGCTCAAGGGAAAGACGCTGTTTATCTCCGGCGGGTCGCGCGGCATCGGGCTGGCGATTGCGCTGCGCGCCGCGCGCGACGGCGCCAATGTGACGATCGCGGCCAAGACCGCCGAGCCGCATCCGAAGCTGCCGGGGACGATCTACACAGCGGCCCACGAGATCGAGCAAGCCGGTGGCAAGGCGCTGCCAGCACTGTGCGACATCCGCGATGAAGCGCAGGTCGCCGAAGCCGTCGCCAAGACCGTGGAGAGGTTCGGCGGCATCGATGTCTGCATCAACAACGCCAGCGCCATCCAACTCACCGGCACGCTGGAGACTGACATGAAGCGCTACGATCTGATGCACCAGATCAACACGCGCGGCACTTTTCTCGTCTCCAAAATGTGCATTCCGCACTTGAGGTTAGCGGAAAATCCTCACATCTTGAATCTGGCGCCGCCGCTCGACATGAAGGCCAAGTGGTTCAAGAACCATGTCGCCTACACGATGGCGAAGTTCGGCATGTCGATGTGCACGCTGGGCATGAGCGCCGAGTTCGCCAGGGACGGCATCGCGGTCAATTCGCTATGGCCGATCTCGACCATCGACACGGCGGCGGTGCGCAACCTCCTGGGCGGAGCGACGGTGGCGGCGATGAGCCGTTCGCCCGACATCATAGCCGATGCGGCATACGCCATCCTGGTCAGGCCGTCGCGTGAGACGACCGGCAATTTCTACATTGACGAAGAAGTGCTGCGCGCTGAGGGCGTCAGCGATTTCTCGGCCTATGCGCCGGGTGCGACAGGCCCGCTCGCCGGCGACTTTTTTGTGCCGGACGAGGTGTTCGGCCGGACGGATACCAAAATCAAAGGTATCTACTGACGAAAAGTATCTAGCTACAGAAGCATCTCTTAAAAGTATCTAGCTACAGAAGCATCTCTTAAAAGACCGGCACAGACGCGTGCTCACTCCTCGGCTTTCTTGGCTTTGCCAAGACCCATCAGCCGGTCGATATAGGCAAGCATCAGTGCCGAGAGAACGAAGGCCAGATGAATGATGGTCAGCCACATCAGCTGGTCGGTCGTGTAGGAGACCGAGTTCAGGAACACCTGCAAGAGGTGGATCGAGGAGATCGCTACGATTGTCGAGGCGACCTTGACCTTCAGCGAGCCGACATCGATCGTGCCCAGCCAATGCACCTTGCCGTCATTTTCATCGAAGCGGCTGACGAAGTTTTCGTAGCCCGAGATGATCACCATCACCACCAGTGAGGCGACCAGCGCGGCATCGATGAGGCCGAGCATTTTCAGGATTGTGTCGGTATCATCGAGCGTGAAGGCGACGGGAACGAACTCGAACAGCTTCTTGCCGAAGGACACGGCATAGATGGCAAGTGCCGCACCCAGTCCGAGATAGAAGGCGACCAGCAGCCAGCGCGAGGCGAGAATGATCGATTCGATGGCGAGTTCGAGGCGCTTCATGCGGCGGTTCGGGCTCCGTTGTCGGAGTGCCGTATTTCGGGCAGGCTGCGGCTGTTTGCAAGGTTCCAAAAAAACGAAACCCCGCCGGGGAGGGGAACCGGCGGGGCTCGTGTGTCCCGCTGGAGTCGGGACAGGGCAGGGAACGCCCTGTCCAGAATCTGGGATTGGTAACCACGCGTTTCAAGATTGATGACCGCGCGATTCAATGGTTGATCAAATCGCGCGGTTCACATTCCGATTTATTGGGCGCTGGCCACCGGCGCCACCAGGGGGGTAATCCGGCGGATGGCGACGCGGCGGTTCTCGCGGTTGGGTCCCGACGTGTTGACCTTGAGATACTCCTCTCCATAGCCCTGGGTCGTCAGGTTCTCCGGCGGGATGCCAAAGGCGTTGGTCAAGGCTTCGGCGACCGCCTCGGCGCGGCGGTCGGACAGAGCAAGGTTCGCTTCCGGTGTGCCGACAGCGTCGGTATGGCCCTCGATCAGGAAGCTCTCGGCCGGGTTTTTCTTCAGCAGCTTGTCCATGGCGTTGGCAACACCCTCCAGCTTCTGGACCTCGGTGTCGGAAATCGAGGCCGAACCGAATTCGAAGTTGAGCGTGTCGAGGTCGATGCGGCGGGCGATGTCGCGCACGCGGGCCGAGCGCTTGACCTCGTCGATCGAATAGAGGCGCTGGACCCTCTCGACCGGCGGCCGTTCGAGGAAGGTATAGTAGTCGTCCGGATCCTCGACTTCTTCGGAATCCAGAATGTATTCCTCTTGCGGGATGGTAAGGCGCATCGGCGGCAGGTCGTCGCCCGGGTCGCGCCAGTCTGCATCATAGTCATAGTTCCGCTCGTCGACATAGCTCAGCACATATTCGCGCCCGTCAGGCGCGATGCGTGAACGCTGGATGACGTCGCCGTAGCGGTTGCGGATAGTGACGATCCGGACACCGTTGTCGCGCTCGACGATCTCCCGGGTGCGATCGCCCGACAGGTCCTCATAATACACATTCCTGGCGCCACGATGCATGCGCGGGGCATCGCTGCTTTCCACGAACGTCTGGTTGTTGAACTGGAGGATGACGCGGTCGCCGAATTCCCTGACGACGTTGGCGCCCTGGGGGCGCGGACGGCGGCGAACATCCTCGATGTCCGGCGCACGCTCGACACGCTTGCCTTTTTCCTCGGTCACCGGAGCGATCTTTTCAGGCTTGATCTCCTTCTGGGCCGCCCGGTCGTCGGTGGGTGGCGGTCCCTCCTCGACCGGAGCCGGTTTCGAGACTTCCGCCTGGTTCTCGCCCTGCTGGGCGGGCTGGTTGCCCTGCTGCTTGCCGGCATTTTGGCCGCGCTCCTTGCCACCCTTGCGCTTGCGCAAGACATCCTTCTGGCTGTCCAGAACAGGTGCCTCGTTCGGATTGGCCCGGGCTTCACCCTGGACCGGATTTTCACCCTGGACCGGCGCGGCCTGGCCAGTCGAAGGCTGTTCGCCGGTCGAGGGCTGTTGCTCTCCTGTCACCGGCTGTTCGCCGACAGGCCTCTTGCCACGTTTCTTGATCTTGTCCTGGGGCTGTTCGTCCTGGACGGGAGCGGCCTGCTGCTCCGTCGGAGCCGGTTGGGCCTGTGGGGTCGCTTCCTTATTGGTCGGCGCCGGCTGGCCTTCCGGCTCCGTGGCGGGTCCGGTCAATTCAGCAGGCTTCTTGCGCTTGCCCGGCTTTTGTCCGGGCTCGACAGTCGGAGCCTGTTCTGCCGGGGCAGCCTCGATCTGCTGGTTCTGTTTTTGCTTCTTCTTGCGCGGATTGACGTTGGGCTGGTTGTCGTTTGCCGGCGCTGCCTGCTCGGCCGGTTGTTCCGATGGGGCCGCTTCGATCTGCTGCTGATTGCGCCGCTTCTTGCGGGGCTGTTCGGTCTCGGCCGGAGCGATCTGCTCGGTGGGAGCAGATTCCGTTTGCTGCTGTTGGTTGCGCCGCTTCTTGCGGGGCTGCTCGGTCTCGGCCGGAGCGATCTGCTCGGTGGGAGCAGATTCCGTTTGCTGCTGCTGATTGCGCCGCTTCTTGCGGGGTTGCTCGGACTCGGCTGGAGCGATCTGCTCGGCCGGAGCAGATTCCGTTTGCTGCTGCTGATTGCGCCGCTTCTTGCGGGGTTGCTCGGACTCGGCTGGAGCGATCTGCTCGGCCGGAGCGGATTCTGTTTGCTGCTGCTGATTGCGCCGCTTCTTGCGGGGTTGCTCGGACTCGGCCGGAGCCGCCTGCTCGGCCGGAGCGGATTCCGTTTGCTGCTGCTGGTCGCGCTTCTTCTTTCTGGGCTGCTCTGCCTGCTGGCTTTGCGCGCAGGCCTCCGCCGACTCGCCCTCGGCGCAACTCGATTGCACTGGGATGAGCGGCGCTGCGGTACGTTGCACGGGGCTGAATGCGGCATTGCCTTGCAGCGGGAACGCGCCTAACGGCGCGGACGCCATCAACAGGCCAAGCGCCGTGCCTGCCAGAATCCGTGGTTGGCGTTTCATCATAAACACTCCTTGTGGCGTCCCATCCCTGCCCAAACTTTCAGCAACCATGTTTGGTTCCTGTTTGTAGGTTCTAGCTGTGGCACAGGGCGATTGACCGGCGTTTTGAAGGCGACTTCATGTCATTCGTATGGTCCTGGCGTATGTTCCGGCGTATGGTCCCGGCGTATCGTTCGGACGAGGGTGCACGGTTGCCGTGCTTGACCTTGAAGCGTCCGAGGGCCACATGCCGACGATGGAAAAGCCGTTCTGGAAGACCAAGACCCTCGAGGCGATGACCCCGGCCGAGTGGGAATCACTCTGCGACGGTTGCGGTAAATGCTGCCTGTCCAAACTCGAAGACGAGGACACCGGAGAGATCTACTGGACCAGCGTCGGCTGCCGGCTGTTCGACGCTGGAAGCTGCCGCTGCTCCGACTATGCCAACCGGCTGGCGCGTGTTCCGGATTGCGTCGGGCTGACGCCGCAGAATGTGCGCACCATCAGCTGGCTGCCCAAGACCTGCGCTTACCGGCTGGTCGCCGAGGGCCGCGATCTCTATTGGTGGCACAGGCTGGTGTCTGGAAGCGACGAGACCGTGCACGAGGCCGGCATCTCGATGCGCGGCCGGGTCAGCGCCAGCGAGACCGACCTTGCCGAGCCGGACGACTATTTCGACCATATTCTCGCAGACGAGCCTTAGGATTTCCTCCGGTAACGAAGACCGGGAACCATGGCAAAACGGTGCGTTCCCCATCTGCCCTGCATAGAACCGGTTCCAGAAACGGAGAGACTAAACAGCTGGCCCATTCTTGCCTCATGAACTGGAGATGAACGGCCGGTTCGCAAAAAATTCAGATAGACGGGTGCATTCTCCTCGCATCGGTTCGACGAAAACGGGTTGAAACCCTCAACAAGGAGAGAACACAATGTTCAATACCATTAAGACGGCTGCTCTTTCGGCTCTTGTCGGCCTTGGCACACTTGCTGCCATCCCCGCTCATGCTGACAGCATCTATCTCGGTTTCGGCAATAACCAGGATCCGCGCGTCGGCGTCTATACCGGCGACGAAGATGATGGTTACTATCGCGAACACCGCCGTCATGGCGGCTGGCGCCGGTCCTGTTCGCCGGAGCGTGCCATCGACAAGGCCGAACGCATGGGCCTGCACCGCGCCCGCATCATCGACATCAACCGCCGCACGGTCAAGGTCGCCGGCCGCCAGTATGGCGACCGCGTCGTGATCGTATTCGCCAATGAGCGCGGCTGTCCGATCATCTATCGCTAAGGTCTTCGGGCCTGCGGCCGGCTGACTTGCAGCCGGTAGAGTAGCGGAGCCCTTCCGCCAGGACGGAAAGCGCGGCTCAAAAAAACCCCGGAGGATCGATCCTCCGGGGTTTTTCATGCTGCAAGCGATGATCATTTCAATTCGAAAGTCACCGTCACCTGTGCGGTATAGGAATTTTCGCCGGCTTGCACCGGGACCGACGCACCGGCGGCATCGAATGCCTTGGCGTTGATCGGCATCGGCGGTGGTGCGAAATTCTGGTCGGTGATCTCCAGGACCCGGCCGATGCCGACGCCGGCCGCTTCGGCCAGCGTCTTGGCCTTGGCCATGGCATTGGCGACGGCCTTCTTGCGCGCCTCGGTGACGGCTGCCGCCGGATCGTCGTTGGAGAAGGAGATGCCGCCGCCCTGGTTGACGCCGAGCGACACCGCCTTGTCGAGAATGTCGCCGGTCTTGTCGATGTCGCGGATGCGCACCGACAGCGTGTTGGTCACCTGGTAGGCGACAAGCTCGGCCTCCTGGCTGCCGTCGGGCTTGTTGGTGTAGTTATAGCGCGGATTGATCTGGATGCCCGCGGTCTGCAGATCGCGCTCCTTGATGCCGGACGATTTCATCGCCGCGATCACCGCGGCCATGGCGTCGTTATTGGCATCGAGCGCTGCACGTGCCGTCTTGGCTTCGCGCATGACGCTGAGCGTCAGCAGAGCCAGATCGGGTGCTATCGCCGCCTCGCCTTCGCCGGTGACGACGATACGCGGCGGCGGTGGTGAATCGGCGGCGCCGGCGATCGCCGGAAATGCGATTGCGGCGGCAATTGCCAGGGGCAAAATACGTCTGGTCATGAAATCTCCTCGATCTGCGATCCCAAGACGGCCGAGTGTTGGGCGGCGTCCAATGGGCGACGTGCAATAGGTTATCAATATGGGCTGATTTGGGCGATCTCTGCCAGCCCCTTGGAACGTCTGCTCGGAAAGCCCAGGGAAAGCCTTGTGCGGTTCAGGGAAAAACACTAATCCAGCGCCGTGGGGCCTGTAGCTCAATGGTTAGAGCCGGCGGCTCATAACCGCTTGGTTGGGGGTTCGAGTCCCTCCGGGCCCACCATTGGCTTTTATGGCCGTTGATTTAATTGGATTTTTTGGCCATTTTTGTCCCACCTCTTTCAACCCCCTCAGAAAGTGGGACAATTTTGTTCTCTTTTCGATCGATAACCAGCAGGTATTTCGCCGCTCTCGCTACCTTCCGGCGACGCGCTTTCTTGATGTAGTGGTCGGGCTGCTGGTACGTAGTCCACCCATATATCGCCTTCAGCTGCTCGTGCGTCGCGCCGTTCTCAGCGGCGATCGTCGCGCCGGCCTTGCGAATTCCATGAGCACTGCAGTGCGGCAGCTCAGCTTGATCACACCACTGGCGCATCTTGTTGCCCAGACCGTTCTCCGAGAACGGGCGACCATACTCATTGACCAGGAAGGTCATCTGGTCGGAGGGCGTGTGCTCAAGTTCCGCCTCTAGTTCGGGCAGAAGCGGGAGCTCCACCAACACCGCATCCTTGTTACGACTGGTCTTCCCAGGCTTAATTCTGATCCACTTCTCCCACTGCTCGGTCTCCTCGTTGTAGACGAGCGTGATGTGCTGTCGACCGAAGATCGCGACGTCGGACAACCGCAGGCCAGTAAACATGAAGATCGAGAGCGCACGTCTGGCTGCGGTACCCAGCGGATGCCGCTTCTCATATTGAACGATCTCCGACACGTCCCATGGGTGCCAGCCGTCGCCGCTCTTTAGCCGTCTGATGCCGCGGGCGGGATTGGAGTCGACGCCCGGAATCTCTGTGTCCTTTGCCCACTCAAACATCGCGCTGATGGCTTTTACGATATTGTTTGCCGCGCCAAGGGCGTCGAGCCTGGTGTCCCTGATCTCCTTAACATGAGACCGTTTCATACCGGCGAATGGCAGAGATCCCTTGGTGGGATACTGAGGATCCGGGTCACCTTCGAGGGGATGAGGTAATACGCATACGCGCTCCAGAATTGCTCGTCGGCGCGCCATAGTGTCTTGGGTGATTTCCGTGCCGCCCCGACGGTAATACTCCTGGCAAAGCCACAGCAACGTGCCTTTCTTCGCTGGCTCGGAAGGCTTGGTGAGGCGCCGGCAAATCTCGGGAAGAGTGCCGGGCCGAACATAAGTGACCTCGGCGCGCGCGCACCGCAGTTCCTCGAGGAACTCGTCGCTGCCGGTCGGTTCACGGAGCCGGACCTTCTTCCGACCCGGTGCGCGAAAATAGTACCGATCATTGCCGTGGCGATCAGTGTCCTTCACTACGCCCTTAAGATCGATTTTCACGGGCTCATCCGTCATGTTCGTGGTTTTCGATCCCAAGGATTGTCTAGTGGCGGCGAATCTTCGTCAAGCTTTGGTGCTCCTCCGATTTGGCGGTGAGGGAGCTTTCGAAAGGCCAATACAAGTTCCTCGACGTCCCAAACAATGCGCCCCTTGCTCGGCATTCGTGGCTGGGGCATCCGGCCGTCCTGGACCATTTCATCAAAGGTCGTTGAGCTTACGCCGATGAACGTCGCAGCCTGCTCGCGATTGATTCCTACCGGCGGGAGCGAGGGCGGCAAGACGCTCGGGGTGCGTAGCATCGGTTTAGCGCGTTGAAAGCGCGTTTTTGACGCCTGCCTGTCTTCCTATGTACCTGTCCGAATATTGCAGACGCTCAATCATGTCCTAGCCCTGTGCTTGCAGGCTCACCCTAGGTCTCCAGACCTCAGGATCGCTCAAGACACCGGATTCTTTTCCAGCCTTTGTGTACGATGATGGGTATCTTAATGCGCTAGAGGCCAAGAACTGAATGGTCGGCGACTTGGAAGGGCAAAATGACCGTGGAACCACGAATCTGAGTCAGAGGCGGAATCATGGCTGTGGTTTCAGACGGTTATGACTCTCATGCATGCGTAACAACCAACAAGAATACCAACAAAATGTTTCTGTGGTTACTTTCATTCCTCATGGAATGCGCGACTGATTTGGTCCGACAGCGGCTTCACAAAATAAGAAAGCGCCGTACGCTCGCCCGTCTGGATCATCGCTTCGGCCGGCATGCCGGGCACGAGCGTCAGGTCCTTGAGCTTCGTCAGTTCCGCATGCGGAACCGACAGACGCACCAGGTAATACGAAACGCCGTTTTTTTCGTCCGTCGCCAGATCGGCTGCGATCCGGCTGACATATCCGTTCAATACCGGCGTGGTCCTCAGATTGAAGGCTGACATCCGCAGCACGGCCTTGTGACCAAGCTGGATTTGGTCGATGTCCTTCGGGGTGATTCGTGCTTCAAGCGCAAGATCGTCGCCATCCGGCACGATTAGCATAATCGGATCGGCGGGCGTGATCACTCCTCCGACCGTATGAACTGCGAGTTGTTGAATGGCGCCTGACTGCGGCGCGACAATATCGATCCGTCGCAGTTCCTGTTCAGCCGCCACCTTGCGCTCAACATACTCCCCAACCTGCGCCTGAACCTCTCTGAGCTCCTGGCCGACTTCCGTCTTGAAATCCGGATCGATCTGCAGGATCTGCAGGCGCGTTTCGGCTATGCGGGCTGCCGTCTGTGCCTGATGTGCAATCTTCTCACCGCGTTCGCCGCCGAAAGTGGCAACCTGCGTCTTCAGACTGTTCAAGCGTTGGTCCGAGACAATGCCTTGGTCGCGCAGCCCACTCAGGGCAGCAATTTCCTTTTGGAGGATCTCGGTGCTTTTCTCACAAGCGATTGCCTGCGCCTTGAGCCCCTCGATCTCGTGCTCATATTGAGTGATGCGTTCCGCTAGCTGCGCCTGCCTTCCGTCGCGGGATTGTCTGCGGAATTCGAACAGCCGCGTCTCGCCATGTACTGCCGAAGCTACGTCCGGAACATCTCTGCGGGCGAGCAGCCAGTCCGGGAAGGCGATCTCCGCCAGATCGTCACGCTCAGCTTCGAGTCGTGCCAGGTTGGCGGCCAGCTCATCGAGCCGCTTGGTGACTACAGCGAGAGTGGCGCGCGTCTGGGTGGCGTCGAGCCGCATGAGGATGTCGCCGGCTTTTACTTTATCACCTTCGCTCACCAGGATTTCTCCCACCACCCCGCCGGTCGGGTGCTGCACCTTCTTCACATAGGAATCGACGACAAAGTGTCCGGACGCGACAACCGCGCCGGAGAGATTCGTGAAGGCCGCCCAGGCTCCGGCTCCTCCCACAAAGATCACGCTCGCCAGCAGGCCCGCCACCAGGTGCCGGCGAATGGACCTGGAAACGTCATTGTTCTGATGAATGCCGGACACCGGGATCCTCCATGTCAGCGCGCTCGTTATCCTGTGTAGACTCGATGGCCTTGACCCCAGCGCCTGATGCCATCGCTGCCCCCTTAAGGACTTTGGAAAGCGCCTCATCACGCGCACCGAATGCTCGCTGCCGTCCACCTTCCATCACCAACACCAAATCCACGGCGCGGATGGCGCTCGGCCGATGGGCAACGACAACCGCAATGCCCTTGCGCTCGCGCACGGAGGCGATCGCCTTGACAACCGCAGCCTCGCCTTCCGCATCGAGATTGGCATTGGGTTCATCCAGCACAACAAGGAAAGGGTCTCGATAAAGAGCACGGGCAAGACCGATACGCTGGCGCTGCCCGGCGGAAAGTGCCGATCCGGCCTCACCAATCGGAGTTTCGTAGCCGTGCTCAAATCGGAGGATCAGTTCGTGCGTGCCCGCTGCTTTCGCCGCGGTGACAATAGCCTCAGGGTCAGGATTATCTTCAAAACGAGCGATGTTTTCGGCAATGGTGCCGTCGAATAGTTCAACACCTTGCGGCAAATAGCCGATATGACGGCCTAGCGCTTCCCGGTCCCATTGATCGAGGCTTGCGCTGTCGATGCGAACCTTTCCGGCGACCGGCGCCCATGCGCCGACGATGGCGCGCGAGAGTGTCGACTTGCCCGAACCCGATGCACCGATGATCCCGAGTGCGCTTCCCGCCTGAACGGCAAACGCAAGGCCGGTCACGGTCGGCTTCCTTTCGCCGGGCGGAACGATTGTCACGCCTTCGAGGCGGAGTTCGCGTTCAGGTGCAGGCATTGGCATAACAGGAGCGGTTTCAGGAACCTTTCCCAAGAGGTCCTCCAGCCGCGCCCAACCCTGGCGCGCCATGAGGAAGGGTTTCCAGCTTGAAATGGCCAGATCGACCGGAGCCAGCGCACGCCCCATCGTGATCGAACTGGCAATCATGACCCCGGCCGTAGTCTCCTGCCTGATGACAAGGTACGCGCCGACGGCAAGAATGGCCGATTGCAGCAGCACGCGCAGCGACTTTGAAATGCCACCCAGCCCACCTGCCACGTCCCCGACTTTCCGGTTGGCGGCCAGATACTTGGCATTGGCCTTGTGCCATCGGGCAGCGATCCGCTTTGCGAGACCGAGAGCTTGCACGACCTCGGCATTGCGGCGCGCTGCTTCCAGTAGACCATTGCGTACCATGTTGTGGTCAATGGTATCGCGTATCGGCCCTTGCGAGAGAGTGTTGGTAAGGAGTGTCAGAGATGTGAGACCGATCGCCCCGACAAGTGCCGTCATGCCGATCCAGAAATGAAAGAGGAAGCAAATGCCAAGATAAAGCAGCATCCATGGCAGATCGAAGAACGCTGTCGGGCCGTTTCCACCTAAGAATCCGCGAATATTGTCGAGGTCGCGAAGCGGCTGCAAGCCGTCGCCCGGCATGCGCGTTAAAAGCGGAAGGCGAACGATCGCATCGTGAACGCGTCCGGAAAACTGTTCATCGAAACGCTCGCCAATCCGCAGCAGCACGCGGGCGCGCAAAACGTCGAGCAGGCATTGGAACGCATAAAGCCCTGCAGCAAGCACGACGAGCCCCACTAGCGTCGATACGCTGCCACTTGCCAGAACGCGGTCGTAGACCTGAAGCATGAACAGCGGCGAGATCAGCGCAAGCACGTTGACCACGCCGCTGATCAACAGAATTCCCCAAATAGCGGAAGTCAGAGGGAAAGGTCTCAAAGCTGAATCCTTCAAGGAATGGTTACTCACGTAGGTCTTGTGAGGATCTGGCGACCCAGCTCCCTATATTGCTCCCCGAGCGGCAACCGACTCGCTGATTCAGGATCAGTGCTCCCGCCGAATATGTTTGGTTTGGCATCTAATGGAGCGGGTCAACAACAACACCGTCCGGCTGAAGGTTTGGAAGGGCAACGTCATCGTGGCCGGCCGCAAGGGCCCGAACAGGCTTCCGCCTCCACGCGTTCAGGGAGATTTCGGTGTACGACCAGCGCGACGTGCAGGGCTTCGTCAAGCTATACACGCTGCGACTGCTCCCGGGCGCCCCGGCCCATCGCAAGTAGCGGAGACGGAAAGCGCCCGCCCAGGGGGCGGGGCGCTGTTCCGTATGGGTTTTCTGGATCAAACGAAGGTGAAGTCCGACGCGGTCAGGCCTAGGTCGGCCACGGTGACCACACCGCCCAGGTGGGCGAACTCATGCCCGTTGTTCTCGGCGGTGACATAGGCCAGAGTTGCGACTCTGTCGCTGTAGCTGCTTTGGTAGACAATGATGTCGCCGGCGTGCTCGCCGGAGATCGCACTCGCGGCTTCAGAAGCAGAGTTGAAAGATTCGCCAGTGATCACCACGACGTGTTCGCCGTTCGCACCCGAGGCCGCACCACTGTAGAAGCTGCTCACCGGGTAGCCGGACTGTATGCTGGCGTTGTTGACGAAGTTCGCGCCAAAACCGTCGTTGTAGAGGCCCACCGCATCGAAGGCGAACTTGTCCTCCGCCGGGTTGAAATCGGTGATAGTGGTAATGTCCGGCTTCGACCCGACACTCGGGTCGACCCCAGGCACCGGATTGTGGAACTGGAACACGAACGTGTCATTGTCGGTGCCCCCGGTCAACGTATCCTGGCCGTCACCCACGTAGAGGACGTCCTGGCCGGGACCGCCGCTGAGCCTGTCATTGTCCTCACCGGAGATGCGCGCGTTGAAGCGGCCGTTGTCGCCGGAGAGATCGTCCCAGCCATCTCCGCCGAAGATGCGGTCGTTACCCTCGCCGCCAATAGCTCGGTCACTGCCCTGGCCAGCCGAGATCTCGTCGTTGCCGCCACGACCGTCAATCCAGTCATTGCCCTGGAAACCCTCCATCCAATCTTCAAGCTCGGTGCCGAGGAGTGTTTCGGAACCCGGGCCACCCTCGATAATCTTTGCCATCGAAAATACTCCTAATGATGCACCCTGCCTGACGCGTTCATATTCCTCGTCGGATAATTAGAGAAATCGATTGCTTGGATAGACACACATTTACGAAATGGATGCACTCACGTTCACTTCGCCCTTCTGCTGAGCAGTTGCGGGCTCGCTGGCGGCGGGGACGCTGGTCGCCCAAGCAATCGATCTGAAGATTCGACACTCAAACCACCAGGACAACACTTCGTAACGGGGCCGTCCTAGTTCGGCCCCAAACTTCTCTCTGTTTGCTCGACGCCGGCATACCCGCACCGTAAGCGCTGGACGAGGACAAGTTCCGCTGGCCGCGGGTGGAGAACGGCGTGATCCGGCTTGCCGCGCCGAACCGATGGCGCTCGTCGAAGGCTTGGACTGGCGCGTTTGAGCCGAACGGAGACGGCGTCCGACGTCGGCCGGATAGGCCGTGGCGAAGTGACTCAGGCGCAAAAGGCGGGCCTCAGGCCGTGCAAAATAAGCTCCTGTCGGCGTCATGACGAGAAGCGCTTCGGCCCGTCCCCACGAAATCGATCCGCTCAAGGCGATGTTCGTCGCCATGGCGGCGGAGAAGGCCGAACTGCAACAACTCCGGAGCGAAACACTCAAGGCGAGATCGTCCGGATGGCGACACTCAACGAGCGTGCCCAGGAGAGGATCGCCGACCTTCATGGGATCGTCAAGCAGCTGGAGCGCGCCGCTTCGGTCGCAGCTCCGAGAGGCTCGAACGTGCCCAGCAGGCCTTCGCCTTCGAAATCAGACCGGGCTCGGCGCGATTGAGTCCGAGCTCGAGGCCGCAAGACCGACAGGCGAGCCGCGACGTGCTGCGCGACCGCGCAAGGCGTTCCCGGCGCATCTGGAGCGGGTCGAGATCGTCATCCAGCCCGAGCCATGGGGGAAGAAGCGCTCCCGCAGCCAATCGTCCAGTCCGTCAAACGCGGTCGGCCGCACAGGCTTGCGAAACGGAACAGTCCCGCCCTCGCTTAGATACCGAGGCACCGTGTTGCGAGCGCACCCGAATTCGTTCGCCCGTCGGTTCCCCAGGCAGCATCGCTGCCACCTCTTCAGGCTGAAGGATCTGCTCTCCCTGCATCGTTCTCGACAATGCAGGAATCGCCCAATCCCAATCGCCATCCATGCCTCCTCTCATAACCGAGGGGTCGTCGGCCGACAACTGAGACGTCCGGTGCTCTTAGGCGGGGTAATCATACGAGATGCCTCCTGCAACATCATTTCCCGCATCCATAGGCTTGCTGGATCATTATTGTGAAGCGCAGGCCATTGGACGGCCTCCGTGAATGCGGCAGGAAGTGGCGGCGGAAGTTCGACAATCCGCAGGGGTGTTAATTTTGCGAAATGCTGCGCCAGCCGTAAGGGCATTGTCCCGATGCGGTTGGTGCCTGATAGAAGGGGCGGGATCATGCTAAAGCCCTGTACGACGACCTCGATACGTCTCTCGAAACCGTTCTCGAGCAAATACCATTCCTCGATGGAGGGCTGCCGGGTGTCCCCGAATTTAAGCACAACCTGCCCCATCGACAAGTATCGGTCGAATGTAAGTGGCTCTGACAGCTGCTTGTTCGTGCCGCAGCCTACGCATACGAGTATATCTTCGAACAGGGCTGCGCGAGGATGTTTCGACATGAACACTTCCGGCATAATCAGAAAATCAACGTCGCCGCGCCGGAGAAGCTCCTCGGGGTCGTCGGAAATAAGCAGACATTCGAAGCGGACGGCGGGAGCTTCCCGCGCAGCACGCTTTACGATCTTCTTAAAAAATACGAGTGTGAGGTAATCGGAAAGGATGATGCGGAAGCGACGATCCGATCGGGCCGGGTTAAAGGCGTCCCAGGAAATAATCGACAGCTGGATGTGCAGCAATGCCTCCCGGACTGCTGTGGCGAGCCCCTCCGCGCGCGGTGTCAAAATGAGTTCGCGGCCGTTCATCGTAAATAGCTCATCGCTGAAATAGGCGCGTAACCGACCGACGGCGGCGCTCATGGCCGGCTGACTCAGGTTAATACTGCGGGCCGCGGCGGTGACTTTACGCTCCCTGATCAAAGCGTCCAGCACAACGAGGAGATTTAGATCGAGTCCCTTAAAACGCATGTATTGACCTATCCGACGCGTGGATGGGTATCGCCCAAAGAATCAATTTTACGAATGGTGAGTAGCGTCAACGCATCAGCCGACGACGAAATAGAGCAACCGATAGGAAGAACGGCAAAACCGTGTATATGCAAAGCGCGCCGATATGCAGGCCCATGCTGCCGGCCGGACGGCCAAGCATCGCCGGACGAATGAGGTCAATTGCATGTGCGAGCGGCAACAAGGAGGCGACGTCCTGAAAAGCGCCGGGCAATTGGTTGACCGGAAACATCGCGCCGCAAAGGAACAGCATGGGTGTTACAACAAGCGTATTATAAAATATGAAATATTCATAACTGGGCGCAAGCGCCGTGACGACCATCGCTAGACTCGCGAAGGCGAGGCCACTGAGAGCGATGACTGGCAGCAAGCAGAGGATGGATGGCCACGATGTGTAGCCGAGCGTGGTGGCAACAATAGTGATTGCTGTGCCCGCCATCAGGGCCTTGGTGGCTGCCCACGCCAATTCGCCGAGTAAGATATCGCCGAGCGTCAGCTGAGTGCATAGCATTCCTTCCCAGGTGCGCTGGTTGTCCATGCGGCCGAAACTCCCGTAAACCGTTTCAGCAGTCGCCGATGCCATCGCGCTTGTGGCAACCATGCCAGCCGCGAGAAACGCAATGTACGAAGTGCCCTCAACAGGACCTATCATTGTTCCGATGCCAAAGCCGAGACCGAACAGATAGATCATCGGATCGGCGAGGTTGCCGAGAACCGATGCAAGCCCGATTTTCTTCCATCCAAGATAGTTGCGGCGCCAAACCGCGACCCAATTCCACGCATTGGCGGGCATGGCCGCCGCATAACGTTCGCCCATTGTTCAGTCCTCCATCTCGCGCCCGGTTAGCCGCAAGAACACATCCTCGAGATTGGGGGGACGCTGCAGAAGGCGCAGACCGGCGCGCCCGCGTAGCTGCACCAGCACCTGCTCCGGATCGGGTGCATAGCAAAAAAGCGTCTCACCGCTCACCTCGATGCGCTGTGCGTACGGCCGGATCAGCGCACCCAGTTCATGCGGATTGCCGCCGTAGACCTCGACCACGTCACAGCCGATCTGCTCGTCAATGAGTGCGGACGGGCGGCCTTCGGCGATCTTGCGCCCCTCCTCCATAACGCACAGCCGATCGCACAGCCGCTCGGCCTCTTCCATGAAATGGGTAGTCAAAAGAATAGTCTTGCCCCGCGCCAGCAGCGATCGCAGCCGTTCCCAGATCAGGTGGCGGGCCTGCGGATCGAGGCCGGTGGTCGGCTCGTCCATCACCAGCAAGTGCGGGTCATTGATCAGCGCACGCGCGAGCGTCAGGCGCCGCTTCATGCCGCCGGACAGTTCGGCGACGCGCGCATCCGCTTTGTTCTCGAGGCGGGCGAACTCAAGCAGCGACGGTATGACCGCTTCGATCTGGCGTCTGCTCATCCGGAAGTAGCGCCCGAACACCAACAGGTTCTCGCGTACAGTGAACGCGGTATCAAGATTGTCGAACTGCGGGACCACGCCGATGCGCATACGTGCCAAACGCGCGCGCGCCGGCACTGGAGCGCCGAGCACAGTAATCTTCCCCGCATCAGGCGATGTCATGCCGAGGACCATACGCGCAATCGTGCTTTTGCCCGCACCGTTCGGTCCCAAGAGCCCGAAGCATTCCCCCGCCGCAACGCGGAACGACAGTCTGTCGACAACGAGCTTGTCATAAGTTTTGCTTACGTCAGTAAGATCGATCGCTACCATGGACATGGGTTCATTTTACCGAGAGGGACGCCAAGACTGGCGGTTGCTTGGTTGCCTGCCGGACCTGAAACTGTGACTCGTCTTCGCCATCCCAGCCGTCGATAACGAACTGATCGACATCACAAGGATTTAGCCCCTGTTCCGCCAAAGCGGCGACAATTACGTCGAGATTATCGATGGTTTGATAACGCGGATTGTTGTGCCGCTTTTCCTGCTCAACGCAGAAGACGAGCCGTCCATCCTCGACAAGGGCGATCGCCCCATCATGGGTCAGCTTGGTACCACAGATGCGCATAGTGTCTCCACGTTAACGGCGATAGATTCGATTCATCAGGAAGCGGAAAGCGGGTTCCGGAAACGGACGAGCAAGCAGTCTTCGTTGACCGACTCGCCCCGACACTCAAGACGCTCTACCTCGGTCAACGTTTCGTTCAGCATGGCGATGACCGGCTCAGCACCAGCGGCGTGACCCCAGCGACGGCAATTAGCATCCCTTGCCGATCCGAAGATCAGATGCCCGCCTGGCGCAAGCACCCGCACCAGGTTTTTGACGGCCGCGCGCATCTCGGCTATGTCTTCGAGGTAGTATAGGACCTCCGCCACAACGATCAGGTCAAACAACTCGTCGGTCGAAAACTGTTGAACATCGGAGACTATCCAGTTGATGCGCGACGGCTCCTTTATCCGTTGACGTGCTCGAGCAATCGCTTGCGCCACCACATCGATGACGGTGAGCCCTTGGCAGTAGGGAGCTAGTTTTTCCGTGAATGCGCCGGCAGCGCACCCGACTTCGAGGGCATTTGTAATGGAGCCTTGGGCAAGCGCCAGCTGGAGCATTTGCGTGTGGCGCTCCCGCTCGAACGGATTGCCGTCGAGGCGCCACGGATCGTCTGCGGCCAATTCCCGATCGAGCAACTGATGATTCATGTTCTGGGTCAAACTCGTCCACCTCTCGTCCACCTAGGTAATTAGCGATCACTCGTCGCCGCAGATGTTGCTCGACAGCGCTAATCCCGAAGAATCCGCGCAAGATTGAGCCTGCGAAGCGGAGCCGCATGCGGTGAGAATTCTGCCCTGCTTGATCCAGTGATCGGAGTTTGGGTGGGGGCCTGTTTTCCCCCAGTGTTCGATGTAGCGACAGCAGAGCTTCGCGACAGCCAATCGCTATTGCTCAATGTACACAGCGCGTAGGCCTTCAAGGGAAGTAAGAGAAAGATGTTGATGAACGTGTGCAGGGAAAAGCCCAGAAATCGAAACTGTCGAGCACGAAATGCTACCACGCTGCATCGGAGCATGGTCATGGACACAATCATCAGTCCTGTCCACCAAGGCACAGTGCCTGTCAGTGCGAAATGTGCGAGGCCCGTTAGTACCGATAGGGCGAGGAGTAGCGGCCCGAGATTCTGTCCGACCACGTCCAACGTGAGATAGCTATTGAGGCCGGGCAGCAAGCGCAGCCCAAGCAGCGTGTCCCGGAATGTGCTTCGTGCCCAACGGAGTTGTTGGCGCAGATACGGTCCGAGTCTGTTCGGAACGACTGTGGCCGCGATGGCGCCCGGAACGTACTCGGTTCGAAAGCCTGCTTTCAGCATGAGGATAGTGAGATGGCGATCCTCCCCGAAGTCGCTTGGCTTGCCCCGAAAAAATTGCGACTCGTACTGGTCCAGTAACAAAAGGAGCGCAGACCGGCGGTACATGGCACATGGGCCGCAACAGCACATAACGGCACCGAAGCGAGCCTGTGCCGCGCGCTCCTCGTTGCAAGCCAGCCAGTACTCCATGTCTATCAGCCTTGTCAGCCAGCTCTCGCTCCGGTTACTGGCAATCAACTGACCCATGACTGCGCCGACCGCTGGATCTCGCATTTTCGGTACAAGCTTGGTGATGACGTCGGACGCGAGTATCGTGTCTGAATCAACGTTAAGCACCAAATCCCCGGATGAGCGGCGTATCGCGGCGATCTGCGCCTTGCGCTTTCCAACATTCTCGGGAAGCAAAATGATGTCGAACCTAGGGTCGCGCGCGTAGGTTTCGTGGACAGTTCCTACGGCTTCGCGATTTCCAGAACCGTCATCAACCACATAGACCCGAAGTCTTCCGGCGTATTCTTGGTCTGCAATGGACGCCAGGCACTCTGAAAGCGTGCGCGGATCCTCGTTGAAGCAGGGGACGATGACATCCACGCTGGGCAGTTGATAGGAGCCGGCGAGATCCTCCAACGCCGATGAGTCGTTTGTCGGCAGAGCATAAATCCCCTGCATGCTCTTATAAGCAGTCGAGAGCAGTGCATAAAGCGAAATGGCCACAGTGCTGGTTGTACCAAGAAGAGTCATGGGATCTCGTTTGTTCAGTGATGTTGAGGAAGTGAGCGGATTACAAATCCGCGCTCATGAAGTGCTGGAATCAGCCGGGACAGCGCCGTGACCGTCTGGTCGCGCAGACCGGCGTGAGCGCCCTGGCTCAACTCGCCGGGAGGGCATCCGTCGTGCAAGAGTACGATTGCGCCCGGCCGGACAGAGGCGAGCACGGTATCGACAATCGCGTCGACCCCAGGGCGAGACCAATCTCGAGGGTCGACGGACCAATGGAGGGCCGTCAGCCCGGCGATCTGTGACGCTGTGAAGACTTCTTCGCTCCAGGCCCCGTAGGGCGCGCGAATATAGCGCACCGAGGCCTGAGGGCACGCCCTCATGATGGCGCCGTTCGCTTCAAAGATCTCACGTTGCACTTCGCCGAAGCCGCATTTGTACAGATCCGGATGAGTCATCGTGTGGTTGCCTAGCTCGTGCCCTTCTGCAAACATTCGTTGGATTAGATCCGGGTGCTCTAAGGCGTAGGCGCCGATGACGAAGAAGGTCGCCGGCACCCGCTGCTCTGCCAACACATCCAGAACCTCCGGTGTGAAAAGTGGATTGGGACCGTCGTCAAACGTCAGATAAACGCTGCGACGGCCGGTGCCGTCAGAGCACTCACGGCGCACTTCGTACAAGCAATCGGGACGGCTCATAGCTCTGGTCCGTTCCGATCGATCATCGTGCCCGTGGGCCATTCGCTGATCGGCCGTCCAACTGCCAGAACAATGGTGAGTGCGTCATCGATGCGTGTGGGCGGCAGGTCGAGGCGCGCCTCTGGTCGGGTGGAGCGCACGCGAATTCCCGACAAAACGGCCAAAGGGCTGTATCGCCGCCCGAACCTCTCAACATGATTCCGCAGCGCGTCCCGGACGGTTCCGAAAGCGAATGGAACGCCAAGCTCCTGCAGTATTGGAAGCATGACATGGATTGAATGGGCGATTCCGAGACCCTCAAGATCCGGACGTACCCCGTACAGGCCCAGCTCAGCCACCAACAGATCGACCGCGTCAACCTTGATGAAACGGCGCAGTATGCCCATGTGAGCCGCTACACCGCTCGAATCATAGGCGATTGCGCGGAGTTCAGGCCTGGCTCCGGCCCAGCTTCGACTACCTTCGAACGGTTCTGCGTTGGACGCCCCAGTCGGCCCGTAGGTATTACGAAAGAACTGGGCGAGCTCGACGTGGTCCGAGAGCTGCAACTCGTTTTCCCAGCACAATTTCCACTGCACCTGAGGGCGCATTCAGGACCTCTCTTCAAAATAGTTTCTTGCGGGCCGCATTACCCGGCCAAAGCGGCGGCGTTGTTGGCTGCACTCAACCGTTGTCGTGAGCGAAGGTGAGCCAGCCGGTGGGGCTCGCCAATGAGCTCTCTCGATGTTCCCGCCCGTGTCGCGGCGCCGTCGATTTGAGCTTGACGTCGGTCATTTACGTTCCTCTAATGCATGGTTCGTAAATTCGTAAAATTGATTGTTTAGATGATGCCCATCCACACGCTGGATAGATCAGGATATGCGGTTTAAGGGGCTGGATCTGAATCTCCTCGTTGTGCTGGACGCTCTGATCAGGGAGCGTAAAGTCACTGCCGCGGCCAACAGTATTAACCTGAGCCAGCCGGCCATGAGCGCCGCCGTCGCTCGGTTACGCGCCTACTTCAGCAACGAGCTATTTACGATGAACGGCCGCGAGCTCATTTTGACACCGCGCGCGGAGGGGCTTGCCCCAGCAGTCCGGGACGCATTGCTGCACATCCAGCTATCGATTATTTCCTCCGACGCCTTTAACCCAGCCCAATCGGATCGTCTCTTCCGAATCATGCTTTCCGATTACCTCACGCTCGTGCTTTTTAAGAGGATCGTAGAGCGTACTGCGCGGGAAGCTCCCGCCGTCCGCTTCGAATGTCTGCCTATTTGCGACGACCCCGAGGAGCTTCTCCGGCGCGGCGACGTTGATTTTCTGATTATGCCAGAAGTGTTCATGTCGAAACATCCTCGCGCAGCCCTGTTCGAAGATATGCTCGTATGCGTAGGCTGCGGCACGAACAAGCAGCTGTCAGAGCCACTTACATTCGAGCGATACTTGTCGATGGGGCATGTCGTGCTCAAATTCAGGCACACCCGGCAGCCCACCATGGAGGAGTGGTATTTGCTCGAGCACGGTTTCGAGAGACGTATCGAGGTCGTCGTACAGGGCTTTAGCCTGATCGCGCCCGTCCTATCAGGCACCAACCGCATCGGGACCATGCCCTTACGGCTGGCGCAGCATTTCGCAAAAACAACACCCCTGCGGATTGTCGGACTTCCGCCGCCACTTCCTCATCCCGCATTCACGGAGGCCGTCCAATGGCCCGCGCTTCACAATACTGATCCGGCAAGCCTGTGGATGCGGGAAATGATGTTGCAGGAGGCATCTCGCCTGGCGCCTTTGCCTGAAAGCTATTGAGCGTCTCGGGCACGACCATCCGACCTGGCAGTTTAAACACCGCCCGCAAGGATATGTCATTAATCAGCATGTTAGGCGCGCTCCGGCGCGTGTTACCACTACGTTTTGGGGGTGATCTCAGGCGAGTTGTTCGTCGAGGTTGTGTGGCAGAGCGATGCCAGCTGCCTTCAAAACGTTGCCCACTTTGGCCGTGACGTGGTGGTGACGACGCGAGCATCCTTTTCGATGGTGGCTTCCTGGAGGCGGTCGCGATCGCGTAGGAGCGGTTGCCATTCGGGCGTCAGGCCTTTGGCTCGGCAGAGCGGCGCAGTTCCTTGCTGAGTACGAGGGCCAGTAACGAGCAGAACACATGCCCGGGTTGGTGCTGAGTTGACTGCCGCCTCCGATTTCGCGTGCGAAGTCCCAGAAGATGTCTAGCCCCACTCAAATGCCAACTTTGCCGGCCTTGCCGCGGCTTTTCACGCGCGGCCAGGCGAGGAGATGCCGGTCGACGAGGTCAATCCCAACGGACTGTGCCGGCCTCGCTCGGCTACTGGCGTGAGGCATCCTTGACGACACCGCCCTGCACCGACAACGTCGAGATGTTGGCAATGAAGCCGGTCGCGATTGACGCTGCGGATGTAGGCAATTTACCTCGCGCTTCCGCCTGAACGCGTGGCCGATCCGTTCACCCAATTGGCTTCATCCTGGGCCGCGGCTGAGGCCTGTGGGGTGCGGCTACCCCGCGTGGATGGGATCATCAATCAACTTTCTCTCATTTATGAAAGGAAACTTCCCCGCTTACGATAGAAGCCATCAGTTTCATATATTTTCCGGCAGATGAATGTCGAACGGCAGAAATGTCTGTCCTGGTGTTTCAGCAGTGCCGGTCTCGATAGCCCGCGTCATCAGCGTTATCAGCTCCTGGGAAAGCCGGCGCATTGGCGTGGCGACCGCCATCGTGATGATGTTATCAGCGAGTGCCGCCCGAGATTCCGGCGTGATTTCATTCACGATCGCGACGAGATCGCGACTTTTACCCTCTTCCCGGACCGCGGAGATGGCGCCCTCCATGCCGCCCCCGGCGACATAGAAGCCGACGAGCTCGGGTTCCCGCTGCATGAGATCAAGCGTTGCCTCGTAGGTGACCTGCCGTTTCTCCAGGTTCACAAGCGGATCGAGCACCTCGAACGTCGGCGCGTTCTCACGGCAATAGGAGCGAAAGCCGACGTCACGGAGCTCGTGCCCCTGGAAACGATGGCTACCGACAAACACCGCCACCTTGCCGGGCCGTTTTGCGACCTTGGACACCATCCAAGCGGCCGTGCGCCCCACCTTGCGGTTGTTGAGGCCGATATAGCCCTGTCGCACGCCGGCGGCGAAGTCGGAAAGCAGCGAGAAAACCGGAATGCCTTTGGCCTTGAGGTCCTCAACCGCTGCTGTAATTTTTGGGTGGTCCGGTGCCACCATCGCGATCGCATGGCAGCGTGCGCCCAAATCCTTGAGCGGTGCGATTAGGTCGCTCGGCATATGTGACGGGGCGAATTGGATGAGCGGAATGCCGTGGAAGGACTGGGCCAAATTGACCGACGCTTCGACCTCGCGCGCAAAGTCTTGGTAGAAATGCTGGGCCGGTTTTCTCAAGATGAAGCCCAGACGGTAGCACGGTAGGTCTCGCCGCAAGCGCTGCTTGATGAGCCCGGCAGCATGATAGCCGATCGCGTGGGCGGCGTCGTGGACCCGCCGCGCGGTCTCCTCGCGCACCGGATGGCGGGCGTTCAGAACCCGATCGACCGTTGCTACGCTGACTCGGGCTTCGCGGGCGAGATCGGTAATTGTGGGGCGCTTGGTCATGGGTCCTATTCTGATTGGTTTTTGACGCAGGCTGGCTCTCTGTCACCTAGCGCGATTCGACAATGCTTTCGGGTGGGCAAAGTGAAGACGCCCGCATACTGAATGATCGACAGCGTATTGGACTACTCCAGACGTAGACCGGCCGGGTATAACGGAAGGTTCATTCGCTTAGGGCGGCGATGATTTGCACTCACACATTTAGCGCTTCTGATACATGGTCCGTGAGGCGCCGTTTAGAGCCTGCGAGTCGATCGTTCAGGTCATGTGACCAGCTTGGCGAAACCGGTCGCGGTGCGTCGCCCTTACTCGGCGGAGGATAGCCGGTTTGATGCCTCGGCAAGCTGATGACCGCAGAAGGCGGCTTTCATCTGCGCTTGGTCCAATTCTCCTTCCCAGCGGGCGACGACGAGGGATGCCACTGCGTTACCAACGCAATTCGTCAACGCCCGGCATTCGGACATGAAGCGGTCGATGCCGAGTATCAGGGCCATCCCAGCAACGGGAACACTCGGTACTACGGCGAGCGTAGCAGCCAGGGTGATGAAGCCCGCACCTGTCACACCTGCAGCGCCCTTGGAGGAAAGCATCGCAACGAGCAGCAGCAGCACCTGATCGCCGATTGACAGATCGGTGTTCGTCGCCTGCGCGATGAAGAGGGCCGCCAGGGTCATGTAGATATTCGTGCCGTCCAGATTGAACGAATATCCGGCCGGGATGACGAGACCCACAACCGAACGCCTGGCGCCCGCCTTCTCCATCTTCTGCATGAGCGAGGGGAGCGCGGCCTCCGAGGAGGACGTTGCGAGGACAAGCAGCAGCTCTTCCTTGATGTAGCGAATGAGAGAACAGATCGAAAAGCCGTTGTAGCGGCAGACCGCGCCGAGAACCCCGAACACGAAGAGGAAGGCGGTGAAATAGAACGTCGCGACCAGCATCGCGAGGTTGACGACCGAACCGATGCCATATCTGCCGATGGTGAAGGCCATTGCGCCGAAAGCGCCGATCGGCGCGGCTTTCATCAGAATGCCGACGAGCTTGAAGACAGGCGCGATGAGCGCCTGAAGGAAGGAAACGACAGGCTTGCCCGTCTCTCCGGCCATCGCGAGCGCCATGCCGAACAGAACCGAGAAGAACAGCACCTGCAGGATGTCGCCTTCCGCGAAGGCGCCGACAATCGTTGGCGGGATGATGTTCATCAGGAAGCCGGTGACCGACTGCTCGTGGGCCTTTGCGGCATAGGTATTCACGGCCTGGACATCGAGCGAGGCCGGATCGATGTTGAGGCCGGCGCCAGGCTGGACGACATTGGCGACGATGAGGCCGACGATCAGCGCCAGCGTCGAGAAGGTGAGGAAATAGACCATTGCCTTGCCGGCGACCCGGCCGACCTTGTGAAGATCGTTCATGCCGGCAATGCCGGTCGCAATTGTCAGGAAGATGACAGGCGCGATGATCATCTTGACCAGCTTGATGAAGGCATCACCCAGCGGCTTCAGGCTCTCGCCGGTCCCCGGATAGAAATAGCCAATTGCGACGCCGAGGGCGATGGCGGCAAGCACCTGCGCGTAAAGCTTGGCATAGAAGGGTTTGCGGGGCGCGGGACTCGCGCCGCGGACTTGTGCAGCTGACACTGTTTCTCTCTCCCTGACCGGATCGAGGTGGCGTGACTTCTCCCGGGCTTCTCCCTATCGCGGCGCTCCGGTCGAACGCTGCACCAACGCCGCCGCAATACCCATGCCAAATGGATCCGCATGACCTGAACTGACGTTGGGCTCGCCAATGATGGGATGAATGCGGTGGCACAAGACGGGAATGACAAGGCCGCCGTCCAGCAGGCGCTTGATGTTCTCCGGCAGATTGCCGGTCGATCTATCTGGCTTGCGGTTTTGCTGCACATCGTGGCGGGCTCCTCGGTTTGCCGACTTTGGGAAGGGCCGCATCGCTGGCACCAGGGCGCAGAATTGCCGTGTTCTTTGCCGCGCTCCCGCTGCAGCGACAGCTTGAAAGCGACGTCGAGACGTAGGGATTGACGCCGCTAGTGCTGACCGCGACGATGCGGTTCAGAAGTTCCGAGCACCGCCGAGAAAGCCGCGCTCGACCGCCACCTTCGCGCCTTCACACGCGACGCCGCCGCCTTATCTGCGTCATCAATATCGAGGAAATGGCGGTTGCCGCGACCGACCAGTGTCGTCGGCAGTGATTATCGCTCCCGCCCCTGGTTCGCAGGCGCTGGTGACTGGCACGGCCCGGCAACTCGGCGCGGTCAGCCGCTCGGCCACCGCATCGCCGGCGCCGTATTTCTGTCGTTCAACATCGCCGACAAAAATTAGAACTGATGAATTCTATCATAGGCCGCGAGGTTTCCTTTCACGAATGAAAGAAAGCTCGATTGACTATCCCGCCTCGCTCCAGTCTTTTGAAAATCAACGTGTGGTTGCCCCCGTGCAAGCCGAGAACGTGGCCAAGCTTCGTGGAGGGAGAGCCAAGCGATGCGTCAGGGGTCGACCCGCTTTGCACTCGACCACACGGCGGTGGCACGAGTTCACGTCAGAGCATTTTCGCGCTTGCCCGCGACGTCGCGGGCGCACATGCCGCCGGCATGCATTTCATGGCGCGAGATCGAGGATCATATGCACCACAACATTCCCAAATCAGAACAAAATGCCAGCGAGTGCCGCATTTCGCTTCCGGATGCGAAAAGGGCTTACCCAAAGTCCGAGATGAACACCGCGGTCCCTTTTGTGCCATCGCACGAGCACGCGCTTACCGGCATCTTCGAAATATCGAAAGTACTCACCGACCCCGCCCGGCTCGAAGTCACGTTGGCCAAGGTCGTCGATCTCCTGCCCTCGTTTGTGCAGATGCGGCACGGCATCATCGCTCTCTTCGACGCTGAGGGCGTACTGGACATCACCGTAGTCACCGGCTGCGACGAGAACAGCGATGAGCGCTCCCGGATGCGCCTGCCGCGCAAGGCAATCGATCTGATTGTGACGACGGACACGCCGCTCGTCGCCGAGAACATAGCGGTGCATTCGGCCTTCACTGCCGCTGACATAGAGGTGCTTGGGGCCTCCGACCCCGTGTCCTTCATCGGCGTTCCCATTCGTGTTGATGGGAACGCCGTAGGCACGCTGACTATCGACCGCGCCTTGGACAGCAGGTCAACGTATCGGCTCGATTATGATGTCCGGCTGCTCACCATGATCGCCAACATGGTGGGACAGACAGTCAAGTTGCACCGCTTCTCCGCGGGCGACCGCGAACGACCGACAGAGGTGGAAGATCGGCTGCAAACGCAATTCTCTGATGTCAAGCACCCTGCACCGCAGCGCAAGAAGGTTCACGTCAAGGGGATGATTGGCGATAGTCCGGCGCTAAGCGCGCTGCTCGAGAAGATCGCAGTGGTAGCTAAGGCAAAGACCACGGTTCTGTTGCGAGGCGAATCCGGTACCGGGAAGGAGCTGGTCGCCAAGGCAATTCACGAGTTGTCGCCGCGCGCCAAGCGGCCCTTCATCAAACTCAATTGTGCAGCGCTGCCAGAGACAGTCCTGGAATCCGAATTGTTCGGTCATGAGAAGGGTGCCTTCACAAGCGCGTTCAATTCCCGCAAGGGTCGCTTTGAGCTCGCCGACAAGGGGACGTTGTTTCTGGATGAGATCGGCGAGATCTCGGCCTCCTTCCAGGCAAAGCTACTACGCGTGCTGCAGGAGCAGGAGTTTGAGCGCGTCGGCAGCAACCAGACCATCAAGGTCGACGTTCGCGTGATTGCCGCCACGAACAGGAACCTTGAAGAGGCGGTTGCAAGGAATGAGTTCCGCGCCGACCTATATTATCGCATCAACGTGGTTCCCTTGCTGGTGCCGGCATTACGCCAAAGGCGCAGCGATATTCCGCTCCTCGCAGCTGAGTTTCTCAAGAATTTCAACGATGAGAACGGCCGTACGCTGACCTTCGATCCGCGTGCGATTGAAGTACTGATGAAATGTGAATTTCCCGGCAACATTCGCGAGCTTGAAAATTGCGTGCACCGGACAGCGATCCTGGCGGAGGGACGATCAATCGGGAGAAACGACTTTGCGTGCTCCCACGACCAATGCTTTGCCGAGGCGCTGCGGAAGAGCAGATCGGGCAAGGCCGCGCTCCAACCAGCGCCAATCCTCCCAGAGGCAGTGAATCCGGCCACGCCGCCGGATGCGGCCGCTCATTCGGCCGCCACCACAGTCCCGCCTGCCGGAGCAACCCACTCATTGGGCGCGAGGACCACCGACGCCGAGCGCGTCATTGCTGCCATGGAAAGATGTGGCTGGGTGCAGGCAAAGGCGGCGCGCCTGCTTGGACTGACCCCGCGCCAGATTGGCTACGTGCTGAGGAAATACGGTATCGAGGTCAAGCGTCTGTGAAAGCATGACTCAGGCGGATTAGCTGAGACCGCTTAGCGGCTTGGCCCGCGCAGGGATGCAGATCCGCGTCCGCGTCAAGTCGATCTGACCGAGGACAGCCTGGCCGAATTCCCGTCGTGGCAGCCGGCGTTGCGACCATCTTGTGAAAGGCGACGCTGCCATCGTCAATCCGTCCGCCATGTTGCTCTCGTTGCGAGCTCATACGGATGCCCCTGTGCGACTGAAACGGAGATAAAATATGTCCGATGCAAAACTGCAAGCTGTGCTTTCGTCTCTTCCGCAAGGGACGCGACAGTTAGATGCTCTGCCGTCCAACGGACCAGCGCCGGACAAAAGTTTTGTCAAGCTGAATACGAATGAGAACCCGTTTCCGTTGCCGCCAATCATAATGCAAAGTGCAGTGGCGGCCCTCAATCGCCAGTATCTGTATCCGGACGACGATAACATCAGCTTGAGGGAAGCAGCGTCCAGTACCTATGGCGTATCCACGGATCAGGTCATCGCAGGCAACGGGTCGTCTGAACTGCTCGGACTCATCTACAGAGCTTTCCTCGCCCCTGGCGACAAGGTGGCGATGATATCGCCAGGGTTTTCGTTCAACCGCAAACTTGCCATGTTGCATGGTGCTGAGTTTCTCGAGATCGGATGTCAAACTCATTCGCTGCCAATGGAGCAATTGCTTTCCGGTCCGGCAAAAGACGCCAAGTTCATTCTGGTGGCCAATCCAAACAATCCGACCGGAACATTCCTCTCGATAAGCAATATCGAACGCCTCGTGGCACAATCGGATCGCCTGGTCGTCCTTGATGAGGCCTATGTCGACTTTGCACCCGATCACGGGCTGCGCCTCATCAACCGTTATTCGAACCTTCTGATCTTGAGAACATTTTCGAAGAGCTATGCCGCCGCCGGCATTCGCGTCGGTTTCGGTTTCGGTCACCCTGAGATTATTGGCAGGCTGCGCAACATCCAGAACGTCTTCAACATGAACGTGATCGGGCATGCGGTTGGTATCAGCGTGCTTGCGCATCGCGGCGCCTACGCAGAGAACCACAAGCACATCAGACATGAACGACAGCGAGTGACAGCCGCACTGTCGCAACTTGGATTTTCCGTAACGCCCTCCCACGCAAATTTCTTGCTAGCCCGTGTGCCAGCGGGACAGGACGGCTCATGGTGGCAAGCAGCGTTGGAAAGGCAAAAGATACTCGTTGCCTACTTTCCGGACAATGGTTTGGAACATTGCATCCGCGTCAGCATCGGCACAAAAGAGCAATTGGATGCATTTCTTGCTGCCGCTCGCGATATAGTTGGAAGCTTAAACATACCAAGCACCACGGGCAGGGAAGCGTCAGGCTCTGCTCGTTCGGTACGCTGACGCTAATCCGATATCACACATTGCTATCTTTAGACTTGCTTGGTCACCCAAGCACGACAACATTTTTCTTTAAAATCGGGGACAATATCGAGTGACAAACGTCTTTCCTTCAAACCTAGCCTTCGGCATCTTCGATCATCTGGACGAGGACGGCCTCGATATCGCCCGGCAGTACGAAGATCGTCTGATATTAGCAGAGGCGTGCGATCAGCTAGGGTTCTATGCCTATCATCTCGCAGAGCACCACTGTACCCCCCATGGGAGAGGTCCATCGCCGAATCTGTTCTTATCGAGCGTCGCCCAGCGCACCCGGCGCCTGCGTCTCGGACCCTTGGTGATGCTGCTTGCGCTTTATCATCCGCTGCGTGCGTTCGAAGAGATCTGTATGCTGGACCAGTTGAGCGGTGGCAGGCTCGAACTGGGCATAGGGCGCGGTGCTCTCCCGATCGAATTGGGTTACTTCGGGATTGGTGCGGACGCGGTGCCGGGCCGCTATGCGGAAGCCAGCGAAATTCTTGTTGAAATACTTGTTAATGCCATGAAGGTTGGCACGCTGTGCTATCAAGGCCGCCATTTTGAGCTCAATGACGTTCCTTTGACGCTAAGACCTCATCAGCGTCCACATCCGCCGACATGGGTCGCCGCCAATCGACCCGAGTCCGCAGCCTGGGCCGCTGCGAATGGAGCAAATATCGCGTGTGTAGGACCTTCCTCTTCTGTTCGCAAAACTACTGATGCGTTCCGCGCCTATCAAGAGGACAACACTGGCGCGGGCGATCGAGCGCCATTTATTGGATTGCTCCGCATGGTCGTGGTTGGGCGTTGTGACACACATGCCTATTCGCTCGCGGCACCTGCTTACGATCGATGGCTCAAGAGCTTCCAATTCCTTTACGAGCTTAACGCTATCCCCACTCCACCCAACCTGCCGCTGACCTTCGATGCGGCAGTCGAGAGTGAATTGTGCGTGGTAGGATCAGCAGCGTCTGTGCGAGAAGCTCTGCTCAGTCAGTTGGAAGAGGCAGGTGCTAACTACCTTCTTTGTCAACTGGCATTTGGGAATCTGCCGCTAGATGCTTCCCTGTACACCGCGACGACCATTCAATCCGAAATCATGGCTCGACTTGTCTGACCGTGAAATTCGCGGTCTGATCTGAAGGTTAAATCGTTGTAACAGCGCTCCCTCACATCCACGTGCTCGAGCGTGCACGTGGTGGGGCGGGCAATCGGGAGGGAGGCCAAACTGACCACGAGCCGGCGGCACAGATTACCAGGGGTTTGTGCGTTGGCTGGCGTCTGGGCCATCGTGTGAACCTGCACGATCCTAAGGAGATGATGGCCGAGCGCGTCACGATGCCGGCACGCGTCTGCTCGTCGCGCTCGCGCTAGTCGTTGGCACATAGCCCGCCGCAGAGGTTCTTCTCGCCCGGGGCGGCGCCGGTGGCGGCGCCCAGATCCAGCTTCATCAGCGGCTCGGCGGTAGCAAAGCCGTCACTCGCTACGGCGCTGTTGAGGGCGCGCTCGCGAGCGGCTTTGCTACGCCGAGCGACACCACCTGGAGCGAGTTCGCCCGATGTCGCGGCGTGCACCGCGGTCGGATAACGACGCTGGAGGAAATCGTTCGCAGCCGGTCTTCACGATCCGCGCGAGTGCTTTGCATGAATGCTGCCTGCTTCCTCGTCTGCGGCGGCCTGAGTGTCCGCCGGCACGCCCGAAGTCAATGTCAGTACCACAAGGCCGCCAAGACGTCAGGTCTGGGAGCCGGCTTGTACGGTCGTATCGTGTTCTGGAATATCGTCAAAGGAGGCGTAGTTGAGATTGTAGAGTTTGGAATACAGGCCCCCCATGGCTATTAGCTGATCGTGGTTGCCAGTCGCAATAACTTGGCCATTCTGAAGCACGATGATGCGGTCGGCACCCCGGATCGTGGCAAGACGGTGGGCGATGACGAGGCCAGTGCGCCCTTCAAGCAGCTTTATCAGAGCCTTCTGAATCTGCATTTCCGTGTAGCTGTCGATGTTGGCGGTAGCTTCGTCGAGCACGAGGATCTTGGCGTCGGCGACGAGGGCGCGGGCGAAACTGATAAGCTGGCGCTGGCCGAGAGATAAGTTGTCGCCGCGTTCGCCAAGTTGGGTCTCATACCCGTCGGCGAGGCTCATTATGAAGTCGTGGGCGCCGACCGCCTTGGCGGCCTCGATCACCTTGTCGCGCGCGGCTTCCGTCTTGTGGTATCGAATGTTCTCGAAGACCGTCCCGGTGAACAGGAACGGCTCCTGCAGCACCATGGCGACCTGGCGGCCGAGCGATTCCTGGGTGAGATCGCGCACATCATGTCCGCCGACCAGCACTTGGCCCTGCTGAACATCATAGAAGCGGTGGACCAGGGCCATCGCGCTCGATTTGCCAGAACCGCTCGGCCCGACCAGTGCGACCGTCTCGCCGGGATTGACCCGGAAGGAGACATTTTTCAGCACCGAACGGTTCGGATTGTAGCCGAAGGTGACGTCCCTGAACTCGACCGAGCCGTCCATTTCGGGCGAAAGCACCTCGGCATTGGGTTTGTCCTGAACATCGATCTTGACGTCGAGCACATCGGTCAGGCGCTTGCCTGAGGCCATGGCGCGCTGCATGACCGAATATTGCAGGGTGAGTGAGCGGATCGGGTCAAAGAAGCGCTGGATGTAAAATAGGTAGGCAACCAATACGCCCACATCTATGCGGCCATTCATGACCATCGAGCCGCCGACCACAATAACGGCGGCCATGGCGAGGCCGGTGAGGCCATCGACGATAGGCACCATGACCAGTGCATATTTGGCAGCGATCAGGTGGGTCCTGAGGTTGGCATGGGCCTTGTCGTCAAAAAGGATGAAATTCACCTGCTGGCGGTCCATTGACTGGACGGTGCGCACGCCGTGAATGGCTTCGGCCAGCGCGCCGTTGACGACGGAATTAGTCTCGTGTGCGGCCATGAAGGCGTCGCGGGCACGCGGCAGCCAGACAATGCGTACGATCACCAGGACCGGCAGAACCGAGAGCGTCAGGAGGCCGAGGCGGAAGTCGAGCCACAGCATTACGAAAACGATGCCGAAGAGAAGCGCAACATCGCCTACGGAATATACCGAGGTTTCGAGGAATTCCTGTATGGAGTTGACGTCGCCTTGCAGGCGCGACATGAGGCGTCCGACCTCGGTCTTGTCCATGAAGGAGAGCGAAACCTTCTGCAGATGGCCAAACATGGCGCGGCGGATGTCGAACAGGACAGTTTCGGCCACTTTCCCAACCACGGTTTCCTGCATGTAGCCGGCAGCGAAATTGACCAAAATCGCCAAAACGAACGCGCCGACGGCCGCGAGCTGGGCTGAGCGATCGGTCCTTGCCGGGTTCATGCCCTGGTCGAGCGCGTAGCGGATGATCAACGGGATGAGAAGCTGCGTCCCGGTGAAGATCAGCATTGCTGCAATCGTGATGACTACCCTGGCCCGATAGGGACGGACGAAAGCCCAGATGCGCCGGAGGATGCTCTTGTCGAAAGCCCGGCCGAACATCTCCTCCTCGATGCGGTGCGAGCCGACAACCGCGCGCGGAGGGCGTCTACCGTCGTCACGTTCGGCTTCGACTTCGCCGGCGCGGCCCTGCGCCATCAGCGGGCGCCCCCATACTGGGTCATATTGTCATCACCCGGGCGCGTCTGGAGATCGTAAAGGGCCCTGTAGCGTCCCCGCTTTGCCAAAAGCTCTTGATGCGTGCCGCGTTCTACGATTTCGCCGTTATCGACAAAAAGGATCTGATCGGCATGCACAAGCGCACTCAGCCGGTGCGCGATGATGATCGTCACCCGATCCTTGGCGAAGCGCCGCATCGCCGCGCGGATGCGCTGCTCGGTGCCGGCATCGATCGCGGCCGTTGAGTCGTCGAAAACGACGACGGAGGGGCGCAGCATCATGGTGCGAGCAATCGTGAGACGCTGGCGCTGGCCGCCAGAGAGAGAGACGCCGCGTTCGCCCACGACCGTCTCGTAGCCCGCTGGGAGCCCGAGGATGTAGTTGTGGAGCTGGGCGAATTCGCCAGCGCGTTCGATTCGCTGTCTCTTCGCCCAGGGATCGCCATAAGCGATGTTGTTCTCGATCGTAGTGGTGAATAGGAATGCATCCTGCTGTACGACGGCGACCGCCTTGCGAAGCGTCGCGAGGGTGACATTGCGTATGTCCTGGCCGTCCAGCGTGATGGCGCCACCGGTCACGTCATAAAAGCGGGGGACCAGATGAGCTATCGTCGATTTGCCCGAACCCGGCGGACCGACGATCGCGATCGTCTCGCCTCTACGGGCCTCAAAGCTGAGGTTCTTCAGAATGGCGCGGTTTTCGGCGCTGGGGTACGCAAACGAGACATTGTGGAAGCGCAGAGTGCCGTCGCCTATCTCGAGCGGTCTGGCCTCAAGAGCATCCCTGATTGTGATCTCCTGGTCGAGGAGACCGAAAAGCCGCGAACCGCAGCTAGAAGCGCGGGCAAAGGCATTGACCATGAGGCCGATCTGGCGGACTGGCATTTGCAGGATTGTCATGAAGGTCAGGAAGGTCGCCACCGTTCCGACGCTTATCTCGCCAGCGACGAGCTTGCTGCCACCGATCCAGAGCACCAATCCCATTGCGAAAAAGAAGGACAAGGTCATCGCCGACGTGCTGGGCACGTAGATGTCAACTCGGTCGTGGGCGAGGTCGAGCGCGTTCTTGGAAGCGCCGTCGAACTTCAGCATCTCATAGGCTTGAGCCGCAAAAGCGCGGACCACGCGGATGCCTGCGAGATTTTCCTCCATCACGCGGCTTAGTACTGAAAGCCGCTCATGCAGGTCGAGCCAGGTGGCGCGCAGCCTAAGCTGTGTGGCCGATGAGCGCCAGGCGACAAAAGGCACGAAGCTCAGCGCGACCAGGCCGAGCATGGGATCGGTCGAGATCATCATGTAGGCGCCGATCCCGATCAGCATGGTGAGCAGGAGCACGCGAACGAGCGCGGTGGAAAAATACATCCGCACGCCTTGGAGATCGAGCATTCCGATGGTGATCAGATCGCCTGAATGGACCCGGTCGTGAAAGGAAAAGCTGAGACGCTGGATCTTGTCGTAGTAGGCGAGCCGCAGTTCGTACGCGACATGATGCCCGACGGCTTCGGCAAAATAGTTCTGCGCCATCGTGAAAAGGCCGCGTAGCGCGCTGACGGCGAGCAGCAGGAGAGCCGGGGTCCAGAGCGCTTGTCCTGCGGCGGCCCCCGCGACACCGCCCCCGATGGCTGTCTGGGTCTGGTCGACAGCCCGGCCGAGAAGCTGGGGAATGAGCAACTGGAGGATTGCCGCCATGATCGTCGAGCCCATGGCGAAGGCGACCTGCCAGGGATGCCGCAAATTCATACGCGTGATGCGCAACAGCGTACTCAAATCCTGGCCCCAGCGCGCCGCTTCCACATGGGTCAACGAATTCAGAGCGTTCGTTGCGCTGCCGATAGCATCACTGCTCACGGGTGTATTCCCGACTGCATTTTGCGTCTTCGAGGCAAGCCGAAGGACCAATCATCAAAGGGCCCGCCATTGTTAATCCTGTCCACCACCTGCAGCAGGGCGCGTTCCTATAAGCCGAGCCGCGGTTTCACTTACTGGCATGTCGATCACCGTGATTCCGCTTGCCGCAAGGAAACGCGCTTCGTTTCTGGTCAGCGTTTCCGCGTCCATTACCGCGCAATGTGGACCTCGGGAGCGCTTCATGATCTGCCTGGCGTAGGTGCGCAGCATCTGATCGTTGAAGCGGCAGCCAACGAAGAAAAATCCACGGGTGATGCGCCGTTCCTTCACCACGTCTGGGATCGGTGTCTGGATATCGATTTCGGTCAGGACTTCGACATAGTCGGAATCTGCGACGAGAAAGTTTTGCGCCGGCCTAATACTCCCGTGAGGTGTATAGAGAACCGTCTTTGCCCCCGATCGGGGGTCGAGTTCCCTCCCGGACAAATCGTAGGTTTTCGTCCAAATGTTACCGATTTCGTTCGCCCGCGTGACGCCTTGTATCTCAACGACGTCCGTTCGGCCGGTCTCTACGAGAGCCGTGCGCATCGCGCCGTCGTACCAGCTGTCGACGATGAGGGAGAGCGGCAGCCTTGCCAGCCAGGCGTGGAGGAGGGTCGGCGCCACCGGCGCTGCGAATATGTCGGTCATCCAAGCTTGAAGCGTTCGGCGATGCCGGCGCTGTTCGATGAACTGCGCAACCGACCACATATTGGTGCGGATCCTGGAAGGGGCTGGCGCCCGTGCATTGAGTGCCGCGGCAACGACCTCCGGCGTATGTGGCACAGGCGGTTCCGCACAGTTGAACCCAAGAAGACCCGGACCGAGATAGGGGATTACCTGATCGGCGGCGAGCGCTTCCTTCGCCAGGTCAAGCAGCTTTTCGGCAAAACTGTCCCGCACGATGACGAGGTGGCCCGATGTCAGGATCGTGTTCATGCTCGTTTCCTCGCGACGCACCTATCGAGGGGCAGCATCAGTCCTGTTCGGAAACCTTCCTTGCCTCGACGGTGATCGGCAGACGCGTATCCCGTGGAAGATCGGGTAGGAGGAGCCGCCACCCGTTCCTGAGCGTCACAGTTCCGCCCCACAACTCTTCCTTCTCGAGCTTGATGATCGGCTCTTCGAGGTCCTTCTTCGGGACATACGCCGACAAGCCAGCCTCGGTCCTGCGGATCATGACTTTCATCTGGCCGTCCCTTCATTGGTATTGCTTTCAGCACTGCAGGGCGCCTCGGCTTTGTCGAGGCTCATCAGTTCACGCGCTCGCATGCCGACGACGGTGCCACGGTCGACCCATTCGACCGCATAGATGAAGAACTGCTGGAGAAAGGTGCCAATGTCGCGCACATATCCCTCGTCGCCCTTCCGCACGAGATTTTCGCCGATCTCCCTGCCAGGATAGGTGCCGTCATTTTTTATGTGGCGAGTGGCACGTACCCGCTCTCCCGGCATGAATCGTGGAGGCCTGCGGATTTCGACCTCCTCTTCGCGTCCGAGCGACATGTCCGTTCCCTGATTTCTCTTGAGGCTGCAGATTGTGAACAAAGGCGTTCCAGGCGTCCTGCGAAGGCATCCCCGACCATGTCGGCAACCCAATGTTCGTCACGCAGGAACGCAGGTCTTCGGCACCGGGCATACCGAGGCACATTGCTGCGCATCGAAGATCCCCTCGCACTCGGTGCACTTTTGCGGCTCGATCACATAGCTCTCGCCTTTGAACTTGATCGCGCCGGAGGGACACTCGAATTCGCAGGCGCCGCATTGGGTGCATTGGGATGCGATGATCTTGAAAGCCATTTTAACTCCTGGTCCGAATGGATGAGACGCGCTCAGGCCGTCGCCGCGAGTGCGGGGGTCCCACACGCGGCGGCGTAAATCGCGCTGATTGCGGTCTCGATATAGTCGTGGGCATATGCGTCGATGGCTCGGATTCCAGCGTCCGCGAGCTGATCCTGCGGGCAATTTCCGATCTTGGCGCACAGCACGAGATCTATGCCTTCAAGCGCTGCGATGACGCCATCGAGGGCGGCTTCTCCGCCCCAGCCGCCGAGGCAATACTGCTCCACCTTGCGATGCCCAACAAAGCTGATCCCTCTCGGCGAGGCTTGATAAACCTGGAATTCCTTCGCATGGCCGAAATGTTCATTGACGCGGCCGCCGCCCTTGGTCGCCACCGCGAAGAGAAGGGACTTGCCGGGGCTCGCTGCCTTGACCAATCCGATCGCTTCTCTCCTAGCCGCCACGTGATCACGGCGCTCCTCCGCGACCAGCTCCCGATAGGCCTTGCGATTGCTGGCATCGTAGGTGACCTCGCCGGGAATCCGGTCGAGTGTGAATTCCTGGCCACGATCCTCACCGAGCAGGCCGACGGCATCTGCCCGGCACTGCCGGCAGTGGCGCATCAACTGGGCGCCGCCTTCGACACGATCCTGAAGAGCCTTCATCTCCATTGCGTTTGGGCCGCGTTGCCCGCTCAGTCCGTAGTGCGTGCCGTGCGCCGGGTCCGAAATCAGCGGCATGAGGTTGTGCAGGAACGCGCCTCGCTCCTTGACCCATCTATTCACCTCGATCAGATGCTCATCGTTCACGCCGGGGATCATCACCGAATTGATTTTGGTGAGGATGCCGCGCGCGGTCAGCATCTCCAGGCCCAACATCTGCCGCTCGTGCAGGATCCGGGCGGCTTCGATGCCGACGTAGCGGCGATGGTCGTAAAAGATCCAAGGATAGATCTTTGCACCGACCTCAGGGTCGACCATGTTGATGGTGATCGTCACGTGATCGACATTCATGTCGGCAAGCTCCTCGACATGGTCCGGCAGCGCGAGCCCATTCGTGGAGATGCAAAACTTGATGTCTGGGATTTCCCTGGCGACTCGTTCGAACGTTGCCTTCGTCTTCTTCCAGTCGTAACAGGCATCGCCAGGTCCGGCGATGCCGAGCACGGAAAGCTGCGGCACCTCGTTGGCGACCGCGATCACCTTGCGTAGCGCCTGGTCGGGCGTCAGCTTTTCGGAGACAACCCCAGGCCGGCTTTCGTTGGCGCAGTCATATTTGCGATTGCAGTAGTTGCACTGGATATTGCAGCCGGGCGCGACCGCGACGTGCATGCGCGCGAAATAGTGATGCGCCTCTTCTGAAAAGCAGGGGTGATCCTTGATCTTCTCCCAGACAGCCGGATCCGTGTCGTCCGGCTTTATCGACGAGCCGCAGGACGAAGACGCGCAGCCCCCGGCTTTCACGGTGGCAAGCAACTGGTCACCGAATGTCGTGCTGAGGCTCTCAAGCGAAATTGCCGGTGCGGACATCGAACGGCTCCGTTGCTGGTGAATGTCGCAGTTCAAACCGCAAGAGCTATGCCAGCTCAAAGAGCGGTTTTGGTTCACGAATTGTGCTTTCGTGTCGGATTCCGTCGGATTGCTCCGACACACCTTTGTCGGGCTTCCGACAGTGGACAAGCAAATCGGGTCGCGAAGGTTACCAGCCTTGGGCGCGCAGAGTGTGAGGGAGACTACTCCGGGCTTACGTTTGACGTCATCACGACGTCTAGAATTTCTTCACCTCGATACCATGCCGGCGCAGGGCGTAGCCGATTTGCCGCGGCGTGAGGCCGAGGATACGAGCCGCCCTGGCCTGAACCCAACCGGCCTTGTCCATCGCGTCGATCAGCCGGTCGCGTTCCGTCAGACGCGGGGGACAAGCGGGATCGTTCGGATCGCCGGCCGTAAGGGGAGATACCTTGCCTGCGGAGGCACCGATGCGACTGGCCGGCAGCCGCAATTCGACCGGCACTGCGTTGACCCGTGCGAGATCGTCGATGGCATTGCCGCCATTCGAGCGGTCGGCTCGCTTCCAGAGGAGCCAGGAAAGGCACTGGCTCTTCTTACAGGCGAAATCGGATGGCGTGATCGTCCTTGAACGCGCAAGTGTGGCCGTCCTTTGGACGCAGTTCTCCAGCTCGCGGACGTTACCAGGGAAGTAGCATTGCGAGATCAGTTCAAGCGCCGACGGCGCGAAGGCGAGTGCGCGATCGTTCTCCTTGTTGAATCGGTTGAGGAAGGCGTTCGCAAGGCGTGGAATATCGCCGGGTCGCTCTCTGAGCGGAGGCAGGATAATTGGCACCACATTGATGCGGTAATAAAGGTCGGCCCTGAACTCCCCTTTTATGACGGCCGTCTCGAGGTCCTTGTTGGTGGCGCATATGAGGCGCACGTCGACCTGTAGCGTTTTGGTGCCGCCGACTCGCTCCAACTCGCCTTCCTGCAAGACACGCAACAGCTTGGCTTGAAAGGCCGGCGAAATCTCGCCGATTTCATCAAGTAGCAGCGTTCCCTCATTTGCCAATTCAAAACGACCGGCGCGCTGGGAGATAGCACCCGTGAAAGCGCCCTTTTCATGCCCAAACAATTCTGACTCCAGAACGCTTTCAGACAGTGCGGCGCAGTTCAATTTGACGAAAGACTTCTTCCTCCGACGTGAGAGCTTATGGATGGCTTGCGCAAAGAATTCCTTGCCGGTGCCGCTTTCACCCCGCAGAAGCACGGTGGAATTGGTCCCTGCTACGACCGAGACGGTTTCGAGCACCTGCTTGAGTGCGGGGCTTTCCCCGATGATCCCGTCGATTTTGACATCCGCATGCCGGGCAGGGTCGTAGGTCCTCCCCTCGTTGGGCGATTTCTCCGGTCTGCATTGCTCATGGACAGACCGCTGACGATCTGTACTCAGGATGCGATGGAGACGGATCGTCCGGCCGACAAGGTTGGCGACCATCGTCAGGAAGTATGTGTCCTCGTCGTCGCGAAAGTCGGTGGCGCCGTCTCCGGCGCGGTCGATCGACAATGTCCCAAGGATTTTATGATCAGCCTTTAGCGGGATACCGATAAAGGCAATTGGGATGGTGCCGCTGCTCGAAGATGTTTGAAGGTCAGCCTGAAATAGTTGGGACTTGCGGACGTCCGGTATGAAGAGCGGCGTCCCCGTAGCGACGATTTGATCTGTTATGGCCTGTGGTATGACGCGGCGAGTGCCTGATTGAGGTGCGTGGGTATTGCCGGCAGTTGCGGCAATCTCCGGCTCTCCTTCAGCGTCCAGGACGACGATTGCTCCGTGACGCATCTGCAGAAACGAAGGCAGGATGTTCACGACATTGGCGAGCGTAATCTCCAGCTCGCTGGGGGCGGTCAGCACCTTCGATATCTCGTAGAGTCCCCTGAGCGCGATATCTGCTTGGGGCATGCTTTTGATGGGCGGTTCAGGGCGGGTATCCCGAGGTGCTACCTCGTCGACCCGATCTTGCGGTACGTGAGCCATGGAAACACCTCAGCGGTTGTCGTCCAGAGTGCTCCTCCTTTTGTGTCTGAGTCTGAATTGTGAAAGCACAGTATTGACGAGCTTCTCTTCGTGGCGCGGCAATTCAAGCAAAGATAGACTTGGCGTTGGTCGCGACCTCAGGTGTACCAAGATTGACCCGCTTGATACGGTGCGTGCGTCCTCATCCGAATTTGAAGAGGACTCCGAAGCCGCCGCGTGGATAGTTCCACTCGATCTCGCCACTGGTCTCGCACAAAATCCGGCAGGTGCCGCACTCCATGCAGCCGTCGGCAGTGATCTCCACCTGACCTTTGTCGTTCAACTCATAACATTTCGCGGGGCAGACGTGGGTCAGCGCGAGCAAGTTCGCGCTTGGCCTCTCGTGCGGTCGCACTTTGATATGCGGACGGCCGGAATCCACCAAGTAGCGGTTCTGGTAAAGCTTGTCCTCGACACGTGACTTCGTCACTGCGATCGTCATTTCGTCTCCCCTCAGCGCCACGCCAATGCAAGGCGGACCGCGTCGCTGACCAACCCCCAGCGCGAGCGCGCCTTGATGAAGGCCGCCGTGGTCGCCTTTTCCTTCTCGATCTTCGGCGTGCCGTCGACACGCATGAAGTTCTGCGCGGCTTGCGACATCAACCGCGGATAAGCCGTGAAGTAATTGCAGGAATTGGTGTGGAGCAAGGCCGGCATGTCTTTGTATTTCCTTAGGTCCTTGACCACGAAGGACTTGTCCAGCATGGCTTTGTAAAGGGCGAGATTCCGTTTGGTCATAGGATCGTTGCGGCTCTTGACCTCGATGATTGCCTCAGCCGCGATGCGGCCGGAGGTCATGGCGAGGTTCGAACCCTCGCGGTGAATGGCGTTGTTCAGTTGCGCGGCATCGCCGACCACGACCCAACCGTCGCCAAAGAGCTGCGGAATAGCCTTGTAGCCGCCTTCGGGAATGAGATGCGCGGAATATTCTTTCACTTCCGAGCCGGCGATCAGCGGCCGGATCGAAGGATGGGTTTTTAAGGCGTCGAGGAGGACGTAAGGGCTCTCGACCATCGCGGCGAAATCGGAGACGAGGCAGCCAATGCCCAGTGAGATCGACTCCTTGTTGGTGTAGAGGAAGCCGAGCCCGGCCATGCTGCGGGAGGTCGTGCCCACCGCCTCGATCACGCAGCCTTCATCGCCTTTGAGGCCGAACCGCTGCTCAATGACCTCTTCGGGCAGGAAATGCATTTCCTTGACGGCGAGCGCCACGGTTTGCGGCTTCGGCATCTCGCGCAGGCCGGCCCGCGTGCCAAGCAGTCCGCATACACCTTCTGCGAGGACGACCACGTCCGCGTAGATGGCTCCGCCGGCCCGGTCTGTGCGGACGCCGATCACCCTGTCCTTGGCGTCACGGATGAGTTCCGTCACGGTCGTCTCGCACAGAACCGTCGCGCCGGCCTCGCGCACCTTACGCGAAAACCATTTATCGAACTGGGCACGGATGATCGTGTAGCGGTTGGGCTTCGCCTCATTGAAGTCGTCCGACCGATAGTGAATCCCGGTATGGGATGTGTCGTCCATCACCCAAAGCCGCTGTTCAACCAAATGCCGCTCGAGAGGCGCATCGTCCCGGAAATCCGGGATGATCTTCTCCAGCATGTTCGCGTACATGATGGCACCCTGGACATTCTTGGAGCCCGGATATTCACCCCGCTCCAACTGCAGCACCTTCAGGCCGTGGCTGGCCATGGTGTAAGCAGCTGCGTTTCCGGACATGCCGGCCCCAATAACAATGGCGTCGAATTGTTCCTCAATCATGTCCGTCCCTTAGCTCGCAAGCTTATCGCGACTGTGGGGCGACAGCCGCCGGGTGAAGGCTTCCGTCAGTGCGGGCAGGAAGCGGATCGCGTCGGTGACGATCCCGAGGTGAGCGAAATCGAAAATCGGCGCGTTCGGGTCGGTGTTGATGGCCACGATGAGATCCGCCCCCTCGACGCCAACCCGATGCTGGACGGCGCCGGAAATCCCGGCCGCTATGTAAAGCTTCGGCCGGATGGTCTTGCCAGTTTGGCCGATCTGCCGATCAGCTGGCATCCAGCTCTTCTGGACCAACGGGCGCGAACAGCCATGCTCGGCGCCGATTGCCCGCGCGAGATTCTTCACAAGCTGCAGGTTCTCCGCCGCGCCTAGACCGAGGCCTCCCGCAACCACGACGTCGGCATAGGCAAGATTTGCCTTTGCCGACTGACTATCCGGCAGGAAGCCGAGGATTTTGGTAACGATCTCGTCCTCGGCTACCGAGAGCTTGTGCCGGATGACACGCCCAACCGGTTTATCCGCCCGCTGCGGCATGGGCATGACCCTCGGTCGCACTGTCGCCATCTGGGGGCGGAAATTGAGCGTATAGATCGTGCACAACAACGAACCGCCGAAAGTCGGACGGGTGGCGGCGAGCGAACCGTCGGTATCCACATCGAGTTCGGTGCAGTCGGCCGTGAGCCCTGTCTGCAAGGTCGTCGCCACGGAGCCGGCAAGATCCCTGCCGAGTGTGGTGGCACCGAGAAGAAGGATCTCGGGTTTGTGGGTATCGACCAGATCCGTCATCGCCTTGGTGAAAGGCTCGTTCCTGTAGTCGGCGAGCAGCGGCTCCTCGACGATGTAGACCAGGTCGGCACCATAAGCGAAGGCTTCGGCAACGGCGTTCCCGATGGCCTCTCCCGGCGGTCCAAGCACGACGCCCGCAAGCTGGACCTGAAGCTTGTCTGCTAACTTGCGGCCTTCGCCGAGCAGTTCGAACGATACGGGATGGACCTGACCGCGTTCGAGCTCGATGAAAACCCAAACGTGCCGGTAGTCCTTGAAATGCGCGGGCAGCTCCTTCTTTATTCCGGCACGGCCGGCGGCAGGGCGAGGGGTTTCTCGGTTCGCGTTCGACATCGTCTGATCCTTGCCCTCTCACGCGCCGCCGTTGAAGGCGAGCTCATGTTCCAATGCCGGCTGGCGGGTGAAGATTGCCGTGATGAGTTCGTCAGCGACATCGCGCAAAGCCATCTCGGCGGTGTCGATTTTTGCCGCCTTTTCCGCCCGCGCAGGAGGGGCGAAAACGCGCTTGACGACCGTCGGTGAACCGCGCAGGCCGCATTTGGTGAGATCCTCAATGCCGGCGTCGGCCGCACTCCATTTCAAGACCTGGCTGCGCGCGGCGCACAGGGCGTCCTGGATCGAGCCCCGGCGGATCTCGTTTGTGCCTTCCAGCATGGTGATCAGGCAAGGTAGCCTGCTCTTCAGCATCTGTGTGCCGCCTTCGGAGCGGCGCTCAACCTTGATCTCGCGCGCAGCAAGGTCGATAGAGGCGATCTTCGCGACATAGGTCAACTGCAGGAGTCCGAGGCGCTTGGCGATGCCGGGCCCGACCTGGGCGGTGTCGCCATCGATCGTCTGCTTGCCGGTGAAGACGAGGTCTGGCGTGCCGAACGTCTCGCCAACCTTCGCGATTGCCTGGGAAAGGGCGAACGAGGTCGCGAGCGTGTCGGAGCCGGCAAAATAGCGGTCGGTCAAGAGCACCGCTCGGTCGGCGCCGTAACCGAGCGCCTTGCGCAGCGCGTCCTCTGCCATGGGCGGACCCATAGTGAGCACGGTGACTTCGCCACCATAGGAGTCGCGCAGTCTGAGGGCTTCTTCGAGGGCGAACAGGTCGTAAGGGTTGATGATAGTCGGAACACCCTGGCGCATGATCGTGTTCGTCACCGGATGGACCCTTATCTGTGCCGAGTCCGGCACCTGCTTGATGCAGATTACGATGTGCATTGGCGGTTTCTCCAGGCTCCTGTCCGGATGCGGGCTTGGCGGTTCATCTCCTTGGTTTGCATCATTCGTGCCAACTGTTTTGCGTGCCCCTCTGCGATTGGTTGCTTCTGAGGGCGCCGTGGTGATGACCGGATTTGTCGGCTTCTCGACATTGTCGCGTCGCGACCCGTGTCGCGGTCATTCCTGTCCGAACCGCTTCAGTACGGAGTCGAACGGGACAAAGGTGCGGCCCGGCGTGGCAGGTTTGTTCGGATCGTGGTCTTTGAGCACCTTGAAGACCCGATGCGTGAGCGGCGAGGAAATCGCGAAGTCCTCGTAAGCGCGTTCGAGCGTCGCCCGCACCCGCGCGGCAATCACCTGGTCGGGCAGACCGGAGAAATCTTCTTCGGCAAGGTATTGGCCCACGCGCTTCATGATGTGGAGCCGCGAGACATTCAGCACTTTCGGGTCATAGGAGACGCCAAGGACTGCAAAGAACTCCTCCGCAGCCGACAGGCGCTTCAGTCGTGCGAGGATGTCGGTGACGTCGATGGGGCGGCTGTCAGCGGAACAATTCATTGCATTCTCCCTGGTCGGAAAACTGTGGTGTCGGTGCGCTCGCGCACGGCTGACCTGGACCCGCACAGCTCCGCGAGGGATGCCTCGCTGCACATTCCATCGTAGAGCTCGACCAGTTGAGTTGCAGTGACGGTCGATTTGGTCTCGGCCGCCTCGCGCCGGACGCGGGCCACCATCGCGGCTGCCAGATCCGGGTCGAGATCGCGACCGCTTTCGCTCAGCACATGGGCAATCGCAGTGGCGCCGGAATGCTTGCCGATGACGATACGCCGGCAGCGGCCGACGAGAGCCGGATCGAGCCCCTGATAAGTGCGCGAGTCCTTCAGCAGCCCTGCGACGTGAATGCCGGATTCGTGCGTGAAAACATCGGCGCCGACGACCGGTTTAATGGCCGCGGTCTGCCGGCGGGCGGCCCAGGCCACCTGGGCGGCGAGGTCGGGCAATGCGGTCAGCTCGATGCCGGTATCCGCGCCGTCGAGGACCGCCATCGCGGCGGCCACCTCTTCCAGCGCGGCATTGCCCGCACGCTCGCCGAGCCCCAGGACGGTGACGGAGGCATGGCGCGCGCCTGCGCGGATCGCGGCCAGCGTGTTGGCGGCAGCAAGTCCGAGATCGTTGTGCGCATGAAATTCAAGGTCGATTGGAGACTGCGCCACGAGCTGGGCGACAAGTTCGAAGGTCGAAAACGCATCGAGAACGCCGACTGTGTCGGCTAGCCTGACGCGGCTTGCGCCGGCGCGTGCAGCCGTCTCGATGACGCGGGCGAGATGATCCCGATTGGCCCGCGAGGCATCCTCGCAGCCCACCGCGACGAAGAAGCCGGCGGCGGCTGCGCGTCTGACCATATGTTCGATGACCTGGAGCGCTCCCGCCTTATCGAGGCCGAGCTTGGCGGCAAGTTGGATGTCCGAGGCAGGCAGCGATAGATTGACGGCGTGGACGCCGCTCTCGATCGCTGCATCGAGATCCAGCAACGTCATCCGGCACCAGGCCATGAGCCGAACCGGGAGACACCGCGCGACCACGGCGCGAATTGTTTCGATCTCGTCGGCGCCCATGACCGGCGTGCCGATCTCGATCTCTGTGACGCCGGCCGCCGCAAGAGACTCGGCGATCTCCAGCTTTTCCGTCGTGGTAAAGACGACGCCGGGCGCCTGCTCGCCATCGCGCAAGGTCGTATCGTTGAGAAAGACATGACGGGTCATGGACGGTAGCCTGTTCTGCTGCCGCTCAGGCATAGACCGGATTGAACGTCTTCGGAGCTTCGCTTACCCGGCCCAGAACTGGGAAAGCCACGCAGCTTCTCCACGATTGCCGGCATGACCTCGAGCACCCGGTCGACGTCCGCTTCGCCGTTGTCCCGCGCCAAGGAGAAGCGGACTGCCGCGTGTGGCGTTTTCATCGCGCTCAGGACATGGCTCGGTTCCAGAGAGCCGGAGGTGCAGGCGGAGCCGGAGGAACACGCGATGCCCACGCGGCTGAGGAGGAGTGGGATTCCATCACTTTCGACATGTTCGAAGGAGATGTTTGCGGTGTTGGGCAACCGTTCCAGGGGATCACCAGTGACACAGGTGCTTGGGATGCGCTGGAGAATCCCGTCCTCTAAACGGTCGCGGAGCGACTTTACCCGTGTGGTCTCGTCGTCCATGAATTTCAAGGCGAGTTCGGCCGCCATGCCGAGCCCGACTATGCCGGGCGTATTCTCGGTGCCAGCACGCCGGTTGTGTTCTTGGTGGCCCCCCTTGATCAGCGAGTGGAAATTGACGCCACGTTTTACGAAAAGCGCGCCGATCCCTTTCGGCCCGTGCAGCTTGTGGCCGGAGAGCGACAGCATGTCGATTGCGGTCGACTTCAGGTCCATCGGAAGCTTGCCGACCGCCTGCACAGCATCGGTATGAAAAAGGGCGTCCACTTCCTTGGCCAACTCGGCAAGCCTGGCCACGGGGAAGATCACACCAGTCTCATTGTTCGCCCACATTATCGAGACGATTGCCACCTGTGGGGTGAGGGCGGCCATATAGGCGTCGAGGTCGAGCCGGCCACGGCAATCCACCGGAATCCTGTGCACCTTGACGCGGCGGGTCTTCTCAAGATGCGCGCAGAGCGTCAGCACGGCGGGATGCTCGACCGCGGACGTCACGATCTCGGTTCGGTTGGGCGCCGCCTCGAGCGCCGAAAGAAGCGCTGCATTGTCGCTTTCTGTCCCACCCGAGGTGAAGGTGATCTCATCGTCGAACTCCGCGCCGATCAGAGCTTGCAACTGCCTCCGCGCCTTTCTCACCGCCGCACTGACTGAGGCGCCAAGAGCGTGCGCCGACGAAGGGTTGCCGAATTGATCCCTAAAGAACGGCAACATCGCTTGCACGACCTCAGGATCGACCCGTGTGGTTGCGTTGTTGTCGAGGTAGACAGGTTTCATGTGCGATCCTCAGTTGACCGGAATGACGAGAGCGTGCGACCGCCTCATTGAGCCTCTGGCGCATGCCGTTGATGATGATGGGCCCGAACTGGCAGCCGGCGCAGACGCCCGAGAGTTTGACGTAGACCGGATCGGCGTCGACATGGACAAGTCCGCAGTCGCCGCCGTTAGCCCGCAGGTAAGGACGCCCGAACACGACAACGTTATCGATAAGCCGAATTTGGCGCAGCGGCGCGATTTGGCCGCCAGCTTGGGTGCCACCAGGAACCGAACTGTTTCGGGAGGCGACGTTCTTTGCATCCTACCTGAAGCGATTGCCGGTCCCAAGATCGGCTTCGACCTTGCCTTGTTCTTGAGGACAGGGACATCTGTTGTGCCGGCCATATAAGCCTCCTCTGCCGCAAATGAGTGCGTCGGCGGCAATCGCTTCATGGACCCGCACAGGCGCTTCGGGCGATCAACTGAAGGACTTGCCGCAGCCGCACTTCTCGCGCGCGTTGGGGTTATCGAAAACAAAGCCGGAAGATTCGAGCCCGGTGAGGAAGTCGACGGTCATGCCGGCAACATGCGGTTGGGAGCCCGCGTCCACGAACAGCTTGATCCCATCTGTCTCGGTGATCGCGTCGCCCTCGCGCGACACGCTCTCCAGGCCCATTAAGTATTTGAAGCCGGCGCAGCCGCCGGCCTGGACCATGATGCGAAAGCCTTCCGCCGGCTCTTGGGCGCGGGAAAGAGCAGTCTTGATGGCGGCAACAGCGTTGTCGGTGAGCGTAATCATGGCTCCATTCTCCTCAGTCCGGGACCTGCTTGCGCATCACGCTGCATGCACCGTGCCAAAGCGAAAACCGTTTCAACACAGCGCGGCATCTCTGACCCTGCGGTGATTCTTGTGAGTCCATTGCTGCGAAGGTGTCGGCCAACCGACACGTACTGTCGGGTTTGTCGGGTCCGCCACGCGGGATGTTGGGCCTGAGTTGTTGGCTGAACTCACATTAAACCAATGACCATTACAGAAGACTCCTTCTGAGCTTGCTCCGGCGCAATTGGCACGGTTTTTGAAGCTCAACTGGCGAGGTGGCAAGAGACTGCCGATCCACAATCGTGTCGTGGGTGCCCTCGCGATCGATGCGGCGAAGCAAGGGAGCAACATGTCAGGACTGGGTCAGACACGCTTTGTTTGGCGAAGCAGCGCCGCCCGTGGCATCCGAATGACCGATTGGCCGATTGCGACAACACCCACAATCGCTCACCACCGCCCGGTGGCCACCGACCGGCTCGATGAGATTCCATCGGCATGTGCCTGCTCGTGTCACTCGGGTCTCGCCGCTCCGATAGCACCCCCGGTTTTCGCGCGGGTGCGACGACGTGCGCACGCTGTCCAGCGACACTTTGTTCACGGGCCAGCAGCAGATCAGGGTCGAGCATTACGGCGCGCCCGATCGGCTGAAGATTCACCGGCAGGGCAGCTGATCCTCACACGTAGGTGGAAGCAGGGGTAAGACATGGACCAGCGCGAGAAACCGTCGCCGGACGAAATCCGGCGGGCGTGCGAAGACAATCCGAAAATCCGGGAGCATGATCTCGCCGCTCGATTGGGTATTTCGGAAGCCGAATTGGTCGCGGCGCATTGTGGTCACGGCGCGGTGCGCATCGAGCCGCGCGTCGATGATCTGCTGACCGGCCTCGAAGCGGTCGGCGAGGTGATGGCGGTCACCCGCAACCAAAGTGCCGTGCACCAAAAGATCGGCGTCTACGACAAAGTGGTCACCGGCAACCCGCATGCCATGGTGCTCGGCGACGAGATCGACCTGCGCATCTTCCCGAAAGCGTGGGCGTATGGCTTCGCCGTCGAGAAGCGCGAGGGAGCCGAGATCCGCCGCAGCCTGCAATTCTTTGATGCCACCGGCGAGGCGATGCACAAAGTACATCTCAGGCCCGCCTCGAACCTGCACGCCTATCAGAATCTGGCGGCAGAGCTTGTATCCTCCGACCAGGAGCCGATCATATCGGTCGAGGCGAGCGGGGCGCTCGATAATGCAGTGAGTCCAGACCAAGCCGCCACGGTCGACGACCTACGCGAGCACTGGAGCCGGCTGAGCGACGTGCATCAGTTCTACCATATGTTAAAGACCCTGAAGCTCAGCCGCTGCCAGGCGATGCGTATGGCCGACGAGGATTACGCCTGGCTGCTCGACAATGATGCCGTTGGCGCCCTGTTCCAACAGGCGGCCGAAGACGAGATGCCGATCATGTGCTTTGTCGGCAATCGTGGTTGCATCCAGATCCATTCCGGCCCGATCAAGTCGGTCAAGCAGATCGGGCCGCGCATCAATGTGCTTGACGAGAACTTCCATCTCCATCTTAGGACTCATCACATCCGCGAGGTCTGGGCCGTGCGCAAGCCGACGAGGGACGGTCACGTCACGTCCGTTGAAGCCTATGGCGCCGACGGCAAGATGATCGTCCAGTTCTTCGGCACGCGCAAGGAAGGCGAACGCGAGCGCAGCGACTGGCGGTTTCTGGCCGAGAGTCTGCCACGCGTTCCCGGTCCGACCGACCGGGATGTGTAGAGTGCCGACAGGCCCTCGGATTGAACCGGCCGCCATAGGACTCGGCACCACGTTCCGACAGCGGCTCGCGAGGAAATATAGGTCCATGTGCGATAGAGCTTGCCGTGTTAGCGCATACGCACGGTCAGGTGTGCACGCCGGAATTGACCGCATCGATACAGTCAGGCTCGTCGCCGGCCGGATCGCTGCGCACGAGTGCATCGCTCGTCTGACCGGAAATCCTTGCAGCGGCTACAACAACGCATATGCCATCAGCGCCGAACCGAAGCGGAAGCGCGGCCGGGTCTTGTCGGACCGCACCCGAACCTTGCGCTGGATCGCGTCGTTGCTCAATCCGGGCCGTGCGAGCGATCTCCTCGCTCGTCGACCGGAAGGCTGTGCAGCAGCAGCCAAGCCGAACAGCCCGATGTCGCGGACTCGACAAAACCGACCACGGATGTCGGTTGTCGGACGTTGTCCTAAGAATGATGGACAGGTGATCATCAGCGGCGGGCCTAGTGCAGGCTGGCATTGCTTGGTGCAGCGCCATGGGTACGCCTATCCGGCACGCGACTTGCTTCGACAATTTGATCAGCAGGGCATCAGCAGTGCGTCACGGAGCTCAGAGGTGATTGACCAGCCTCTCAACCCTAACGGGGATAAGCGGCGGCTTTGCTTCATGACCGCAGCGCGGCGGAGATGCCCCTTCTGATCGACTTCGCAACCGATCTCATCCGCGCTGGTGCAGGTGGGCTGTATCAGGCGACAGAATCTAGAAGGCGCCCGACAAGAGACGTGCCCATGCTGGAAATCGACTTTATGAACAGCGGTGCAATCTCAATCGAGCCATGAACGCCAATGTAGAGAAAACAAAATGGCGACCAACCCCGTTCCAGATCATGTCCCGCCCGAAATGGTGAGGGACTTCAGCCTGTTTACATCGCCAGGGATGCCACCAACACCCAACGGGGATCCACACGCAGCTGTCGCTTGCGTACATGACGGGCCTCCGATCTTTTACTCCCGCTACAACACGCAAGATGGCCGGGGTACCTGGGTCATCACCCGTGCCGCGGACCAGCGGAAGGTGCTGCAGGACGCAGAGACTTTTTCCAGCCATCGCAGCATCTTCTCCTCCATACTGGGTGAAAACTGGCCGACGATCCCGCTTGAGCTCGATCCACCGGCCCATGGCGTCTTTCGCTCACTGCTCAATCCGCTGCTTTCGCCAAAGCGGGTGTTGGCTTTGGAACCGGCTGTCCGCGAACGGGCGGTCGAGCTGATCGAAAGGATCGCCGCGTCGGGCACAAGCTGCGACGTGATGAAGGATTTTGCCTTTCCTTTCGCGGTGAGCACCTTTCTTCGCTTTCTGGGGTTGCCCGATGACCGACTCGATACATTCGTCGGCTGGGGGAAAGATCTGCTCCACGGCGACGATAAGGAACGACCTGTGGCTGCCCGGACGATCGTGGCATTCATCGACGAACTTGCAGCCATGCGCCGCCAGGAGGCGGTTGACGATTTCATGACCTTTATCGTGCAGGCACAGGTCGAGGGCCGCCGGCTGACGGACACCCAAGTCCGCGGCATCGGCGTGCTTGTCTTTGTCGCTGGGCTCGACACGGTCGCAGCAGCTATAGGCTTTGACTTGGCGTACCTCGCGCGCAACCTCAAAGATCAGCAATTGCTGCGGAGCGAACCGGACCGCATCCCGCTCGCAACCGAAGAATTGCTGCGGGCCTATCCGCCCATTCAGTTGATCCGCGTGGCTACGAAAGATATCGACTTCGAAGGCGCGCCGATCCGGAAGGGGGACTATGTTTCCTGCGCCACGATGATTGCCAATCGTGACCCGGCGGAATTCGAATGCCCCAACACAATCGATTTGGAGCGGGAGGACAACCGCCACGCAGCGTTTGGCTATGGTCCCCACCGTTGCCTTGGCTCACACCTTGCCCGGCGGGAGATTGTCATTGGCCTGGAGGAGTGGTTGGCGCGCATCCCGGCTTTCAGGATCAAGCAGGGTACGGCACCGATAACTTCTGGCGGCCATGTGTTCGGGATCGAAAATTTGATCCTGGACTGGTCTTAGGCCCGCCCCGACCCGGGGCACAGACAATGGAGGCAGCGCTATGCGCATCATCGTCCAAAAGGCCAAATGCCAGGGTCACGCGCGATGCGCGGCGCAAGCGCCGGACATCTTCAAGCTTGATGACGAGGGCTACATCCTGCCTGGTGACATTGAAGTTGCGGAAGGGGAGGAACTGCCTGCATCGCGGGGCGCGCGATCCTGTCCTGAACGTGCGCTGGAACTCACCCGCTGCGCGCTTTGAGGACTCATTCAACCGAGAGTCTGGCGGGCTTGAACCATGTGGCCGCACTCAGCACGCGACCTCTGTCCCGCACGGTTCACGTCCAACTCTGCAGGGGCATTTCCGGCGCCAGTGTTCCCCGTGAGGCGCAAACGGCAGGGCAGGGGTTCGCGAACACCTCTTCCAATCACAGAATTTGCGTCAGAGCCGATGGACCAGACGAGAATTGCCGAACTACTCGACGCGGGGCGACCCGGAGTGCCATACCGAAGAACTGCCCGACCCATGTTGCGGCAGGCCGGGTCTCTGCATGATTTGATAGGACGAAACCAGGAGAACGCACCATATTTGCCCAACATTACGCCCGGCTCAGCACCGGCCAATGGCCGCACATCGAGCTGGAGAGGAGGTTCGACCAGCATGTGCTTGCCTGTGTGCTTTCACGTGCGCTCGAGGAGATCGAGGCCGGCGAGGCGACGGCGACGGAGGCAACCGGACTTTCGCGCGCCGAGCTGCGCGATGTCCTGTCCCGCTGTTTCCCTGCTATTCCTATCAACGCGTTTGCCTTGAAAGAGGTGAGCGAGCCCGAGCCGGATCTGGAGGAAGAACTTCTGCATGGACTGCTGCTGGCGCATGCCCGACCTGGCGACCCGACGAGCGCCCGCTTCGCCAGGATCATCGCCCGGCGTGCCATGCGCAATGACCACCTCTGGCAGGACCTTGGCCTTTTTAATCGAACCGACCTCGGCCGCCTGCTCGCCTCGCATTTTCCGACGCTGGCGGCCGGCAACACCCAAAAGATGAAGTGGAAGAAATACTTTCACCGCAAGCTCTGCGAGGCCGAAGGTTTTTCGCTGTGCAGCGCGCCCCGTTGCCAGGAATGCAATGATTTCGAAAGCTGCTTCGGCCCGGAGGAAGGCGAAAGCCGCCTCACACGGATCAAGAACGGCGTCGCCTCGGATTGACAGCCGCTTCGTCAGTCGTACAGCGCCAGCGCTCGCGCCGCGCCATAGGTTTCTTGTCGAATGTCGACGGACGCCTTCGAGAGTTGAATGCTGTGCCTGCTGTCCGATTGCTCGCGATGCACGCTTCGGCGGGCGCCGTCATCATGGCGGTGCAGGACCCGACCTGCACCATCGAGGCCGAGCAACTGCTGTTCTCCGGGTTGTTGCTCTTCGCCTCCCTGGCCGGGCTCTATTCGGAGCGAGCCGGCGTCTTCGACACCGGGCTCGAGCGCAAGATGCTGGCCGGCACCTTTGCGGCGCCTCGGCGGCCGCGGTTACAGGCTCGGCCCGGCTCGGCCTGGGTGCCGCCGTAGCCACCGCCCTGCTTTTCGCGCTGGTGCACGGTTTCGCCTGGATCACCCATCCCGGCGGCCAGATTGTCTTCGGCGTCGCCATCAATTTCATTGCTGCCGCTCCACCATCATCCTCGGCCAAGCTTCCGGCAGGGCGCGCGCCGACGCTCTCTGGGGAACCTGGATTCGAACCAGGACTAACGGAGTCAGAGTCCCCACTGCGATCGAATCCTTTAGGCAAATTATCATAGGAGCTACAGCTAGTTAGCGTCTGAACAAGATACAATTGGGGAGGCGGGACCAATACTCAAGGTTCCAGCATTTCCCATGGATTTACGTATGTTCCCACTGAGCTCCCGCCGCTCCACGCAACAAGAATGCGACATGCGGGCGCGACTGAGGCTACATAAGGACTTTGCGACAATGTTGGCTGAGCCACCAAAATGACACCGCGCATGTTGGTCTGTCAAATGCTGCGACGGCTGGGTAGTGCATCTGATGCACTACCCACGGCTGCGGAGGTTGAGTTGGGTTTAGGATGATCGGTTTGCCTCAGCGCTTTCCTAAAAACTCAGTAACGAAGCGTGCCTCGGTAGGGCGCGCCCGGCCGCTTACCGGCCCGAAATAGACAAAGACAGGGACCGCTTCGCTTCTATGTCGCCATAAGCCGAGCGACCCACCAGTTGACGATCGTAGCTGACTTAGAGGCTCCATTGGCCCATTTGGGCGTGACCGATGTGGCCGGCCAATAGACCCGAAACCTGGCTATAAAGCCAGAAGCAGCCGAATCTGGAGGTGTGGTTCATCCGGAAGGCAGATACCAACAGGCACGGACGTAAACCTAGCAATGGCGGGCAAGTACATTCACTGACAGACCAAACGTTAATGTCGTATTCAACCCGCTGGCCTAGGGCTTGTTGAGATTCATTTGGAGTTGATGACGGCAGCAGCGAGATGAATGATGGCATTGAAGCTCTGGTCGGTTTTGTCGGCGCGCATGGCGATGCGTTTGAACTCTTTGAGTTTGCAGAAGAAATTCTCGATCAGATGACGCCATTTGTACATCTCGGCATCGAGCGGGATCGGCTTTGTTCGGCGCGGATGCTGGGAAATGACGATCTTGGCGCCACGCTCGTTCAGATCGGCGATGATGGTGTTGCTGTCGAAGGCCTTGTCGGCGATCAGAGCGCCGAAGGAGAGGCCTTGGATGAGCGGTTCGACACCGACCGTATCGAAGCGCTGGCCCGGCAGCAGGACAAAGCGCACGAGATTGCCAAGCGCGTCGGCAAGCGCCAAGATTTTGGTTGTCATACCGCCCTTGGAGCGACCTATGGCCTGGCTTTGAGTCCCCCTTTTGCGCCCTGGCCGTGTCGATGGACCTTGACGATGGTGGCGTCGACCATGGCGTATTCCATGTCCGGCTGGCCCGAGCAAGCCTCGAAAAGCCGAATGAAAACATCGGCTTTGACCCAACCTCGGTATCGCGTGAAAACGCTGTTCCACTTTCCGAAGAGGGCAGGCAGATCACGCCACGGACTGCCAGTCCGCACGATCCAAAGAACCGCTTCGACGAACAGGCGATTGTCCTGGCCGCTTCGCCCAGGATCCGCTGGCTTACCCAGACAATGCGGTTCCATCTTCGCCCACTGGGCGTCCGTCAGCACGAATCGTTCCATCCAAAGCTTGAATCACGATCAAGCCAGAATGGGAATCTGAAGGGTTCTGTGAGGTCCGGGCACAGCCGGGGCACGCAGGCTCGACGTCGGACCTCATTGCAAGCCGGATTGAACGAAGCCGCGGGCTAATCTGGCGCTATGGGGATGTAGCCTGGAGGGGCGGTCGGGATTGTCTTCGTCGGGTGAATGAAGGGCAACCGCGATGCGACCCCAAGGGATGATGGCACGGTGGAAGGTCGACTCTTGATGGCGATCACCGCGGATTGGGTGGGGACGCCTTCTGTCGCGGGCACGAGTGCTCGCGGTCTTGTGCGGAAAGTCAAAGGTCGGCATGCCGGCGCGGATGGCGACGGATACCAAAGCTGGTGATGTGGACCTGCCGCGTACGATCATGAGGTGTTGTCCCACAAGGGACCTGGCGGCGCTTGTCCGCAGCGCCAGATGGCCAGCGTGATCATCGATCCTCCACAGCATGGGCAGCGATGCGCTAATCTGAGGGGCGCGGGCGTGCTTTCGACGCGCGGTTCGATATTGTCCTGCAGCGGGTTGGCCAGCAGCCTGCGACACAGGTCGAGCTTTGCGGCGCGATGGCCGTTG
>NZ_JAMYLH010000020.1:0-91436 GCF_040317925.1 Mesorhizobium sp. M1348 | reverse complement strand
CAGATTAGCCCGCGGCTTCGTTCAATCCGGCTTGCAATGAGGTCCGACGTCGAGCCTGCGTGCCCCGGCTGTGCCCGGACCTCACAGAACCCTTCAGATTCCCGTGAGAGTGGTTTTGTGATTCAAGATGCTGGCTGGATCGGAGGCCAGCATCAGATGACGGCTCCCCTTTCGAACGATCTACGTGAGCGTGTTGTTGGCGCGATCGAGGCTGGCGAGAGCTGCCGCTCGGTGGCGGCTCGTTTTGGCGTGGCGGTTTCGTCGGCGGTGAAGTGGTCGCAGCGCTATCGGGCGAATGGGTCTGTGGCACCGGGTAAGATGGGCGGCCACCGCAAGCATGTTCTGGAGCCGCACCGGGCGTTCATCGTGGAACGGATCAACCAGACGTCGCATCTGTCGCTGCATGGGCTGAAGGACGAACTTGCGGCGCGCGGTGTGAAGGTCTCGCACGACACGGTATGGCATTTCCTGCGGCGCGAAGGATTGCGGTTCAAAAAAAACGCTATTCGCCCTTGAGCAAGCTCGCGCCGATGTTGCCCGCCGACGACAACGCTGGCGTTCCTGGCAGGCGGGTCTCGATCCGGAACGGCTGGTGTTCATCGACGAAACCTGGATCAAGACCAACATGGCACCGCTGCGCGGCTGGGGACCATGCGGCAAACGCCTGCGCGGCTTTGCTCCGCACGGCCACTGGCGCACGCTGACCTTCCTCGGCGCCCTGCGGCTCGACCGTCTTGCTGCCCCTTGCGTCTTCGATGGACCGATCAACGGCGAGAGCTTCCGGGCCTATGTCGAGCAGCAGCTCGTGCCAGTGCTCCAGCCCGGCGACATCGTCGTCATGGATAATCTTGGCTCCCACAAGTCGGCCGCCATCCGGCAGATGATCCGCGCCGCAGGCGCCAGGCTTTGGTATCTGCCGCCATACTCGCCCGACCTCAACCCAATCGAGCAAGCCTTCGCCAAGATCAAACACTGGATGCGAGCCGCCCAGAAGCGAACCATCGACGACACCTGGCGACACATCGGCCACCTCGTATCAACCATCGAACCCAATGAATGCAGAAACTACTTTGCAAACGCTGGATACGCTTCTGTCAAAATCTGAAACGCTCTAACGCGTTGGGCCGCAGCTGACGCTGGGTTTAGGGCCTCATTGGATTAGGCTACGATTCGACGAGGTTTTGTTCACTCATGGCATTTGCCCTGAGTGATTTGTTTTCGTGACCCCGTCGCGGCTTGCGTGGATCGCCCCTGGTCAAAAGTGTTCATCGCCCTGCATTGTGAGAGGAAGGCAGCATCGAGCCAGCCGCAGACGCCGATGAAGGGAAGCGAGTCGTGACCCGGCAAACATAACGCCCTCCAAATAATGAGAGTTATGCGAAGCATCCGCGCAACCGGCGGCCATCTCGGCCGTCTGTAGCGGACATGATCCGGTCCACTCTCGCTGACGATTGAAATCGACACACATATACCTAAGGCCTTTGTCAGCTTAGTGAAGTAAAACAACAACTTATACTGGTTGGCACAGATAGCGACATGCACATTCGCGGGCCTGGTTTCGAACCCCGCTCCCCACGAGATAGATGGAACATTTTAGCGCCTTACTTCCCCTGCGACCTTGACGGGCGTCACTTTTATATATAATGCTCATTCTATCCGAAAGCGATCGTCCCGGTTGGATTGGGCCGCTGCGATGGCAGCCCACTTGCACCTGCATTTTGTCGCAAATGACGCCTAAATAAGAAAAGGTGTTGAAGACAGTTGTTCGAAAAAGGGATCAGCGCCTTCCGATGCCGAGTTGACTCGGGAATCCGATCGCAAGCGACGTCCATAGATTGGCATAGAATTACGGGAAAAAAGTCTCAGCCCTCTGTGCGCCGCGATGCCTTGCATCCTCCGCTGCCACCTTGCACTCACCTAAGGAGAAGATTAATGCCCCTTTCTATGAATCGCGACGTTTTTATTACGTGTGCCTTGACCGGTGCAGCGGACACTGCATCCACGTCCCGCCACGTTCCGCGTTCGCCGAAAGAAATTGCAGCCGCTGCCGTCGAGGCTGCAAAGGCGGGAGCAGCAGTCGTGCATGTTCATGTTCGTGACCCTGAAACCGGGGCGCCGTCTCGAAAGAATGAATTATACAAAGAAGTCACTGACCGCATCCGGCAGGCAGATACTGACGTTGTGCTAAACATCACCGCAGGTATGGGCGGTGACATGATTTTCGGCAGTGTCGAACAGCCGTTTCCACTCGATTCCGCCACTGATCTTGTGGGTGTAACCGAAAGGTTCAGCCACGTTCTCGAGTGCGCTCCAGAGATCTGTACGCTTGATTGCGGGACGATGAACTTCAAGCTCGGCGATTATGTGATGGTGCATACGCCATCGACACTTCGCGCGTTGGCAAAGATGATGACCGACTTTGGCGTTCGCCCGGAGATGGAGGTCTTTGATACGGGACATTTGTGGTTCGCAAAGCAACTTGTCGAAGAGGGTCTGATTGAAGACCCTGTCTTGGTTCAGCTGTGCATGGGTGTCCCGTGGGGTGCTCCTAATGACCTCAACACTTTTATGGCGATGGTGAACAGCGTTCCCCCGACCTGGACTTTTTCAGTCTTTGCAATAGGGCGCGACGCATTGGCATATCCGGCAGCGGCAGTGCTAGCAGGCGGTAACGTGCGCGTTGGACTCGAAGACAACCTTTACGTTGCCAAGGGTCAGCTTGCAACCAACGGCCAGTTGGTCGAGAAGGCCGTTAATGTCGTCGAAAACATGGGTGGCAGGATTATCGGCCCCGATGAGGTCCGGCGGAAGCTTAAACTCACAAAGCGGTAAGTGCCTTCCTCCTCAGGAAGCGGGTCATCGCGACCTGCTTCCTGGCATGTTCGCCGCTCCAAGAAGACGCAATTCGGAACGTAAATCAAAATGGCTAAAATCAGCAGGGCGGCGTGTATTGGGGGTGGCGTCATAGGGGGAGCTTGGGCTGCTCGCTTCGTTTTGGCTGGCATCGATACGAGGATCTTCGATCCGCATCCCGAAGCCCAGCGGCTCATGTCCGAAGTCATGGCTAATGCGGAGCGTGCCTACGGGATGCTCACGAGCGCGCCCCTTCCCATCAAGGGCGCCCTACATTTCACCGATTCGCTCGAAGAGGCCGTGCAAGGTGCAGGATGGATTCAAGAGAGTGTGCCGGAGAATCTCGACGTCAAGCGAAAGGTACTCGTCCAAATTGACGCTGCCGCCGATCCCAAGGCCCTGATTGGCTCTTCGACTTCCGGCCTTATGCCGACCGATCTGCAGCTCGACATGAAGCACCCAGAGCGCATGTTCGTCGCTCACCCCTACAACCCTGTGTACCTGCTCCCGCTGGTCGAGCTCGTCGGCGGCGAGAAGACCCCGAGGGCAGTGCTTGAAGACGCAAAGACCAAGCTTGCTACGGTCGGCATGACGGGCTTGATCCTCAAGAAGGAAATTGAAGCTTTTGTCGGCGACCGCCTTTTGGAAGCCTTCTGGCGGGAAGCCCTGTGGCTGATCAAGGACGACATCTGCGATACGGAAACTCTTGATAATGTGATCCGCTACTCGTTTGGTCTTCGCTGGGCGCAGATGGGCCTCTTCGAGACGTACCGCATGGCGGGCGGTGGATCTGGCATGCGCGACTTTCTTTCAAAGTATGGTCCCAGCCTTTCCTGGCCCTGGACCAAACTAACCGATGTGGTCGACCTCGATGCTGCCCTTATTGAAAAGATCGCCGTCCAGTCTGACGCCCAGTCGGGGCAGCGTGGCGTGCGAGAACTCGAACGCATCCGCGATCAGAATCTCGTCGGCATCATGCAAGTGCTAAAGGCCGGCGATGAGGGGCGTGGCTGGGGTGCCGGGAAACTGCTGGCTGAGTTCGAGGCTCATCTCTGGAAGACGGCACCCAAACACCAGGCCAATCGACGTAACGAGGCATTAAAGCTTCTTGAACTGAAAGTTCCTGCTGCGTGGATCGACTATAACGGCCACATGACCGAATACCGATACACCCAGTCCTTCGCCGATGCTACCGAGGCGCTCCTTCAAATGATCGGCGTCGACACGGACTATGTAAAGGCTGGCCACAGCTACTTCACGGTGGAGAGCCATGTTCGGCTGCTTGCCGAGGCAAAGCTTGGGGATGCGCTGTATGTCCAGGCACAATTACTACCGTCGGACGGCAAGAAGATCCATACGTTTATGTGGCTGTATCGAGCTTCCGACGATACCCTATTGTCGACTTACGAGCACCTAATGCTCCATGTTTCGTCGAAGGAGAGTCGCTCCGTTCCCCCACTGCCTGAGGTAATGAGCAAGCTCAAGCCTCTCATCGACGCTCATGAAGTCCTCCCGGCTCCTGATGCGGCGGGACGCTCGGTTGGGCAGAGGGAAACTAAGGCCGTGATCGAGGGGCAATCTCGATGAGCGAAGCGGAAGCGGCGAGGCGCGGTATCACGCCGCTGGCGCGCTCGTGTCTTGAGCAACCGCCGGCTTCGGACCCGCAGATCATGGGTACCGGTCCGATACCGGCGTCGCGCAAGGCACGCCAAGAAGGGTCTACGCCAAGCTCTGCATGCGCCCAGGCCTAACAGAAGTGCACCCGCGACGGGGTTTGAACTCCTATCAAACTATCCATTCGATGAACGGCTGTTGAGTTAATTTCTGTCGCCGTAAAAGTGGGTCAGCTCATTTCTGAATAAATACTGGCTGTGATACTATCTTACTTATAAAAGGGCGAGTGCTTACGCACCCGCCCTTTCTAGTTTTAGCCACCAAGGATTTCAATTTCACTTCTTGGCTGCGGCATTTGCTTCTGCAATCCAGGCGTCCCACTGCGATTTGTGCTGCTCTTTCCACTGTTCGGCGTGTTTACGCACATCAGCTCGCGTATTCTGTCCGTCGTGTACGAGCTTATTCTCGCTGTTAACGTCGTCGAGCGGAACGGTCAGCAGCTCAAACCATCTCCGTGCCGGCGGGTTTTTGTCCAGGAAGGCCGTATTGGCGAGGACGTGTTGTGTAAACACCGGAAAACCAATGTTACCTATGCCGGCCACCTCGGTGACTGAATCAGCTTGATCTTCCGGAAGAGCGGTGGAGGTCACAGTCAACCATTCGACCTCGTGCCCTGGCCGCAGAACACCGCTTAGCCACAACGGCGTCCAGGAATAGTAGATTGTCGGCTTCCCCTCCTTGATGCGTCCGATCGCATCCGCAATGATGACTTCATAGCTGCCCTGAATTTGATGCACGGTATCCCGGAGGCCATAAGCATCCAGTTGATGATTGACAATTCGCTCGCAACCCCAGCCCGGATCACATCCGTATAAATCAGCCTTTCCATCGCCGTCGGAGTCAAACAGCTTGGCAATCGCCGGGTCTTTTAGTTGATTTATCGTCTTTATCTTGTAGGCGTCAGCGGTTTTTTTATCGATCAGATAACCCTGAATTGAGTTACCCACTATAGTGCCCACAGGTTGGAGGATCGCCTTGCCGCCCGCCTTCTCGTAGAACGCCTTGTGCAGCGGATCGTTATAGGCCGCGTAGAATGTTGCATCTCCGTTGGCTACCGCCAAGATGGCCGACTGCAGCTGCATAGAGGCCGATTCCTTTACATCGTAGCCAAGGTCTTCCAGACCGATGCTTACGAGTTCCTCCTGAAACCATTCTTCTACGTAGTTTTGATCGGCTGGCTGAACCGGCACTCCCTTGCCAGGCAGTTCATCTGCGACGGCTGCGCTTAGGGTGAGTCCATGTGCTATGAGCAGCAACGTCGCCGTCGTGAAAGAAAGAATTTTCATCGCCATTCCCCTTGTTGTTTTCACTTAGAAATCTCATCGGGCGTACTTCTAGGATAGCCATCGGCTAGGTGGTCCGGTCTGCCGATGGAGCCTGCACCCTGGCTGGTACGATCGCGAGAGCCGATCGGTGGGCGCGGTCATCAGGCGGCCTGAGATAATTTCACGGCGCGCGAAAGCAGCGACTTGACGTCTATGGACGCGTCGGCGACATATTCCGGCGAAATCGTCTGGCGTGACTCCAGGATCCGTTTTCCGGTCATGTAGGCCCGCGCGTCATTGATCGCATCTACCGCCAAGAGCCGATCCCCGCGGAAATACCAGATAGACCTGGAGCGTTGGTCGCCGGCTCGCTCGACAATTCGATCATGCCCATCATTCAGACCTGCAATCTGCAATTTGACGTCATATTGATCCGACCAAAACCAAGGTGTTGCCCCATACGCTTGCGACGCTCCGAGAATGTTTCGCGCCACCTGCTCTCCGTGGGCTATCCCGTGCCCCACGCTCTCAAGACGGATCTGGCGCCCTTCAAACGGGAAGGATGCGCATTCGCCCGCTGCCCAGATGTTCTGACCGGAAGTACGCCCCAGAGCGTCCGTCCAAATGCCGTTTTCGATCACCAGCCCTGCGTCCTCGGCGAGACGCGTTCTCGGCATGACCCCAATACCTACGATGACGAAATCAACGGCGAGTTCTGAGCCGTCTGACAGAAGGGCGCCGGAAACCCGATCCTCGCCGACGAGGCGATCGAGCCCAATGCTTTCCCGGATCACGACGCCGTTGGCCGAATGCAGCTCGCGAAAGAAGCTGGAAGTCTCCGCCGCCGCGACGCGTTGCAGAATTCGTGGGGCGGTTTCAATCAGTGTGACCTTTAGCCCAAGCTTTGCTCCGACCGCAGCAGCCTCAAGTCCGATATACCCGCCGCCGACAATGAGCAGTTTCCGTTCCGGACGGAACTCGGCCGCCATCGCGTCGACATCTGCGACGCTCCGGATCGTGTATACTCCATTCAGCGAACCGCCCAACACCTCCGGCAGTTGCCTCGCACTGGAGCCGGTTGCAATCGCAAGGTGCTCATAGTGGAAAATCTCTCCGCCTGCGCGTACCGTGCTGGTCGCGCGATCGATAGCGGTGACGCGCCGACCGAGCGTAAGGTTTATGTCATGATCCTTCCAGAAGAACGGCGCACGAAGAGACAGCCCATCTCGATCAATTTTGTCGAGCAGATATCCTTTCGACAGAGGCGGGCGCTGATACGGCGCAACCGGTTCTTCGCCGATTAGCGTTATTGCACCTGAATAGCCGAGCGTGCGCGCCTCCGCTGCGAGTGACGCTCCTGCTTGACCTGCACCAATGATTACAATGCCGGACATATCAACTTCCTCTGACCTAAGGGTCGGGCGAGCTGGCCGAGGGCGCGGTCTCAAGCCTGTCTTTCTGGCAAGTGCAGAATTAGTCCTTCGAGAGCATCGTTGACCTTGATCTGGCAGGTCAGTCGCGAGCGCGTGGAATCCGCCTTGTGGGCAAAATCCAGCATGTCCTCTTCCATCGGCTGCTTGGTAGGAAGTTTCGCGACCCAACTCGGTTCGACATAGGCATGACAGGTGGCGCAAGAACATGCCCCACCGCAATCAGCCTCGATCCCGGGGATACCGTTGTCGCGAGCCCCTTCCATGACGGTCGCACCGCGAGGGACATCCACGACATGCGCTTGGCCATTATGTTCAACGTAGGTGATTTTGATCATCGTGGACCTCCTCAGGTCTATGCGAGCGGACGGTACCGTGAGAGCGGGTGGCAGAGGCGACACTTTCTCCGGCGGCTGATGCAGTTTGCAGCGGCCTTGGAAGGCCGCGCTCGCGGCGAGCTACTTTTTTCGCATCTCTTTCATGCGTAGGCGTGTCCGCGCCGTGGCTTCTTCTGAACCATCGTGGAATGTGCCGAACCATGCGTCGAGAGGCACTTCCGTTCCACCGTAGTTGCACTCGAAGTAACGGTGATGCAACTGATGGAAAAAGTCGCCCACCGTTAGTCCCGCATCGCTGTCCTCTGTAGCCGTGACCGACTCATATCCTCCGTGGGAACTGACGGCTAAGAGCACTTTCTGCTGCAGATGGAAGAGGAAGTGAATGGGATGGGATGGGAGTACCAAATGGATGACAACCGAACTCATATAGATAACGTGCTCGATCGGGTGCATGGACATGCCGGACCATGGGCCGACATTTACGTTCCGATGGTGAAGGGAATGGACGTAGTTATAGAGCGGACCCCAATGGAGCAGGCGATGTATCCAATAGAAGTGGGTAAGGGTGTAGAACGGCATTAACACGAACCACAAGGCAAACCACACTGGATGAGTGCCGAAGTCCAGCATGGGCATGTAGCCGTTCGCATACGCCCACAGGCCAATGACCTCATAGGCTGTCCAAACCGTTACGCCGCTGGCGATGGACCAGAACACGTTGTCTAAGAACTGGTTATTGAAAGTGAATAGTGCGCTCTTCTTATGAAACGGACGGGCATCATATCGCAGCCGACTGCCCTGCATCTTGAATGTATAAAGATAGAGGTGCATGCCGCCAGCTACGAGTACCATCAGTCCAAGATTACGCAGGTAGACGAATGCAATCCAGTCAAAGCTAAAAGTTCGTGCGGTTTCCAAAGACGGCGACAGGTACAACCATGTCAGAACTGAGAAACCCACTACGATCAGTCGGTCCGATATCGGCAGCCAAGAATTCCATAAGAGCCTCAACCCATCGCCTGGTCCGCGCCTCAGATTGAACAGAGACCGATCCTCTAGCGGAAGGCTAGGATGATAATTCCATGTAGACTTTCCTGGTGTGGTTACTTCGGGCTTTCCTGCGTCATGTGTCATAGGGTCATCCTTCCAGCTGCGTGCCCAAAGGGGCCGGTTCGCTAAGCCGAGCACGGAACGCCTCAAGTTCATGAGGTTTCATGGAGATCGATACGTCGTCGTACGGAAAAGAGCCGTCACGCACGGCCGATTGGAACGCGCTCAGGGCCGCCATGCGTTCGCCCTCGATTTGCTCCTGCAAACGGCGCACGTTGCCGTACGCGTGGGCGTGGCGCGGTGGTTCTTTGGTCTCTCCGCAGATGTCCTCCGAGAAAAGGAAGGTGACATCTCCGCCGGATCCCGAGCCAATCGAGAAGGTGATCAGGCTCGTTTGCTTGTTGATCTCCTCAAGGACCTGCTGAGGAACGAGCTCGACCTCGACCGCGAACGCGCCGGCCTGTTCCATGGCGCGGAACTTGTCGACAAGCTTCAACGCCTCTTCTGCGGTGGTACCATAAGCCCGCAACCCGCCGATCCATGTGCTATAGGGCGGAACAAGTCCGACGTGACCCATTACTGGAAAGTCAAGATCGGCGAGCATCCTGATGGTATCAAGGCTGCGGGTCGTATAGAGTGCGTCTGCGCCTTGGTCCATCGCCCGCATAGCGCCTTTAAGTACGTCGGCTTCCGTCGGGTGATCGACGAGCATGAGCGCCGCGGTCACGAATGTATTGGGTGCGGCATCGCGCACCTCCTTCAGAGTTTGAGCGCGGGTGACGATCGTATCTATTCCCGCAGCAGCGGCCCGCGCCGCTTGTTCGCCATTCATCGCCGTCACTTCGGTCAATTGCAGCTTGCCTTTGTTCGCCCGCAAGTCTGCGACGGTCCAGTTTCGCTGAGCGGGTCGATGACCGAACGTGAATATGTTGCGCAATGTAGTGCTTTCTCGATGTAGCCGCGGGTCAATGCTCTTAGACTTCAGCTGTCACCGGTATTGCTAAAGCTGTTCCGGATCAAATGAAATTCAGTGCCCGCTTGCATTCCATACGAGAATGCATGGGCACCGACTAACCGGCCTTAATGTCTGAAAAAGCCCGCGCCGCAGGCGCCATGGTTCCGTGGGCGGTTCTTGCATTCCTACAACCAAGTCAACCATTCGGTCGGCCGATGTGTGAAAACGTTGAGCGAACGCAGCGCTACGCGGCGCCTGTAGTTCCTTTTAGAGAAGTACCAGCCCACTACATCGTCTTACGGTTCCTAGCGCCGCGAGCTTGCAGGAAATCCGGGAATGACACCGCCGTACTGACGAATCAGCCATTCTGCGAAAGGCTCGATTGGGAATTCCGGCGTCCGATCGGCGGGCCAAGCCAATTGATATTGGTCATCGGTTTGCAGGAACTGCGGGAGCGGAGTCACCAAGCGCCGCAATTCCAGCATGTTGCCAAGTTGGCGAAGCCAGCCCAAAGCCACGCCCTGGCCTGCGAGACAGGCTTGTATCGTGTTGTAGTAGTTGTTGAAGCCCATGGGTTGATGGTTCTTGGGTAGCTCCAACGAGAACTCCCGGAACCACTGCCGCCAGCCCACCCAAGATGGATGCTGCGCCTGCATATACAGCAGTTCACAATTCAATAGATCACCCACGCCCTGCAACGGACCGTTCTTGTCTAGGAACTCTGGCGAGCACACCGGGGTGAGAATATCAGGAAACAGCGGACGGGTTCTGAACCCGGCTAAATCGGGCTTGCCGAAGGTAAGTGCAAGATCAACCTGACCCGTCGGCTCGATGCCCTGGGGGTCCCAAGTCACTAGGAATATGTCGCGCCCGGGAAAGCATTCCCGCAGTTCGGCCAACCGCGGAAGAAGCATGAATGCACCATTTGCGGTCGAGGTAGACAACACTATCTGCTGCTTCGAACGCTCCTGCATTAAATCTTCGAGGACGTCGATGACCTGAGAGGTGGCAAGCGAATAAGCCTTAAGGAGCCGATGACCCGCTGAGGTCAGGGATATTTGCTTGTGGCCACGGATGAAGAGTGGTTGCCTGAGTCGATTCTCAAGCTCCATCATTTGTTTGCTGACGGAGCTTTGAGACAAGCCAACCTCTTCACCCGCGCGTGTGAAGCTTTCATGCCGAGCAGCAGCTTCAAAGGCCGGCAACAGTCGTTGAATGTTTCGATACAGCGCCTTGTTTTGCATGCAAATCCTACAATTGCCATTCAAGGTGTGACAACGATCCGCGGATTTAACCTAAGCTTAAGCGCCCACCGCCGCGGCTCTCATTCGCGTTACGTCAAGGGCGTTATCTTTTGTGCCGCCAAGATTCGTAGTTCGCGCCTCGATTGTCGAAGAGAGCGACTCAACAAGCGGCTCCGGCAAGCCTTTTAGCATCGTTACAAGACTGTCAGCCAGTCTGGTTTGCGCATTTGCCAGCATGGTCAACATGGCATTTTGTGTTCGGCACGAACCCTCATTCAGCAACTAGGCGCGGTGTTGTCCTCTCTAGCAGCCGACATAGCGCGCAGCACATCACTCTTTTGAAATTTTGGATTGTGTTACCATGCCCGGCAGGAACTCCGCCTAACTTCGTGTTGAAGCGTTTGATAAAGCCAGCTGAAGGAAAGTTCGGGCTCCATGCCCAATCAGCCGGGGTTGTACCGTCGCACCGATGTGAGTGTAGGCGGAGGCGATGGTAATGGGGCATGCTATGCGGCTCGCAAATGTCTCGGAAGGTAGCCAGGACGCCGTGGCACCCGCCGGTCCGCCTAACACTTTCATGCCGCATCCGTCGCAAAGCCCGTCTCAGCAGCGCGGCTTACCCTGGCCAGATCCTCGCCATTCTCGTCGATATAGATGCCATGATGAACCTGCCCCCGGATCGCGGGCGGTCTCTTCCAGCCTGTTCCATGATGAGGGGAATGTCCGGACATTCCCGGGAAAGGCGCAGTGCGACAATCTGGATTGACGCTGCGCTCTCACGTTGATTGCCGCGCTGTACCCGCCTCTGTTGACGATCGTTGCTTAGGTGCGCCCCGGAGTTCGTCCTCTGTGACGCGTTGGCAGCGGTCACCGTACCGTCCTTGTCGAAGGCCGGCTTCAGCTTTGTCATGGCATCGATGGTGGCACCGTGGCGGATGTATTCATCCTGGTCGACAATGGTGTCGCCCTTCCTGCCCCAGGCGGGGGTTTCCTTGGGCAGGCCGGCAATGATCGAGGCCTGGCGGGCCGGGTTCTGGCCTTGAGCGGCGGTCAGCACCTGGCCGAGGATAACCTCGTCGACCTCGTCGACCTCGGCGGCTTCAACACCGGCACGCGCCAAACGTTCCTTGATGACGGGGGCTCGCCCCGCTGTGCATCGGTGGCGGGATGGGTCGAAGCGTTGAACCAAGCGAACAGCGGAAAGAGGAGCAGCAGCGCCCTTCGTGATCCTGCTCGCGAAAAATGCCCGAGGCACTCGCCCGCCAGATGACGGGCGCACTCCGAATCCCAACGATCAGCATCGTGCCTCGCTGGCGGGCGATGGGCAGATCCTGGTGGTCCACCACAGTGCTGGGCATGTTGGAGATTTCCGACCGAAATCGTCAAGCTCTACGCCGAGCTCCACCACTCGGGTGAGGCGGCGGTCGCGGCCTACGCAGATGAGGTCCGCGAGCGCGGTTTTTCGGGACCCGTCAAGTGCGGGGGTCGTGACCGACATCACCGCAGCGCGCTTCCTGAGGCGCGCGCTGGAACGGCTGGCGGAGGGTTGGCTGAATTGCGACGACAGAGCAGGTACTCACCATGCCCTTCGCTAACCCTACCTCTAGGTCCACAAGACCGTCCGCGTCTGATATTGGCGCGGCTCGCCCCGCGCTGCGCATTAATCTGAACCACGATGTCTCAAATTGGTGTGTGTTTGTCGCAAGCATCGTAGCCACGTCCAAACGGACATCTACGATTTAGGCTCTTACGATCCGCTATCGGACGGGGAGTCAGAGCCACGCGCCTACCAAATTGGCGCGCGTCTTTAACCGAGCATTCCCCGTACGAGCCGAGCATCACGAACACAAACAACGTCTTACAGAGAGGACAACTCGCGCATGGCGACCATTGCTGAGATGAAGGAACAACTTGACCGCGAGAAGATCGCTACTCGCTCAGGTCCCCCAAAGCCGCCATCGAATCCCTTCTTCGGAGTAGGCCCAATCACTGACGCGACAATCGATGAGGTCGCCGGGAGATTGCGTCGCGTCGAATTCGATGCGTGGCTGGAAGCCAATTACCGAAAGCTTGATGACAAGGGCAACGACCTCGGTCCATTCACGACGGCCGAGATCGCACGCAGCATGCATCGAGGCTACCCCGCGGACAAGATTCTGACGGATATGATGCACTCCATCCATCAGTACTTCGAATTTCCCAAACAGAATCTGATGGCTATTGGACTTGGCGGGGGGCATAGCGGCTTTACGGTCGCGGTCATGCACCTCATGAACCCGAACAACATGAATCAGCGCGTTTTCGTGGACACGACGAAACCTGAAGCCGTCGAGTCCAGGGGCGCCGGATTCTTCAGACAATCCTGGGCGACACAGCTTCTCGAACTTCAGAAGTTTGCGCAGAACGGTCGAGCCGACAAAATTCAATTCGCCACCGTCGAGGGGTCCATTCCCACCGCAAAGGAACTCGAGGCACTCAGGACAACGCTGTTCTTCGGCGTGGGGCACGAAACTACCGGCGCCAACACCTATAGCCAGTCGGAGATCGAAGAGCTTCTGAAATGGCTCGATCGAGATCCCGAAAACCGCCATGCCGTCCTCGACGCAACGTCGATGTTGGGGGCGATGCCGTGGGGTGAGGCAGTCGTGCGGGAAGCTCTTACAAAATGCTGCGTATTCATGCCGTTCCAGAAGGCGATTGGCGGCATTTCAGGGTACTTCGTCGTTTCATTTACGCCCCAGGCATTGAAGCTTGTTGATAACAATCAGAACGATCCTGCTTGGGCCATTCCGCGCCAACTCAAGCTGGCTCCTCCTGTCGATGCGAAGCTCCCGGTCAGCGGCCAGAGATCGTTGGCCATTGGCCCGTTCTACGACGCGGAACAGCAGCGCATGCTTGGTGGCGTCATCAACACATACAGCGCGCTCGCCTTCGCCGAGACCACCTTTGGCCTTCTCCAGGCTGCCCGGCGGGTCGGCTCGGTGAGTGATCTGAACCGCCGCTCAGTAGAAAACCGCCGGGTGATCTCTGATTGGGTCGACAACAACTTGCTCCTTAAGTTCACTATCAGCGAAGCTGAAAAGCGCGGCGCTGCCGTTGTTCTTTTGAAGGTCATGGATCCTGATATCACTGACACACAGATACACGGCCGCATTATTGCCCGCTCGAAGCAACTTCTTGGCTACGAGGGCATCACGCATGTCAATGGTGAATACGAAAAAGGTCTGGACGCCGCTCGGTACGTAAACGCCTTCCCCGGCATGCCCGGCGACTACCGGTCCTGGATCGGCGGCATTCGCGATCCCCAGGACGTGCGCCTTCTTCTCGACAACCTCGGCTATGCCTACCGCAGAGCGAAGATTGCCGTCCTCGAGGAGGAACTGGCGGCGCGAGGTGAGCGGTTCGAAAACAGCCCCTCGGCAGTCGGCCTTGTCAGAAAGGATGATCCCGAACGCGCGTATACCGTCCTGGTTGCCGACCTGCTTGGCCTGCGCCTTGGTGAGGACTCGGCGCCGGACAGCAGTGAGATTGCGGCCTACATTCAGGAAAAAGGTGGCGAATTCCACTTTGGCGCCCTGCAAGATCGGAATGCTCTGCAAAAGGGAAGGATTCACTTCTTCTATCAGCCAGGGTTGAGCACCGAAGCTGAGCTGCTAGGCTGTACAGGCCATGGCGAGTACGACGCCCTCATCGCAGCAGCAACCTTCATTCCCAAGCAGTCTGTCTTTCCGCTCGGCGGTGTGCGGATTGGCGCCGGAACCGGAAACATGGGCTCCATCTCATGGGGTGGCCCTGACGGCGACGGTGGTGTCGCCCCGCTCATGAACACGCCGGGCATCAACAGCCGCGCTACGGCTCAAATGGCCATGAAGGCGCTCCTCAAAGTCGTTCCCAATATTTCCGTCGATGAGCTGCATGGAAGAGTCATTGCCGGGAATTTCGACACCGGGCGCGACCTGAAGGATTTCCCGACTGCAAAACTCGAAGGTCAGAAACTGGCTGTCTTGGGCTATGGCAACATCGGTAGGGAAGTCGCCAAGCTCGCATCAGCCTTTGGAATGCGCGTTTGCGTCTACGCCCGGGAAGCCCATCGCGCTTGGATCGAAGCTGAGGGCTTCGAATATGCCGATAGTCCGGTCAAGGCAGCGAAAGATGCAAACGTCCTCTCGGTACACGTCGGCCTTGGCCGCCTCGACAGGTCGACGGGCAAATTCAGCAATGCGGGCTTCGTGAACCAAGACGTGCTCTCTAGCCTTGCCAATGGGGCGGTGCTGATCAACTACGATCGGGGCGAGCTCGTCGACATCGAGGCTCTCGATGCCGCCCTGCTGAAGAACAAGATCAGCTATGTGGCGGTCGATGCCGATATCTTCAGCGACGCGAAAAAAGGTGCGCTGCGAGGGCCGCTCACGCCCTATCTGCCCTTGAGCGACCGGTATCCTGGCCGGCTCGAGCTCCTTCCGCACGTCGCAGCCGACACCGATCACCCGACCCGTGTTGCTGGCGCCAAGCAGGCCGTTGACCAGATTTTCGATGCGATCCAGTTCAAGGTGGTGAGAAACTTGAAGGGCGCTTTGCCGGCGGGATATGTCGACCTGGGCTCAACCGTCCCGGTGGGCGTTGGCAAGTCGACTTCGGCTAACCTCGGCGCCCTTGCGGACCAATCCGAACGGTTGCAGGCCCTGCGTCAGCTCTCCGAGCGGATCGCGGCTGTCATCGGCGGGATTGACTCGACGAAGGATCCGGAACGACGTGCGAGCATCATCGAGAGATACCACAGCGACCTCGCCCTCGATCTCCTCAAGCACCGTCGCATCCTAGAGGAAGCAGGTCTATTTGCTCCAGCGGTCGCTTGAAACCAACACGTCACATCCATAGGTTTCCCGACTGCTTATCCGATCATCGGTGGCCTTGACCGATTGCACGAGTGGGTGGTGGGTTCCTGCACCCATCCACCTAAGAAAAGGGTCAACTTCGCAGGATCCGCCACATCAAGGCCGAGCACAGGAGGACAATAGGGCGACGCCATAAACGCAATTCTCGCCGCCGCCGGCTACAACTTTTCGCTCCTGCGCTCAACTGGTACAGCCGGCTTTTGTAGCTTCTGATTGCCTTGCTCCACGCCACGCCGAAGTCGTACGCCGCCTAAATCCGATCATCGTTCACGGTCGACTCAGGATGAGATCCGTATCTTCCAGATCGCCGCGCTATGTAACTCGCGTCGCAAGGTCGGCATGCTTGAAAGGCTGCCCGGCGGGTAGCCTTCGACGCCCCCCACCCCACACCGATCGTCACGTGCTAACCATTCGGCCGGGCGGGGGAAATGTGGACGCAACCAACTACATGCAGTTCTGTGCGGCGATCGTCTGGAGGCATACAAGTGGAACGCCGACCAATGCGAACTGCAGTGGGCGCGAGCGACGGTTTCGGCGGTGACGGCAATCCTGAAGGATCCCGCCTATTAGCGGCATCACCTCTAAATGAACTACAATTTGCGAAAGACCATGATTAACCGCCAAGTGACCGCGTGACTATCCCGCTGCATTGCAGGCGAACATAATTGGCCGTTTATATCAATCCGACGCCATATCTCCCAGGTAGTAGTTAGTCTTTTTCCTTACAAACACGAAAATGATAACTATCGTGTAGAAAGCTGGCTCGTATATCTTTTACACGGTTATCACACCAACGGTCGGCCCGAAAAGCAGAACTACTATAAGGAATACAATGCACACAAGTAATGCAAAAACGGTTGCCTCGAGGTCTTTAAACGGCGTCGGGAATTCGTCTAACATAGGCTCTGTTCCGAGAAAGTGCCAGAATGTCAAATTACGATAACTTGACAATGGAGCTTGTATGAGTGCTCTGTGCTGCGCCGCGAAGGACGTACGTCAAGGTCCATCTGCCGCTCGCGGGTCCAAATCCGACGGGGCGGATGGCAATGGGCATGTAGTTCCAAGCATGTGATAGACCACTTCGTATAGCTGCAAAGCTACAATGCCCGGTGTTGACAGGCGCCGCGTTGAGGCAAAACGCTAAGCCGCCGTTGCTTTAGGGAACAATTCCTCGGCGTTTAACTTCATGAGGCGGGTAACCAGCTCTGGCAAAGCACCGCGGTCAATCCACCTTCGATCAACTAACGCTGAAATGGACTCTGCGATACCCCTGCGTGCGATCACACTATGGCCGACGACGTTCTCTGCAACGATGAAATCGCCCCCGAAAGTGAGAATCTTGTTAGCGGGCACCGACACGAGAAATTCTGTGAGGAAACGAACGCATGCAACCGGATTGATGATCCAGGCCCAACACAGGTCAACATAGGCATTGCTGTATTGCTTGCAAAGGGCAACGTACTCGTCCTGATAGGGATAGCCCATGTGCATAAGTACGAATCGAATATCTGGATAGGCATGCAGTAATCGGCAGACGTCGACCGCGTTTTCGCGCACTCGACTTAGAGGCATTGAATCGTTGGTGGCCAGGTATCCCGTGTGGAGTTTTACGGGAAGCCGGTATTCCTGGGCCTTTCGCAGGCAATAGTGAAAAAGGTAATCCTCGAGCGCCTGCGCGCCTTCGTGGCCAATGAACGGCCGCACTGCAATAAGTGTACTAAAGTATTGCTCCGCAACATGTCGGTCGACGTGCCGGAAGTTCAACGCTCTGTAATAGGCTCCTACGTACTTTATCGCAACAGCCTGAGGTCCGCACTTCTCGAAATAACGATCGATCGCCGCCAGCCAGTCATCGAATGAACCGATCTGAACGCTAAGTTCAGATTCTACGTTCTTGATGTCCGCGAGATTGCAACGGCTCAGCTCCATAATGCTGATGTCCTGCTTGAGTAGCGATGGTTGAGCGGTCTGCATGAATATCCGCTCCAAAGAGTTCACGTGGCATTCGGAAATCCGACAAACGTCCCTGAGAACGTGTTCGTAGAAGCCAGGCTTCTTTACTTCACGATATTGGCTGGAGAGCTGCTCAATGTGTTCGATGGCGAAGGATTTTACGCCGTAAAGTTTCTGGATCGTGATGGAGAATGTCTTCGCATAACCGGTATGTTGAACGCGTTCCCAATAGGGGTAAACTATCCTAAACTTATCAACCGCGGAGACCTCTGGATTATAAAATTGCCTCTTCTCCTCGGCGCCCATCCCCGCGCAATCGAGATCTTGCTGCAGGTAGTCTCTGAACAGTAACGACCAATCGTCGCAGGGAAGGAGTCGGTCAAAGACCGGAGAAAATCGGCGCGACTCCTCCACCAGATGCTCGTGAGTGTCAACGAGAACAGTCTCTGCTACTATGTCCTCGATCCACGTTGCGGTCTCGGTGGCGCTCATTATACATCCTTCTAATTTGTCAGGCCGATATCCGTGTTAGATTCAGGAAACAATTGTTCCATTAGCCGGCTAAACTTCTGTTCGAGGTTGACCTGTTGGTAGACAGTCATGGTGCCGGCAGTCTGCCCGCAATCGCCCGAGGCCTTCGAAGAGACCTGAGGTCTAAATGGTTTTCAAGCTGACATCAGCGAACCCATTACCTCTATCAAATAACCGATATCAACCGACTTCTCAAACCGATCGATTCCCTTTAAACTGTCAGGACAATCCGAGCTATTCAGACACGTGAGGAACACGAACGGTATTTGGCGTCGCACTAGGTGCTCGGCCGCGGCGAACGTTGCCTCGCCTTGCAGGTTCACACTGAGGACAGCACCGTCTATCGATGATGAGGACATGATGACGTCGAGAGTGTCCTCGATCGTATCGCACGGATGGATGACGTTCGCGCCAACCTTGACAAAAGCGTCCCTTAAATCGGACGCAAGTCTATAGTCGTCCTCTGCGATGAAAATGCTGCAATTGCGTAGCATCATTGAGAACAAATCCATCCGGGCTGAGTTGGAATTTGTACAGCCCTCGTACAGGTTCCGACTATGCTGCTCAGGCACGCGGAATGTCACAGTTATAAGCTAAAGGAAATGGCGCTCCCATTTCAAATGAGTATTAGTGGCTGGCCGGATAACCAGGAGTCATGACCAGGTTCGAGGTCGCACTGCGTGAGGCCGTTGCCGATGTCCATCGCGCCATGAACTTCAACCTGTCAGCCACATGACTTCTTGGCGCATGCAAACCGGCGGCGTTAAGCCCAAACGCCGGTTGGAAGAGCTTTGTAGAATCCTCCAACGCGACATGGCTCGCGCTGGCAAGAGTCGAACGAAAACGGCCGTCTATAGGAAAGCATCCGTTTCTCCCCGCACTTAACGAATCGGCGACCACTTCAGGTGCATGGGAAGCGGCCACTGAGGCGGTTCCCATCAAAGGTTGCGACGCGCATCTTTCGACCGGTTTGTCTTTGGATCGACCAGACGAGCTTGCCCGACTGACCGCTCGGCGCGTGGGGCGGCAGGGTCGAGAGCGTCCGCAACGGCATCCTTCTTCGCGCGGGGAAGAAGAGTCATGACGAGAATGAAGGCCGAAAGCGCCAGGATCAGTACGTTGGTAATGATAAGGGCCCATTCGTTCTTCAGGATACCGTAGGTCAACCACAAGGCAAATCCTAACACGTTGATGCCGTACATCAGTGTTGAAATGCTGCTCGTGTCCCGGGTTTTGATGATCTTCCAGGCTTGCGGGGCAAAAGCGGTCACCGAGCATAGAGCTGCGAGGTAACCAATAACCGTGACCCAATCCATGGTTTGATATTGCCAGCTGGTTATTCCGTTTAACCCCTTCGGGTGGTTGTCGCAGCAAGAGCGGCGCAGGCTAGTCGGCGGGCTCTTACGCAAGCCACCGCCACGCGAGCAAGGTCCGAAACGCTCAACTCCAGTGCGACATTCCGCCCAAGTCAGCGTAGCTTCGTTCTCTTCGCGGGCGGCACATCCAGAGCGATCTTTACAGTAAAACGCTGTGTCCGAGCGAGCTTGAGGGCTGATCCAGCTTTGCCACTCTGGGCCTCCTTGCCTCAAATTTGCAGAAGAAGACCTTCCTAAAAAATAGGCTATTCGCCAGCTGTCTTCTTTGCTTGGGAATAGAATAACTTCGGACCGAGGAGATTTCCTGGAGCAGGTTACATCACATACGCGACCACAGCTTGCCACCGGTCGCCCAATTATTTGGCTCATACTCATCAAAGACCACATGGATCTGTTCTGGTCGTAGGTTCATATTATCACAAAACAATTTTGTGATCTCAGCTACCAAGTGCGCCTTCTTATCGTCGTCGGCCTTGAATGTTTCGATATGAATAACGGGCATAGCCTACTTCTCCGGTACATACTGTGGAAATATTGTTGCAGGGCGCCCTCGGCGCACTTCGCTAAAAAACTCTGCAATGCGGGCACCATACATCGCTTTATCGATTTCCGAACCAAGCGGGGTACCAGACTTCATCAGTAATCTTACTTCCCAACTGCAACCCTCGAAAAAGTGGGCGTCGTTGCGGATCCGCCACGCAGAATGCTATGGTCATGAGTAATAGGCAGCGGCGCGCCTCACTTCAAATGAGTATTAGTGGGCGACCAGATAACCAGGAGTCATGACCTGCCCAAGGCTCCCAAGAGCCGTCACAAAGCCATTATCGATGACCGGCACGCCATGACTTCAGCTTGTCCGTCGCATGACTTTTTGGTCGCTTGCAAACTGGCATTATGCGGGCCTAGATCATTAGGCACGGTCGCCGATGATACCCGCTGGGCCTCCTCACTCTTACTGGGCAATCAGATATGACGCAATCCAACAAGGTGGTTATCGTTACTGGCGCAACCTCGGGGATAGGCGAGGCCGTCGTTGAGGCCTTTGCCGCGACGGGGGCTTCACTGGTGTTGGTCGGCCGCGATCGGGAGCGGGGCCAAAGAGCCTTGGAGGCAGTTAAGGCACTTAAGTGTCAGGCCGAATTGATGTTGGGCGATGTGGCCGACTCGGCATTTGCTGACCATGTTGTGACTTCCAGCGTAGCGCGATTCGGCAAAGTCGACGTCTTGGTCAACAGCGCCGGGATCATCCGGCGTGGAAGCGCCGTCGATACCACGGATGACGATTGGCGTCAGACATTCGACGCCAATGTCAACGGTGTGTTCTACTTCAGTCGCGCCGCAGTGAAGTCTATGAGGCAAACCGGCGGCGGCAGCATTGTCAACATAGCCTCGAATGTGGGGCTGGTTGGCTGTCCCGGGTTGGCTGCCTACTGTGCGTCGAAGGGCGCCGTCGTTCTGTTGACTCAAGCCATGGCTCTCGATCACGCCAGAGAGCAAATAACCATCAATGCCGTCTGCCCCGGCGCCGTTGATACGCCTATGCTTGTGTCAGCCCATAGTAAGCCGGTTACTGCGGCCGAAATTCTTCAAAGAAACGTTGATTCAATACCTCAGGGTCGCGTGGCGTCTCCGAAGGAAATTGCGAGCCTGACGCTGTTTCTCGCAGGCGAGGGAGCCAGGCACATCACAGGGGTTGCTATTCCAATAGATGGCGGCTTCACGGCAGGATAGGAGGAATTCTTGGGTAATCGGCTGTCAGGCAAAGTTGCCATCGTCACTGGGGGCAATCAAGGGATAGGGCGAGCAATTGCTGAGAGGCTCGCTGATGAAGACGCAATGGTTGTTGTGGGCGATCTGCGTGAAGACCGCTCCGCCGGTTCCAACGGCGTCGATAGGCTCACGTTTATGCCTCTCGACGTCACAAAGGAGGTCTCGATTCGCACCTTCGTTGATGGCGTCCTCCAGAAGTTTGGTAGGATCGACGTCTTGGTGAACAATGCCGGTCTGGTCTTTCATAAGTCCATCGACGAGCAGACTGCCGAGGATTGGGACCGACTCATGGCGGTCAATCTCCGCGGCCCGTTTTTAATGGCCAAGTATGTAGTCCCGGAAATGAGGCGCGTCGGCGCGGGCACGATCGTCAACATCGGATCGGTTGAGGGCTATATGGTCAACCCCTGGCATACTGCCTACGCAGCCACAAAGGCCGGCGTGCATGGCCTCACGCTGGGACTGGCAGTTGACCTCGGCCCGGATGGTATACGTTGCAACACCGTGTGCCCCGGTTGGATTGATACCGACCTCAATCGTGCGTACGTCGAGATGCACCCTGACCGAAGCCTGATCGAACGGGAATTGGGACAACTTCACCCGGTCGGTAGGACTGGCGTTCCAAAGGAGATAGCCAACGCGGTCCTTTGGTTGGCTAGCGAGGAATCCAGTTTCGTCAGCGGTGAAATGATCTCCGTCGACGGCGCGCGGACCAAAAAAATATCACTGCCCGCCATCCTGGACGAGGAGTATCGGGCCAAACTGACGAAGGCGCAGGCATAGTGGGGCGTCCGCGTCGGACGGGTTGCGAAAGAGGCTATCCCCCTGAGGGATCCCAAGTTGGAACGCGGGATCTTGTCAATCTTCCCACCCTTGCTGACGGGCAGGGAGGTCTCCGTCGACCAAGAGGTGGAGAAAACCAACAGCAGCCGCATTGCCGGAGATGAGAGCCAGGCCCAACAAGAAACCGCTCTTCCTCGGAATCGACACTGGCGGTACCTACACCGATGCAGTCCTGTGGTCCGAGACTGAAGGCCCTCAGCAAGGACCCAACAAGGGTAAGGTGCTGGCCAAGGCCAAGGCGCTGACAACGCGGCATGACCTCGCCGTTGGCATTGCCGGCGCCGTCGACGCGGTGCTGCGGAAGGCCGGCACCGATCCGGCCGCCATCAAGCTGGTCTCGATGTCGACGACGCTTGCCACCAATGCGCTGGTCGAGGGCCAGGGCGGCCGCGTCGCGCTGGTGATGATCGGCTTTTCCGAAGGCGACCTCGCCCGCGATGGGTTGAAGACCGCGCTTGGAACCGATCCGGTAATGTTCTGTCCCGGTGGCCATGATGTCCACGGGAACACTGCCGGGCTCGACCTGTCGGGTCTCCAAGCAGCCTTGCCGGAACTTGGCCCGTCTGTATCTGGCTTTGCTGTCTGCGCCTATTTCGCAACTCGCAATCCGGCGCATGAACTGGCGGCCCGTGATCTGATCCGCGAAAAGACCGGCCTGCCGGTCACCGCCAGCCACGAACTGTCGGCCAAGCTCGGCGGCCCGCGCCGGGCTCTGACGACGCTGCTCAACGCTAGGCTGATCTCGATGATCGATCGGCTAGTGGCGGCGACCGAAGGCTTCCTCGAAGCGCGCAAGATCGCGGCGCCCCTGATGGTGGTGCGCGGTGATGGCGCATTGGTTTCGGCGGCGTTTGCACGCCAGCGGCCGATCGAGACCATCCTGTCCGGCCCGGCCGCCAGCCTGGTCGGCGCCCGCCACATGACCGGGCTCGACAACGCCCTGGTGTCCGACATTGGCGGCACCACCACCGACGTCGCCGTGCTCGACAAGGGCCGTCCGCGCCTCGATCCGGAAGGCGCCACCGTGGGCGGCTTCCGCACCATGGTCGAGGCCGTCGCCATGCGCACCTTCGGCCTCGGCGGCGATTCCGAAGTCGCGCTGGAGGATGGTTCGCTCAACCCGAAGATCCTGCTTGGCCCGCGCCGCCTGGTGCCGCTGGCGCTGGCCGGCATGGCGCATGGCGAAGCAGTAACGGCAGAGCTCGAACGCCAGTTGCGCGGCCCGAACCCCGGCCGCATGGACGGCCGCTTCGCCGTCCGCACCGGTGTGCCGGACAGGCTCGCCGCCGGCCTCACTGCGCCGGAAGCAAAACTCTATGAGGTGATCGGCGCGGTGCCGCTGCCGCTCGACCGGCTGCTCACCTCGAACGCCCAGAACGCCACCTTGAACCGGCTAGTGTCGCGAGGGCTGGTGCATGTCGCCGGCTTCACCCCGTCGGACGCTGCCCATGTGCTTGGCAAGCAGGCGAACTGGGATCCCGTCGCCGCTCGCCTCGGCGCCGAATTGTTCGCGCGCAAGCGCGATGGCCGCGGCCAGCCGATAGCAGCCTCGCCGGAGGTGATCTCGGAGCGGGTGCTGGCGACGCTGACGCGCTGGTCGGCCGAGTACATTCTCGAGACAGCCTTTGCCGAGGATGGACTCGATGGTGCGGCGACCGTGGCGCACGCGCTGGTGCAGCGCGCCGTCGACGGCGATCCCGGCATCGCCCACCTGACCGTTGCGCTCGACCGGCCCGTCATCGGTCTCGGTGCTTCGGCGCCGCTGCACTATGCCGGCCTGCCGGCGCTGGTCGGCAATGACTGCGTGGTGCCTGAGGATAGTGACGTCGCCAATGCGCTCGGCGCCGTCGTTGGACAGGTCAGGGTCTCGGTCGAGGCACAGGTCAGCCAACCCAATGAAGGGCTGTTCCGTGTAACGTCTGGCGTGGCAGTGCGCGATTTCCTCGACGAATCGACGGCGATCGCAGCAGCAGAGGCCGATGTGCGGGCGATTGCGGCGCAGCGGGCTATGGACGCCGGCGCCGACAGCGCCGAGATCGAGGTCGCAACTGAATTCCGTGTCTCGACCGTCGAAGGCCAGCGCATGTTCATCGAGGCGCATGTCGTGGCCCTGGCCTCGGGAAGGCCAAGGATCGCAGTGTAGGCATTAAGGCGGCCTCTACGAAGCTTTCCGCGCAGCGCGCACGGACCTGTTCGGGTGTCATTGAACACGACATTGGGGACCTCGGGTGAGGGCTGACGCTTCTTGGCCTCGCCGGGCCTCCCTGAATAACGGTAGACGACTGGATCGCAACGATCCCTTGGGGCTTTCGTATTGTCTAGCCGAGGCCGGGTCCGACCCAAGCAGGCGTCGTCAATCGACACTGCTGAGGTGAAAGGCCATTAAAGGTTCTGAAGCACTTTGCGAAGTGTGAAGGGGACAAAAAACCGCAGGCCATCGCAATATCGATTATGGGCATGCTTGTGCCTTCGATCAGGCGCTTGGCATGATCTACACGGATCCGGAGATAATGGCGTACCGGCGGGATGTGAACGTGTGCTGCAAACAAGCGCTCCAGTTGCCGCCGCGACACGCCCGCCCGTCGAGCAACCTCGCTCATGGTCAGCGGGTATTCCACGTTCTCTTCCATAATCCGCATAGCCATCTGGAGCTTATCGCTCACCCCGCCAAAGGCGAGCCCCGTCGGCCCGGTCTGCCGGTTCGAACCAGAGCGCTGACCTTCGACAGTCGCGTAGCGGCAGACCTCCTGTGCTGTATACCCGCCCACATGGCTGGCGATGATATCGACGGCCAAGTCGAACGATGCCAATTCACCCGCACAGGTCGAAAACTGCCCGTCCTTTACGAATAGAGCGTCTCGGATATGCGGCTGCCTAAATACTTCCGTGAAGGCTGCCAGCCGCGACCAGTGTATCGTGCAGCGCGTGCCTGCCAGCAGCCCGGTCTGCGCGAGCAACCATGTGGCTGTTCCAACCGCGGACACCCCAACCCCGTGGCGTGCGATCGTTCGCAAGAAACTATTGAGCTGTGGCGTCAGGCGCCGCCCCACCGGCTCACCGGCGATAACAGCGACATGCTGCGGCCTCCGGGCGCCTAGACAGGAATTCAGTTCGTCTATGGTGACGTCAACGGCAACTGAAAGGCCGCTAGCACCCTCAACAGATCGTTCGTCGGGTCCCGCTATCCGCCATCGGAACAGAGTTTGCTTCGATACCGTATTGGCTATGCGAAACGGTTCAATGAAGGCGTGAAGCGCCAATTGCGAGAATCCTGGCAACACCAGAACCACCAAGTCGATCGGCCGGCCCGCCTGTGGCAAATTCTCCGGCATGGTCACCGACTTCATGGTGCTGATATCGGGGCGGGCGTTCATTACGATCCTTCCATGCGTTTTACAAAGGCTGCTCGGGCTGTTCTCGGACCCTAAAAAGGCCTTGGCGCGATTTTGGCTATCGTGGGCGTGCGCGCGATCCGTACTCGGCCTTGGTTCGGCGCGATTTGGCCACAGATCATCCATAGCCGTGCTTCGTTCCTGGCTGTGTCGACGCTGCTCGTCACAGCCGTCTCGTATCATCTTGCCGCCTAGAGGACAGCCTCCCCGATATCAAGTTCCCGACGTTTCATGAAGTCGAGGAGTGCTTCGTCGACTGCTTCGTCGATCGGAGGTGCTTGATAATCCTGCAGGGCCTGCACAGCCGCATCGCGTCCCCGAATGTTGGCATCCTTAGCGCCGGCGAACGACCATTGCTCGAAGCTGTCGTGGTTCATCAAGTCAGGCGTGAAAAAGGCCTTCTCGAAATTCTTCAGTGTATGTTCGGTACCAAGATAGTGACTGCCTGGCTCACTTTGGCGGATCGCATCGAGCGTTTCATCCATCTCGCTCATTACTATGCCTTGCCCAAGCTTATAGAACATCACCATCTGCTCTGCATCGAGCATGAACTTGCTATAGCTCTGGGTCAGAGCTGCTTCGAGATAACCGGTGGACGAAAGCACAAAATTCGCGCCGGCGATAAGCGCGCCGTACATATTGCGGGCCGCCTCATAGCCTGCCTGAGCATCAACGAGCTTCGAACTTGTGTTGCTGCCACTGCAGCGCCAAGGCAGTTTGTAGCGTCTCGCCAGTTGACCCACCAGCATGTTCATATGGCAAATCTCGGGTGTTCCTGCCATTGGCGCGCCGCTCTTCATTGAAACGGTCGCCAACCATTGCCCATAAATGCAAGGCGCACCTGGCCGGACCAATTGCGCAAAGGCAACGCCAGCAAGTGCTTCGGCATTAAGCTGCGCGACTGCAGCCACAGTGCTGGCCGGAGTGCTGGCACCACCAAGAACAAACGGGGCAAAGATCATGGCCTGATTGTTTGCCGAGTAAACCTTGACCGCATCGAGCATAGTCGCGTCCCAAACGAGAGGCGAATTGCAGTTGGCAAGCGACACCATCACTGTGTTGTTCTGAACAAATTCTTCGCCGAAGACAATCTTGGCCATAGCAACGGTGTCTTCTGCCCTCTCGCGCGAGGTCACGGCTCCCATAAATGGCTTGTCCGAGTATCGTATCAAACTGTAGTTCATGTGCAGGTGGCGCTTCGGAACGGCTATATCCATCGGCTCGCAAAGAACGCCCCCCGTCATATGCATAGCGGGAGCTTGGTAGGCGAGTTTCGCGAAGTTGACGAAATCCTCAATGGTCGCGTTTCGCCGCCTGCCTTCAAGATCAAGGACATTTGGCGAACCGTATGCTGGGGTAAAAATAGTCTTTCGCCCGCCGAGGGTGACTGTCCTGGCGGGATTGCGAGCATGGACCGTTATGTATTCAGGAGCCCTTGCCACCAGCTCCAGCAGCTGGTTTCTGTCGATCCTGACGCGCTGGTCGGTTACGTCGGCACCAGCTGCGCGCCAGAGTTCGATGGCCTCGTCGTCACGAAATTCGATGCCAATCTCTTCAAGTATTTGCATCGAAATGTCGTGAAGCCTAAGCAAGTCATCCGGGCTCAGCAAATCCATATAAGGCAGCCCGCGTTCCAGAACAGGCAAAAATGTTACCGTTCTGTCGGAACGCAACTTCTGCCGAGCGTCTCGGCCTCCAGATCTGGTGGACATTTCTTTAATCCCTGATTTAAGGCGAGAATATAGGCCAATACAAATGCCGGACCTAACAAAAAAAAGGAATGTAACTTATGAACTGAGGTTATGACCGCAACGCAAGCCGGCATAAAGCCGGTCCTGAATGCCTAGCAAAGCGAGGAGGTGTGGATCCCGGAGTGGCTCCCGCCGTCCACGACATTCGCAGTCTTTCCGTCGCTTTGACACGCGGAATGGTTCCTCAGAAGAACATGCCTACCATTGACCTTTCGCAGCCCTCAAAGTCAGTTTGTCGGGGAGGTTCGGCGGGCAGAATAGATAGATCACCTTGGCTCAATAAACCGCCTTGGCTCCCGCGACTTCGAGTGCGGTCCCCGCGATGAAGCGAGCGGCATCAGAGCTCAGAAAGTACACCGCATCAGCAATATCTTCCGGTGCACCGAGTCGGCCAAGCGGATTTGACTTGCTGAGTTCGGCAACCGCTGTGTCGGGATCAAACCCGCGATGGACAAAGCCCGAGCGAAGCATGGGTGTGTCTATCTCGCCGGGGCAGACTGCATTGATCCTGATCCCATCCCCTGCATGATCACGGCCGAGACATCTGGAAAACGTCGCTACGGCTGCTTTGCTCGCGCAGTAAGCTGGGTGGGTCGGCCCTGGATAAATACCCCAGGTCGAGGAGATATTCACGATCGAACCGCCGCCATGGTCCTTCATGAAGGCCACGGCCCGTCGGCAGGTGTAAAATATCGATTTCAGATTAATATCGAAAGTTCTTTCCCAGTCCTCGTCACTTGTCTCTAGGATTGTACCGCGCGTGATGACTCCGGCATTGTTGACAAGGGCGTCCAGCCGGCCGGTAAGGCTGATGGCCGTATCGATGAGGTCCTCGCAGTATGCTTTGCTTCTCAGGTCGCCATGCTTGGCCAAAGCAGTTTGGTCAATTCGGTTGAGTTCGTCAGTTGCGGCAATCAAACGCTCCTGGTTGGCGTCACCCGCGACTACAAAATATCCGTTAGCCGTGAACTTTCTGCAGATTGCCTGGCCCATACCGCCGGCAGCTCCGGTTACGACCACGGTTTTCTTTTCAGATTTCTTCATTGTTCGACCAACGAATCGGGGGGAGCGGGTGTTTAATTCTTTTGACCGTTGCTAGGCGCGAACCGCCTATACGCCTATCCAATGCAATTTCTTCCATTACGGCATAGATCGATCTATTGTCCGTGCGTAATCTATCTAAAGTCGATCATGCACGCCGCGCAGAAGTAGGGATGCAGTCACGATACCCACATCCACTCCGTTACCATCGACAACCACAAGCGGCATATTTCCATGGCGATGTGACAAGTCGAGCATTTCCTTGATCGGAGCGTCAAGGTTGAGCCGCGGGGCGTCTGGCAGAGCCATGCCCTCTCCGGCACTCGCAAATTCTGCGAGCGGCAACATCACTGACTCGGCCCTTAGGAGCTTCAATCGGCTGCTTCCCTGGACAAATTTTTCAACATAGGGGTCTTTCGGATTTCCGAGAATGTCATCCGCCGAACCGATCTGAAGCATTTTTCCGTCTTTCATGACACCAATATGGTGTCCCAGCCGAACTGCTTCATCCAGGTCGTGAGTGATGAAAAGCGTGGTTTTACCCAACTTCGTCGAAAGCTTTTTGAACTCGTCCTGTAATTCACGTCGTATAAGCGGATCCAGCGCCGAAAATGGTTCATCCATCAACAGAATGGCGGGATCGGCCGCCAAGGCTCGGGCAAGCCCTACTCTCTGTTTCATTCCGCCAGAAAGTTGATCAGGGTATCGGTCACCCCAGCCCGCAAGTTGGACGAGCTCCAACTTTTCCTCCGCAACCTCGTAGCGTTGTCGGACACTTGCCTTTCGTAGCTCCAGACTCAGAGCCACATTGTCGCGAACCGTTCGGTGGGGGAGGAGCGCCACATTCTGGAAAACCATCCCCATTGATCGGGCACGAAGCTCGCGCATCTCATTTTCTGACTTCAGATTAATATCCTGGCCGCCAACAATGATCTGCCCCGAGCTGGGTTTGATCAAACGGTTAACATGCCGGACCAGGGTTGACTTTCCACTTCCCGACAGGCCCATGACACAGAAGATCTCTCCGGCCTCCACCTTGAAGGACACACCGGCGACGGCCGCTACGCACCCATGTTTCTCGAGGAGAGCTTCTTTGGAGAGATCATCGCGTTGGATACTCGCTAGGTCGAGTTTCGGGCTCGTCCCAAAGACCTTCCAAACATCCTTGAATTCAATGGCATGCGCTTTCAAAGGTAAGCTCCAGTTGAGAGGTGTCGCCCGGCAGCGTAACGCTTGCCGGGCGAGCATGCGGTCCGAATTTCTTCGTTATTTAGCTGCCTGTTTCGCTGCAGCTATCCATTTGTTCCATTGGTCGAGGTGGGCTTTTTTCCAAGCCTCAGCATGACCGTGAATGTCTTCGTTGGACTTCTCACCTTTGTGAATAAGAAGGTTCTCGTCGTTGATATCTTGAATTGGGACCTCGACCTGCTCGAACCACTTATTTGCGACGGGGTTTTTTTCTAGGAATTCCGTGTTGGCAATCACGTGTTGAGTGTTCACGGAAAATCCCAGGTTTCCGATGCCTGGAACGGTCGTGTTTGCACCAGCCTGTTCGTCGGGCAACGCTGTGAACGGAACCGTTAGCCAGACGACATCTTTTCCGTGAACCAAAACCCCCTGTAGCCAGTTGGGCGTCCAGCTGTAATACAACGCTGGACTGCCGGACTGAATCCGTTGGATGACGTCGGGGAGCAGAGCGAAATACTCACCCTGCTTGTGCGTAACGGTATCCCGAAGGCCGTAGGCATCAAGGTTATGTTCTATGATGCGTTCGCATCCCCAGCCCGGATCACAGCCATACAGGTCTGCTTTACCGTCCCCATCCACATCGAACAGCTTGGCAATCTTCGGATCCTTCAACTGATCGATCGTCTTGATGCCGTATTTGTCAGCGGTGGCCTTATCGATAGAGTATCCCTGAATTGAGTTCTTTACGAGCGTCCCGACCCGGCGAAGCTTGGCATCGCCGCCAGCCTTCTCGGCAAAGGCTATATGCAGAGGATACCAGTGCGGCGTATAGTAATCTGCATCGCCGTTCCCTACCGCTATATGGGCAAGCGGAACCTGGGTTGCGGCAGGTTCGTTAACTGTATAGCCGAGGTCTTCAAGCCCTAATTTAACGACGTAGGCTTCGAATAACTCTTCCGCCTGGCCAAGATATAGCGGCCTAACGGTCACACCTTTTCCCGGAAGGTCCTCCGCAGAGGCGTATCCAGGTGACATTGCCAAAGTGCCAATCACTGTGACAGCGGCGGCAAACCGCGTAAAAGGCCATTCCGTTCTGAACCGATGGCTCATAGTTGCTCCCATTGTTTGGTTAGTTAGAAGTCCGTCGCCCGCCGCTTTCCAGCCCTCCACGCCCCGCCGGAGAGGGGTGAAAGGTCTTAACGACACCAGTGAACAGAGCAGCCGGACCGCGCTGGTACCAAACGATGTCGGCGTAGCGTCTGCGCTGAGAAATGGCGGATTGAGCCAGGCGATCTAGAATGATTGCGAGAAAGACAATCCCAATCCCGCCGGTTGCAGCCAGCCCGATATCGAGGCGACCGATACCCCGCAAAACCATTTGGCCGAGTCCCCCAACAGCGATCATGGACGCGACAACGACCATTGATAGCGACATCATCAACGTCTGGTTGATACCTGCCACTATGCTCGGAAGGGCCAGCGGCAGCTGGGCTTTGAAGAGGGTCTGACTTTCGGTAGCTCCAAAGGCATGCATAGCCTCCACCACTTCTTCAGAGACCTGCTGAATACCTAGTGTTGTCAGCCGGATAACGGGCGGAAGTGCAAAAACGATCGTTACAATCACCCCAGGCACGTTGCCGATACCAAACAACATGACCACCGGAACAAGATAGACGAATGATGGTATCGTCTGCATTGTGTCGAGGATGGGCCGGCATATAGCGGCCGCCCTGGCACTCCGAGCGGCAATTATCCCCACCGGAATACCGACGACGGTGCAGAAAAGAACCGCAGTGAAAACGAGAGATAGAGTCGTCATCGTCTCACCCCAGATGCCGAGAAAGCCGATAATCAGCAGCAGACCCGCGATCTGAACTGCCAGTCGCCATCCCGCTATCTGCCAAGCTACCAACGCGAAGCACAAGATTATGACGACCGGCGGGATGCCGTTGAGTGCGCTGTCAAATGCTCTCAGAAGCTGGTCAATGGGCCATTTCAAGGTTTGAAAAAATGGGCGGTATTGTTGTACAATCCACCCCAAGCCACCATCTACCCACTCACCAAACGGTATGTGCCAGCTTTTGAACGGGTCTAAAACGTCTTCGAGCTTCACAAAACTTCCTTTCAGCCAGGACCTGTAGGGAGCTAACCGCGGAGTGCCTTGGCGCTATATATTGTCGCCCCACATCACAGCCTCAACCCAATATTTCGTCCGCCTCATGGGAGACGGAATTGTACTTTTCGCGGCAACTGCCGCTGCCTACACGTTAAGGGACTCTTTGCGGAAACTGCATTGATAGGCTCCCATACTGAGCTAGGCCCTCCAGCCCAGCAAGAGGGTATTCCCTCTTAACGTTTCTAAAACGCTAGCCCCGGAGGAACTGCAAAACAACCGTATAAAAAGTGATGCACCGCAGGACTAAATGTTATCAGGCAGACGGCAGGCTTGGAGGTTCCGCTGATACCTCGCTTGGTGCAACGGCTCCCGCGTTGATGTCCTCCGCAACTGGCGCCGGGGGGACCGGATTGAGATCTGCGACCTGTGCCAGCAGCCAATTGCGGAAGACCTGGACGTCGTCTCGCTCAATCGCTGTATCCGGAATGACCAAATGATGTTTACGGCCGGTCAGATAGCTTTCATTAAGAGGCCGTATCAAGGTGCCTTCCTTGAGGTAATCGCTCACCAAATGGCGCCAGCCCAACCCGATGCCATAGCCTCTGATCACTGATTGCATCATCGTTGGATAATTGTTGAACGTGACGACACGTTTGAAGTCGGACGAGATTCCGAACTGTCCAAGCCAGTGCACCCAATCGAAGGGTGACCAAGGGTAGGCCGACCAGTGCTGATCGTCCATAACCAAGAGGACCTCGTTTACCAGATCCTCCGGAGTCAGAATACGCGGCGAGTGTGTCTGATAAGATTTACTGCAAACCGGGAAGACTTCCTCGCCGAAGAGTTCGGTGGCCGTGAACCCCGGGCGCGCCAAATACCCCATTACCACGGACACATCAAAACCATCCGTCGCCGGCGCCGGGCTGCGTTCGAGGGAGACCAGGTGCAGGTCGACCTCTGGGTTGTTCGCAACGAAATCCCCAATCCGATGACTCATGAAAAGCGTCGCGAACGACATCGGCATGCCGACGGTCAACCGTCGGGCTTTCTGTCCTCTCTTCACGTTATCAAACGCCGCTGCAATATGCGCCAGGCTGAGGGTCGCAGCCTCAAACAACTCCTGGCCGGCGGGAGACAACGACACCTTCTGGTTGCCGCGGTTGAAAAGCTGGGTGTCGAGGTGGTCTTCCAGCGTCAAGATATGCCGGCTCACTGCCGCTTGAGTGACCGAAAGCTCATTGGCAGCCTTGGTAAAACTCAAATGCCGGGCGGCAGCTTCAAATGCGCGCAATGCGCTTAGCGGAAGCCGTCGATAATTTAACATGGGAAACGATTACTCCGGCATCAGCTACAAGATCCCGCGTGCGCACCGACCATCTGGTCGAACGCGCGTCCCGTTGACGGAACAATCGGCTAAACGGCCAGGGCCAAAGCGCAAGCGAGCACGACAGGCTATTCGCCAGCAAACACCATGGAGCGTATCAAACAGTTTGTCTACAATATGTCTCTCGGTGAGTTCATCCTGCGACCCCCGCGATCCGATAGAAAGCTGGGCAGTTGTAGCCGCGTTTGCAGGCAGGGCGCTAAACACAAAATGGACCGAGCGCAACGCGTAATCGTGGTCATAGGAGTTACCGAGGTGAACGGGACGGGGCGCCATTCGACTCACCGGGCCTGCGCTGCAAAGCTCATTGTTGACAACTTTGCGAAGTTAACTCCGAGCGTCTCCAGACAGAAGGTGATTGACCGCAAGCCCTTTTGAAGACCTTTGCGAAGTGAGAGGCATTTTCGAAACCGGCCCCAATAGCGACCTCGATCAGAGGAGTGTCACTTTTCATGAGAAGTTGTTTTGCGCGCTCCAGCCGCATCCGGCGATACGCAACCGCCGGGGAGCTGTTGACTTCCTTGAAAAAGAGACGTTCGAGTTGTCGTCGGGAGATCCCCAACGTTGCCGCCAGCGTGGAAACCGACAGCGTGTTTTCGACGTTCTGCTCCATAAGGATTAGTGCAGCGCGAAGCCTTGGGTCATGCGCCTCCATCATCAGCGGCCGACGCGGTTGTACCCACTCTGCGTTCCGAACCTTGTCGATCTGCAGCACCTCGAGCGCGTTCCGCTCTGCCGCATTCCCAATGTGCCGTCGCACCAGTTCTGCCGCCAGATCGGCCGTGCTGCTGCCGCCCGCGCATGATCCCCGCGTCGTATCCAAGTTATAGATTCTGTCCGCCCGAACCTTTAGATCAGGAAATCGCTCCCGGAAATCGAGGTAATGAAGCCAGCTGACGCAGGTCTCGTGTGCGGCCATAAGACCCGCCTCAGCCAGAATGAACGTTCCGGTGCAGATTCCGATCAATCGCGCGCCCTTGGACGCAGCATCCCGAAGATATTTCAGGGTTTCGTTGTCGACCGACTGACCATCGGTCAACCGTCCCCCAACGACTACAATGTAGTCAAACTCCATCGGGTGGAGGAATGAAGACGTCGGCGAGACCTGGACGCCGCAGCTCGACGTGACGAGATGACGGCTGTGCGACAGCACCTCCCAGTCCGCCTTGATCCGACCTGACCTATCAAATTCATCGCTGGCCAGTCTGAGCGTGTCGATAAACATGGCGAAGGCGGTCAACGTGAAAGAACGGGCTAATATGAACCCGACGTTCAGCCGAACGGAGGGAGCCGGTCTGCTCCGCGGTGATGAATGAAACAACCGTTTTGCCTCCACCCGTTGGAACACCCTGCAACGCCATTGGCTTTCGCCGCGCGCGGCAGTATCGTCCATCTATCTTGACTCATGCTGTTTGTCTACAATATGTCTATCCTCCAAATTAGGGAGCCATTATGATCCGGGATGAACCTGCTGCCTCGACGGACCGAAAGGGTATTCTTGCTGAAACCCTGGTGCACCGTATCCTGACGATGCAGCTCGAGCCGGGCTCGATTCTCGACGAAGTCGCTCTCAGCGAGGAGTTCGGCTTGTCCCGTCCGCCGGTCCGCGAACTAATGAGACAGATGGCGGGCGAAGGCTATGTCGACCTTGAGGCCAACCGCGCTGCGCGCGTATCTATCATGTCGTACCAGACGCTTCGGGATTTCCTGATCGTCGCTCCGATGATCTATGTCGGAACGACGAAGCTCGCAGCTTTCAACCACAAGGCTGCGGATCTCGAAATCCTCAAGCGGACTCAGCAAAAGTTCCGGCAGTCCATTGCCGACGGCCACGTCGAGAACAGGGTGATCTTCAATCACCAGTTTCATCTGAACATTGGGAAGATGGCGCACAACCAGTATCTGCTTCCCAGTCTCAAAAAGCTTCTCATCGACCATGCCCGGATTGGAAAGATCTTCTATCGCCAAAACGGCGGCACGCGGATCCAAAAGGACCAGGAGACTGCCGCGCGGCAGCACGATCAGATGATCGAGGCCATCGAAGCCCGGGATGCAGAACGGGCGGGCGAATTGGTGCGCGCCCATCTCGAAGTTTTCAGGAGCGACGTGGCGCTCTACGCCGTGCCCAGCGGCATGCAGGGCGAACTCGATGGATAATATTGTCGGTGTCACTTTGACACGAGGGAGAACAGAAATGCTCAATAAAGTCGACTACAAGATGCAGGCGAAAGCACTGAAGCTGCCAACCAAGATGATCGTGAATGGGCTGCAGACAGCAGCCCTCTCGGGCAAAACCTATGCAACCTTGAACCCGGCTACTGGCAAGGTTCTGGCGGAGCTGCCCGCAGGTTCGGCGGCCGATGTCGACAAGGCCGTCGCTGTCGCCCGCCAGGCGTTTGAAGATGGCCGGTGGTCGAAGCTGACCCCGGCGAACCGCAAAAAATTCCTTCTGAGGCTGGCATCGATCATCGAGGAAAACGCGCTCGACCTGGCGCTGATGGAGAGCTTGGAGAGCGGCAAGACCATCAGCGATTGCATCAACATCGACTTGCCCGAGACTATCAACAGCCTCAGATGGCATGCAGAAGCCGTCGATAAGATCTATGACCAAGTTGCACCTGCCAACGACTCCTCTCTCGGATTGATCGTGCGTGAGCCTATCGGCGTCGTCGGCATTGTACTCCCTTGGAACTTCCCTCTTTTGATGCTCGCATGGAAGATCGGCCCTGCTCTGGCAGCGGGATGCACGATCGTTGTCAAGCCGGCTGAAGAGACGTCGCTCACCACATTGCGGGTAGCTGAGCTCGCGCTCGATGCTGGGCTTCCGGCTGGTGTTTTCAATGTCTTGACCGGTGATGGTCCGGATGTCGGCGAACCAATCGGCCGCCATCCCGACATCGACGCCATTTCCTTCACAGGCTCTACCGACACAGGCCGTCGCTTCCTGAAATACTCCTCCGAAAGCAATCTGAAGGAAGTGGTCCTTGAGATGGGCGGCAAGAATCCTTGCATCGTGATGGACGACGTTGCCGATCTTGACGCCGTGGCCTCCCACATCGGCAACGGTGCGTTCTGGAACATGGGTCAGAACTGCTCGGCCATCTCACGCGTTTTCGTCCACAAGGATGTGAAGGATCGCCTTCTCGAGAAATTGGCGGAGGTTGCCAAGACCTGGACCGTTGGAGACCCGCTCGAACCGGAGACCCGTATCGGTCCGCTTATCTCTAAGACGCATTTCGACAAGGTCAGCAGCTATCTGGGGGGTGATGGCAGGGTCGTCGCCGGCGGAAAGGTCTTTAACGGGACTACGATCGAGCCCACGGTTATCGAATTTGACCGCCACGACGGCAAGCAAGTGCGGGAAGAGATTTTCGGACCGATTGTATCTGTGATTGCTGTGAGTTCCCTGGCTGAAGCGGTCTCGTTCGCTAACGAGACCGAATATGGCCTGGCGGCATCCGTTTTCACCGCCGACGGCACCCAGGCGCTTCGGGCCGCACGGGCGATCAGAGCGGGGACCGTCACTGTGAACTGCTACGGGGAGGGGGACGCCGCCACCCCGTTCGGGGGTTACAAGCAATCGGGCTTCGGCGGTCGGGACAAGGCCCTCCACGCGCACGATCAATATTGCCAGACCAAGACGCTCTGGATTGACCTGAGTAGCTCAAACGGGGGTTTCTGAAATGTCATCATTTGTTTTCTCCGGCCTGAATATTGCGATCACCGCTCCGTTCGACTCGAATGGAGGTATCGATTTCGATCGCTTCCAGGACCTCATCGAGCGTCATTTGGCCACCGGCATCGACGGTTTCGTGTTCAGCTCCGGCACGGGCATGCATGTCTATTTGACGCCCGATGAATCGAGGTCGCTCATCGAACGTGGTGCGCGCATCGTCGCCGGACGGGCCAAGGTTATCGCTCAGACTTCGGCATTGCTTACGGCAGAGGTCGTGGAAAGAACGCAGTTTGCGAAGGACTCAGGCGCTGACGGTGTAATGGTCCTCCCGCCCTTCTTCGAAGGCCCTTCGGATGACAACAGCGTCTTCGACTTCTATGCCGAAGTCGCTAAGGTCGGACTGCCTATCATTGGATACAATGTGCCGCAGGCGGTGGGCGTACGCATAACGCCGGACCTGCTCCGCCGACTCTGCGAACTGCCTGAATTCCGCGCCGTCAAGGACAGCAGCGGCGACTTGGTCGCGCAGGTCAGGCTGATCGGCACCGGCTTGGATGTCATCAACGGCGCCGATCCACTCGTCCCGTTCTCCCTGTTCGCCGGTTGCTCAGGTCTGATCTGGGGCGGAGCGAACATTGCGCCGCGCACATGTGTGGCGATCGTCAAGGCCGCCCGTGAAAAAAGATGGGACGAGGTGCAGTCGCTTTGGCGGCTGCTGGAACCAATTATGTCGCTCCTTTGGGACGGCGACTATGTGCCAAGCGTGTATGCGGCCGCAGAACTCACTGGATATGGCTGCGGTACGGCTAGGAAACCTTTCCGGCCCCTTTCAGCGGACCGGATCACGGCGCTTCGGAACGCCCTGGGCGCACTGGTTGAGCAAGAAGCGGTGCGATGACTAGCAAGACCTTTCGCGCGCGTCGTCTTCCCGTCCATGGCGTGGAATCCGGCTGGTCGGCGTTACTTCCTCCGCGGGAGCCCACGCCGGCACTGGTTCATGCGATCACCGTCGATGTGCTCATCATTGGCGCGGGATTCGCCGGATTGGCAGCCGCCGTCAGATTGGCCGATCTCGACCCGAGCCTGTCTGTCGCCATCATCGATGCCGACGTCGTGGGGAACGGGGCAAGCGGCCGCAACTCCGGGTTCCTCATCGATTTGCCTCACGATATTTCGTCGGGCAATTTCGGGGTGGGCGCTGTCGCCAAGAGCCGTAACGAAATCTTGGTCGCGCGGACTGCCATTCAACACTATGCCCGTTTGGCGGAGCAGAATGGCTGGGACAGAGACGTGTTCGATCCTAGCGGCAAATACAGCGTGGCCATGACCGATGCGGGCACGGAGCATCTCGCAACCTACTCTTCGAAGCTCAAATCATTGGGCGAGCCGAACCAGCTTCTCAGTGCAGCTGAGATCGAGGACGTCACGGGCACAAGGACTTTCAAATCGGGGCTCTTCACTCCCGGTGCGGCCATGGTGCAGCCGACCGCCCTGGTGAGAGCCATCGCAGATTTGTTTCATGAGCCCGTCCGGCTATTCGAGAGGACGCCTGCCCTATCTATTGAAAGTTCATCGAGCGGCTGCACGGTGAAGACACCCAAGGGCGAGGTGAGGACCGCCCGGGTGATCCTGGCGACAAACGGCCACGCGGAGAGCTTCGGGTTCGGAAGCGGTGAACTTCTCCATATCTTTACTTACGCCTCGCTCACCGAGCGATTCAACTACTCCGCGCTGGGCGGATACCGGAAATGGGGAGCGACACCGGCCGCGCCGATGGGCACGACCGTGCGGCGCATCAATGGCCCCGATGGCGACCGAATTCTTATACGTTCACGCTACACATACCACCCGACGATCGAAGTCGGCGCCGCCTCGATCAAGAATGCGGCTGACCTCCATGACCGCAAGTTCGCGGACCGGTTTCCTGACCATCGTCACTTGAAGATGCAGTATCGCTGGGCGGGCGCAATGGCGCTCACGCGCAATTCGGTGCCCCTGTTTGGCCAAGTGGCGGACAGCGTTTTCGCCGCATGTGCCTGCAACGGCATCGGAGGGACTAAGTCCACCGCCGCAGGTGTCGCAATTGCCGAACACTTGCTTGGGCATCAGTCACAGCTCGGCGAAGTCTTCAGCGCATTCGACAAGCCGCATGCTTTGCCCCCGCGACCGTTCATCGATGTAGGCGCACGATTGAACCTCGCATACAGAGAATGGCGCGCGGGACGCGAATAGGCGTCCTGGGCCACACACGCACGCCTTGTGTCGGGATCATCGCAGCATTTCCAGCCCCTGCAAGATCCGCAGCAGGACACTGACGTCGACAGTGCGGTCAACGATCACACGCCGGCCGTTGGCGCCGACGATTTCCATCCGGCCACCGGTAGACACCGCTTGGCTGGTCGTAGCCGGTACTTCAGAGTGCGATCGCTCAGGAGCCGGCTCTTCCGGCTCTGCATCGTGCAGACCAGAACCGACAACGCCCATATCAATGAAGGCGATCGGTGAGGTCTCGGGCAACGGCTTGGATCGGCCCAATCGCCCTTGCCCGGCTTGCTTCATCCAGATGAACAAGTGGTTCGCGTTCATGTCGTGGCGCCGCACCACAACCGACACCGGATCACCGATCTCCTGCACCTCTCGCACGATCGCCAGCTTCTGCTCGACCGTCCAGGAGCGGCGCGTTCGCTGTCGGCCCGCATCCGTAGGCGGCCTTCGTCGTATGCATACGCCAGACGCCGCGCCCGACAGCGTTCTCACCTTCGCCGAGATCACTGCGCTCGACCAGATCGACGCGTCCCGAACGCGACCGCGCCCCCAACGGCCCACGCTCGCCGCCTACCTGCTGCAAATCGCCATGCTTGGCGGCTATCTCGCCCGCAAACATGATCCGCCTCCCGGCAACATGGTGGTCTGGCGCGGCATGACCCGCTTGCACGACATCGCCTTCGGCATCTCCATTGGATCAAGCCGACGACGTGGGTAATCGAAAGACGGTGACGGCCGGTGACGACTTGGCCGTATGTACTGCCTTCCCACCGGCCCGTAGGAACGCAATCTGTTGGTGATTATACGCTTGGCAGCAGAACCTGCTTCTTCAGAAGTGGCGTCAGCAGACGCCGCTGATCAATGGCTCTCTACAATCAGCACTTCTGACCTTTGATGCGCAGGACATCATAGAGGTGCTGGACATCGTCTTTCGTCGGCCGCGCTTTCGGCGGCATCGGCGGATGGTCTCGCAGGAAACGACGGTTCCGCGACCGAGCAGCATTTCTCGCATCGCGTAGGCTCGTATTGCAGCGGAGTAAAGCCAGACAGCATGGGCCGCGATTCGATCGGATAGCGGTGGCTAGCTAGTTTCCGTCCATAAACGCCGGTATTTCGCAGCATTTGCAATCGCTTGGATCCGACCGGAAGCGCCGTTGACGGGCATGGACAGGTCAGGAATAGTTGATGATCGACAAAATGCAGTGCTTGGCAACGATCGGACGCACGCCATTGCCGGCGGCTCTGCCGGCGGGACGGCTGCGATGCCGAGCTGATATCAGGTCGGCCTGAGGCGGGTGAAGAGGACGAGGTTGTAGGCCGCGACCGAGGACCAGACGTAGGTTTTGAAGTGATCAAGGCCGCGCCAAGTGCAGCGCGCCAGGCCGTAAGCGCGTTTGAGGCACGAGATGCCAGCTTCGATGCCGGCGCGAAAGTTGCGCAGCTTGCGATAGACCCACTTGCTTCTGACCATATCCTCGATCTTGAGGCCGGCTTTCTTGTGGAAGGCCATGTCGGAGACGCCCCACGCCTTCGCCGTGGCCAGGTTGTCGCGCGTGGCGAAGCCACCATCGGCTGCTGCCTGCCGTGGCGCCTGACCCCAAATGCCTATGTGACGCTCCAGCATCGGCAGCAATCGGTCGCTGTCGGCCGGGTTGCCTTTCTCGATCACCAGATCGAGGATCATTCCACTCTTGCCGGTGGTCAGGTTGAGCTTGTGGCCATACTCGGTGTCGCGGCTGCCTTTGACGATGATATCGGCATGCTCTTCGAACAGGCTGACCAGCTTCTCGCCGGCCGACACCGGCTCGCCGGCCAATACCCGCCGCTCGCTCTGTCTGATGATGCGTTCGACCAGCGGCCGATAGTGACGGACCTGGAGCTGCCACAGTGCGATGGACGGTGTGCTCGCCAGTACCAATCGCTCGCTCGCCTGCTCCAGATAAGTCAAGGTCGCACGGGCGATTGCGATCAGCTCGCGGTAGAGTTGGACCCGATTGGGTCGACCGCGCGTGAACTGGATCTTGCGAGCCCGCTTCTTGGCTGCGCGGCAATGATCGCGCCATGCTGAGCCGGCACCGCCGACCAAGGCGTCAGCCCGCTTCAGCAGGCGCACCATGACCCGCACGGCATCCCAAAGCAGGCTGCTGTCGCTCGGCTCGTGCATGAGTGCCGAGGTCACGGTGCTGTCCAGCCGCACGACTGCGCCATCTTCGAGCTTCGCCTGCCGAGCGCTCGACAGCAGTACCCGATTGACCTGCTCCCAGGTCTCGGACCGGATCGCACTGATGGTCCTTTGCAGCACCGACTTGTGCGGGCTCCATGACAAAGGCAGGCGAGCAAAGGCGCGAAACGAAGCGGAGTCCTCAAGATGGAACGCCAGCTCCTGGTAGCTCAGTTGCCGGTATTGCTTGAGGATCGCGCAGCGCAACACCGCTTCGGCAGGCAGGCCCTGCCGTCCGGTGGCCTTGACGTCGACCCGCACCAAATCGCGCGCCACCAAGCCAAGAAGGTCGCGATGCTCATCCAGCCATTGCGACATCGCCTTCAACTCGTGACCGATCTCGTGCGTGGCGAAAAGATCGAATATGCTGGCTTCTCTATTCGGCGGCTTGAGGTCAAGCACTTTCGAGCTTTCCGCTTCGCCGGCATGACGTCTTTCGCGGGTCTTGCTTCTCTTCGGGATCGGCGCCTTGGCCCTCCCAGTATGGGGAATCCGCAGAACGAGGTGGAACAATCTTGGACGCGTCCTGATGTACAATCGGCACCGCCAGCATAGCGAACTCACCTCATCCATCGTCCCGCGAAGGACGTTTTTCCACCGGCAAGTGGAACTTTGTTGTCTCCTTCTTAACGGCCCAGTTCAGACGGCGACCGGTGTGCTTTCCTTGGTCCAGCGGAACCGTGTGCCATCGCTCCACATGCGATGCATGATCACCGCTAGTCTACGGGCGAGCGCAACGATGGCCCGCTGCCGACCACGCCGCTTGGCGACGTTCATCGCCCAGGCCTTCAGCCAGGACCACTTCGTCACGCGCGTCAGTAGGACCTGCGCGGCTTCGTAGAGCAGCGTTCGCATCATATCGTCACCGCATAACGAGATCCGGCCGACCCGGCGGCTTTCGCCCGACTCATGGAGCACAGGTGTCAGACCCAAAACCGGTCCGACCGCTTTCGAATTGTGGAAGCGGGCAGGAATGTCGATGGTGGTGGTATAGGCCAGAGCCACGACCGGGCCTACACCTGGTGTCGTCATCAGTCGGCGGCAAACTTCATCATCCCGGACGATCGCCAGAAGCTTGCGGTGAAGGGTGGCAAAGTGCTGGCGCAGCTTGCCGCGAGCGTCGAGAAGCGGTTCGACGATTTCGGCCAGATCAGGCATGCCTTCAACCAGTTCGTGGATGCGTTGCTCGAATTTGACCGTACCGACGATGCCGACCTTGAGCCCGAAGTTGCGCAGCAGCCCGCGGATGTCGTTCTCGATGGCAATCGCCTTTTCCTGCAGCAGCTTGCGCGCCGTCAGCAACGCCCGACGCTTCTGGTTCGTCAGGGTCTTAACATGCACCGGGCGGAACAGGTTGACCCGCATCATCTGTGCGATGCCGCGCGCGTCATTGCGGTCGGTCTTGTTCACCTGCGCCTTCAGGAATGCCTTGGTGTGACGCGTCTCAATGCAGATCAACGGCAGGCCGGCTTTGGCAAGGCCCTCGAACAGCCATTGCGATAAGGGCCCGGCTTCAAGACCGATCCGCTCAAAGTTCCAGGCAGGATCCTTGAGCACCCGCGCAAGATCCTCCGGATGGCTGGGAACTTTCATCTCGCGGCAAACCGTGCCTGTTTCGTCGACGATACACACCGCCGTCTCTTTCACCGAGACGTCCAATCCTGCATGATGTTTCATGCTGCGCTTCCTTTCCTGATGCTTGTGGCTGTTTCGGACAGACCACGTTCTACCATCAGCTCGAAGCGCAGCACCTCCATGCCGCTCCGCCAAGATGGGGCGCAAGCCGAATACCCCATCTTGGACGGTGCGTTCTTGGCGCATTGTCGGCTCCGGCGGTGGCAAGGCTTTGGAATCAGTGGCATGATCCAAGATACCTGAAACCGCCGGGCCTTGCTCGCGCAAAGCCGCGATTCATCCAACAGAATCAATCGTTTGCCGTTTATGGACGGAAACTAGCTAGGGTCAGGACTCATTGATCCAGAAGATGAAGGCTGCAGCGAAGGCGATCGCCGACAGGAAGGTGTGAGCACATCGGTCGTACCTGGTGTGGATGCGTCGCCAGTCTTTGAGGCGTGCGAACATGTTCTCGATCCTGTGGCGTTGTCGGTATAGGACAGGATCGTAGCTGTGCTGAACACGATGCATGGGGCGGGATGCATGGCGTGATACCGCGCTCGACGAGCGCCTGGCGGAAGGCCGCTGAACTGTAGGCCCGATCGGCCAGCAGGGCGTTGGCGGTGGGCAAATCCTCGATCACTGCCGCAGCAGTCTTGTGATCATTGGCCTGCCCTTCGCTCAGATGCAGCAGCCGCGGGCGTCCCTTGCCGTCACAGACCACTTGCAGCTTGGTGGTCAGTCCACCTCGGCTGCGTCCGATACATCGGGATAGAGCCCCTTTTTGAGCAGGCTCGCCGCCGTGCGATGCGCTTTGAGATGGGTGGCATCAATCATCAGATTGTCCGTTTGACCGCCCTGCGCGGCCAGTTCCGCCAGAATGCGGTTGAACACGCCCAGCCGACTCCAGCGGATGAAGCGGTTGTAGATGGTCTTGTGCGGACCGTAGTCAGAAGGGACATCTCGCCAGCGAAGACCATTGCGGATCACGAACAGGATGCCGCTCAGCACCCGGCGGTCATCTACACGCGGCACACCATGCGACAAAGGAAAATAGGGCTCGATCCGGCGCATCTGCTCCGGGGTCAACATCAGCAAATCACTCAAGGCGGCACCTCCTGCCACCTTGAATCACCCAACAGATATCAATTCAACAAATTAATAGGTCCTGACCCTAGTCGGTGCACTCAAGGTCACGGGCGCGCTGCTACTTCAATTCTTACTGCTCAAAATTGGGAAAGCGTTCATTTTTCCAATCCTAGAAATACAAGGGGTCACTCGCAATGGTGATCGATTTCAGCATTTCTGTGCTCGGGAAACGTCGATCGCCCTCTGCAGATACCGTCGACATACTTTGCGCGCATCGTCCATCGTAAAGCTTTCCGGATCAATGAACTGACGGATCCAAAAGCCGTCAGCCAACGCGTAGAGTCCGAGATACACCTCTTCAGCTTCATCCGCCGGAAGGAGCTGCCGGAGCGAATGGAGAATGTTGGATCGAAAACGTCGATTGATCGTTCGCTGCAACGCGCCAAGCCTCGGGTGCCCCGGTATATGAGACCAGAATGCCCGCCATGCGAGAGCAGAACCCGGCCTGAGCTGTTCTTTCCGCAGGCTGACGTCGATGAAAGCCTCCAGCTTTTGCATAGCTGTCGGGTTTGGTGGGATCAGCCGACGCATCTCCGACACTTGATCTGAAATAAGACGGCGGAGTGTCGCCTCCAACAGCTCTTCCTTTCCGTCGAAGTAGTGATTGACGAGGCCCGGCGAGACCCCAGCCTGCTGAGCGATTGTCGCCAAGGTCGTGTCGGAGAGTCCGTGCTCAGCAAGAGACAAAATAGCCGCGTCGATAAGCTCGTTCCGTCTGTAGTCCCTCACCTTAATCCGCGGCATAACTTCTCCCAAGCTCCAGCTTAGCCCATCCGTGATAATTATTCTATCGAACAAAATTTTGTTTGACTCAACAATCTTAGCCGTCCACTATCCATTTGGGAATGCCGATTTGTAGCCAAATCGAACACGCAACGAGAATCTCAGCAGCCATTTAGAGGAGAGGGTACACGTGATTTTGCGCGAAGAATTCAAACGAACTGCGGTCATCGCCGTGGATCTGCAAAACGACTGTATCGAACCGGAAGGAGCCTCGCCGATCTACAATCGCGATGAGCTTATTCGGGAGGCTAAAACCGCTCTCGACGCGTGTCGCGCAGCAGGCCTGCCGATAATTTACACTCAACATTGGCTCGATCCTAGAGGAGTAGATGCGCTTGATATCGATCTCCAGAGCGATGGTCGACCGAAAAACGGCGTTGCGGATACTCCCGCTGCAGAGATTCACATCAACCTTAAGCCGGAGGCGCAAGATCTGCTTGTACGAAAGCAACGGTTCAGCGCGTTCTATAACACGAATCTGGAGCTTCTCCTGCGCCGACTCGATGTGGATCATCTTATCATGTTCGGCATCTGGACCGAGGCTTGTTTCGAAACGACAGTTTGGGATGCAATTTGGCGCGACTACCGCATCACGATCGTAAAGGATGCCTGCGGCACCCTAACCGAGCTCATGCACATGACCGCCATCCTTGACCTTGCCAATTGGCTCCACGCAGGCTCGGTTGTCACAGCAGACAATCTCAAAAACGCACTGGAGGGCGCACCGCACGAGGCTTGGCGCTTCGAGAGGCCGAGCGCATTTGCTTACACGCTGGAGAACGTGAGGTCTCTCTATAACTCGCTTTAAATTGCAAAACGAAACAAAGGGGAAAGCTATGCAGCGCAGAACGTTCATCAAAGCCACGGCCACAATGACGCTTGGCGCTGTAGGCGCGCTATCTGCGTCACTCCCGGCCTTCGGGGCGCAGGAACTGCGGCTTCTTACTTGGGAGGGTTACGCAGACGACGCGTGGGTCAAGAACTTTGAGGCCGAGTACAAAGTTCAGGTGTCGAAGACCTATGTGGGATCTAACGACGAATATATGGCGAAGCTGGCCGCGGGAGGTGCCGACTATGACTTAGTCGTAATCGTCAGCTCCCTCGCTCGACGAGCAATCGACGCCGGATTCGTCGAGCCTCTCGACCTGAGCCTGATCCCCAACTTCGAAAGCATTTTCCCGCGCGCGAAAAAGGTGCCCTTCATTGCCAAGGACGGTCAAATTTACGGGGCACCCACCTTTCTTTTCGTTTCTCCGGTTACAGTAAACGCGAAAGAGCTTCCAGAAGGCAATGACTTCGGAGTTCTTTTCGACCCAAAGAATGCTGGTAAGATCGCGATGTGGGACGACGTCTCCACTATCGGAGACGTGGCAAATTGGATGGGAATTAAAGACATCTGGAACATGCCCGACGATCAGCTCGCAGCCGTCCAAGCAAAGCTTATCGAACAGAAGCCGCTCGTTCGCACATATTGGTCGCAGGCCGGAGAAGCCATCGAATTGTTCACAAACAATGAAGTTATAGCTTCGAATTCCTGGAACTACATCACCAAAAATTTGAAGGAGAGGGGTGTTCCTGTTCGTGAATTCCTGCCCAAACCGCCTCTAGGCGGTATAGATTCGCATTTTGTAGTGAAGGGCAGTCGGAATCGTGAGTTGGCTCACCATTTCATCAATCATATTCTTAGCGCGGACTCACAGGGCAAGGAAGCGGATTTGTATGGCGTAACGCCTATGAATCCTGCGTCGAAAGCCCACATGGAGCCGGAGACGTGGGTCGCTCTCGGTCTCGACGACATAACTCGAGAGATCAACTCCATGATTTTCTGGGACGATATTCCGAGGCGCGCCCGCTACATGGAAGTGCTGAACGAAGTAAAGGCAGCCTGAGAGGTGGGATCGACTGCGCTACTGAAAAGCTCAGCTAGAGAAGGAGACGCCATCGTCTCCTTCGATCGGGTCGAGAAGCGCTTCGGTGGGTTCGTTGCGATCAGAGAGCTTTCCCTAGATGTTCGCCGCGGCGAATTTTTAACCCTGCTAGGACCTTCGGGCTGCGGCAAGACCACAACGCTAAGGCTGATCAATGGCTTTGAGCTTCCGACACGCGGGGCGGTTGCCATCAATGGCCAGGCCGTAAGCGATTTGCCTCCGTTCAAGCGCTGCGTGAACACCGTTTTCCAAAGCTACGCGCTGTTCCCTCACCTGACAGTTGAAGAAAACGTTGCTTACGGGCTGGTGATCAAACGCATGCCCAAGCGCGAGGTCAAGAGTCGCGTGCGGGACATGCTTGAGCGAGTTCGATTGAGCGATAAGGCTAAGCGCCGGCCGCGCGATCTGAGCGGCGGTCAAATGCAGCGCGTGGCGTTAGCGCGCGCCTTGGTGAATGAACCGGCTGTGCTCTTGCTGGACGAACCGCTTGGCGCTCTCGATGCAAAACTGCGACGTTCGATGCAATTCGAACTCCGGCGCATGCATCAGGACCTCGAACTGACAATTGTGTGTGTCACCCATGACCAAGAAGAAGCTCTCACCATGAGCGACAGGATTGCTATCATGAACTGCGGCGATTTGGTCCAACTGGGGACGCCCCGTGAGGTGTTCGAGCGCCCCAACAGTCAGTTTGTTGCCGACTTCATCGGGGGCTGCAATTTCCTTCCTGGATCTGTCGATGGCGCGGGCGTGCTCAAGCTCATGGATGGCACAGCGGTCAAGGACGGTGCCAGCGGTCCCCCTCGCATGGTCACGATCGCTATACGACCGCAGAGAATCAGTATTATCTCCCCCGAGGTGGCCTCTTTGACCGCCATCGTCCGCGATGTGGCATATCTTGGCACCATGCAGCGGGTAGTGCTTGAGCGCGGCGAGGTGAGCTTACACGCCGAGTGCCCCGAGAAGTGCGCGGAAATCCGCCGGGGAGGCTTGGTTGGCCTGCAGTTTGACCCAGAACATATCGCCGTGTTCGAGGAGGGCTGACTCTGTGGCAGTGCAGGAAGCCCTTACAGTTCCCGGCAGTCCCGCAAGGGCTCGATCGTGGAGTCAAACCCACATTCTTGTAATGTTTCTAGGCCCGGCAGCAGCCTACGCGCTCATCTTCCTGATCCTGCCCTACGCTAGCGTTCTCCGCTTCAGCGTCTGGTCAGTTGAAAACTACGCTATTAACCAGGAGCTGACCACGGCAAACTACTGGCGGATAGTGGAAAACCCTCTCTATCGCGCGGCGATTCGCAACTCCCTCTTAGTGGCTGTGATCGTGACGACCGCATCCGTCGTCGTCGGCTACGCCTTGGCGGTCTACATTGCATTCTTCGCCGGCCGAGCCCGATCAGCCCTGTACTTTCTTCTGATCATCCCGCTCTGGACAAGCTTTCTTCTGCGGGCCTTTATCTGGCGTATGATCCTCGGCCGTCAAGGGATTCTGAATAGTGCGCTTCTGTGGGTGGGAGTCGTCGACAAGCCGGTAGACGTCCTGCTCTTCAACATGTTCAGCGTTTGTCTGACGCTGACGTACGTGTTCATCCCCTTCGTCGCGCTTCCCGTCTACGCCGCTCTCGAGAAAATCCCAAAAGACCTAATTGAGGCCAGCATGGACCTGGGCGGAAGCGTATGGATCACGTTCCGACGAGTCATAATCCCACTTAGCCTCCCAGGCGTGGTCACGGGTGCCATCTTCACTTTCTGTCTAAGCTTGGGCGACTTCGTAGCTCCAACCCTGCTCGGCGGTCCGGACGTTCTCATGGTAAGCAGCGTCATCATAAATCAGTTCGGCGCCGCCTTTGACTGGCCCATGGGAAGCGCACTGGCCGTCATCGTAATCGTTATTGTGGCCACAGGTGTGGCGCTTGCCACACAACTGGAGCGACGCAATGGGTGAAGCAATGGGGCGCTGGGGCGGAGGACTTGGGAGTGTATTACGTATCCTGGGCATAACCTCGCTGCTATTCCTGTATCTGCCCATGGTGGTCCTTATATTCTTTTCCTTCAGTGCCGGGCGGACGTTCACCTTTCCTATCGTAGGATACACGACCCAGTGGTATGTTGCTCTCGCTGAGAACAGCGATCTACTGCGCTCCCTCAAGAACAGCTTTTTTGTGGCTGCCGGGGTTGTTCCGCTGACGCTGCTCCTTGGCATCCCCGCCGCGTATGCGTTAAGTCGAATTCCTTTTCGCGGCAGGGGAGTCCTGGAGCATGTATTCATGCTGCCCCTGATGATCCCGGGGCTGATCACAGGGCTCTCGATCCTGCTCCTATTGAAGGAATTCAATCTAGGGCTTTCCCTCTTTTCGGTGGTGCTGGGACATACCGTTGCCTGGCTGCCGGTGGTGATTGCGCAGGTAACTGCTCGTTTGCGCGGACTGGATCCGCGCCTAGAGGAAGCAAGTCAGGACCTAGGCGCTGGAACTATCGAGACCTTTCTTCGCGTCGTGCTACCGAACCTGACGACCGCCATAGTTGGCAGTGCGCTGCTTGTATTCATCCTGAGCTTCGACGAGATCGCTATCACCTTCATGCTCACAGGCACCGAGAATACCTTGCCGATGTACATTTGGGCCAGCTTACGGCGCGGGGTCAGCCCCGAACTCTGCGCGGTAGCCGCATTGATGGTTGCAGCGTCAATATGCCTGGTATTCGCGGGGCTGCGGTTTTCAAAATTAGAGGCAGAATAAAGGTTTTGATTTTGTCTGAAGATCCGAGGTTTCTGGTCGGTTGTAGACGGTGTGGGGGTCCGAGAGCTTCCAGTGTCACGGGCGTGCAGCCTCAGTAACAACGAGCAGATCCTTCGCGTCGATCTGGTCGCCGGCCTTGACCAACACCTCGGCTATGGTGCCGTCGCGTTCGGCATGCAACGCCGTTTCCATTTTCATCGCTTCGATCGACAGCAGCACGTCGCCAGCCTTCACCGCCTGGCCGGCAGCGACCGCAAGCGCCGAGACGACGCCAGGCATCGGCGCGCCGACATGCGCCTCATTGCCCGGCTCCGCCTTGCGCCGTGCCTTGGCAGCGGAGGCGCCATGCGCCCGGTCCGGCACCTTCACCCGGCGCGGCTGCCCGTTGAGCTCGAAGAACACGGTGACCATGCCCTTTTCGTCGACATCGCCGATGGCAAGGCAGCGCACCACCAGCGTCTTGCCTTTTTCGATGTCGACGAAAATCTCGTCTTCCGGCTTCATGCCGTAGAAATAGGTCGGGGTCGGCAGCACGCTGACCGGCCCGTAGGTCTCCTGCGCGGCGGCAAAATCGGAAAACACCTTCGGATACATCAGCCACGACGCGAACTCGAACTCACTGAGCTTGCGCTCGAGCTTTTCCTCGACCTCCGTGCGACTGGCCTTGAGGTCCGCCGGTTTGAGCAGCGAACCCGGCCGCATCGTGATCGGCTTTTCGCCCTTCAGCACCTTCTTCTGCAATGGCTTTGGCCAGCCGCCCGGCGACTGGCCGAGATCGCCGCGCAACATCGACACCACCGAATCCGGGAAGGCGATGTCCCTCGCCGGATTCTCGACGTCGGCGACGGTCAGGTCCTGACTCACCATCATCAGCGCCATGTCGCCGACGACCTTGGACGACGGCGTCACCTTGACGATGTCGCCGAACATCAGATTGACGTCGTGATAGGTCTGCGCCACTTCGTGCCAGCGTGTCTCCAGCCCGAGCGAGCGCGCCTGTTCCTTGAGGTTGGTGAACTGACCGCCCGGCATTTCGTGCAGATAGACCTCCGATGCCGGCCCCTTCAGGTTGCTTTCGAAGGCTGAATACTGGTTGCGCACCGCCTCCCAGTAGAACGAGATGTTCCTGATCCACTGCGGGTCGAGGCCCGGATCGCGCTCGGTGCCCTTCAGCGCCTCCACGATCGAACCGAGGCACGGCTGCGAGGTGTTGCCCGATAGCGAATCCATCGCCGCGTCGATGGCGTCGACGCCGCTCTCCGCCGCCGCCAGCACCGTCGCCGCCGACAGGCCGGATGTGTCGTGGGTGTGGAAGTGGATCGGCAGGTCCGTCGCCTCGCGCAGCGCCTTGAACAGCACGCGGGCAGCGCTCGGCTTCAACAGCCCAGCCATGTCCTTGACGGCGATGATGTGGGCGCCTGCCGCCTGCAATTCCCCGGCCAGGCCGACATAGTATTTCAGATCGTATTTCGCCCGCGCCGGGTCGAGTATGTCGCCGGTATAGCAAATCGCCGCCTCGATCAGCTTGCCTTCGGCGCCGACCGCATCCATGGCGACGCGCATGTTCTCGACCCAGTTCAGGCAGTCGAAGACCCGGAACAGGTCGATGCCGCCGGCAGCGGCCTGGCGGACGAAATGCTGGACGACATTGTCGGGATAGTTGGTATAGCCAACGCCGTTGGCACCGCGCAGGAGCATCTGCAGCACAAGGTTGGGTGCTGCCTCGCGCACCAGCGACAGCCGCTCCCATGGGTCTTCGGTGAGAAAGCGCATGGCGACGTCGAATGTGGCGCCGCCCCAGCATTCGAGCGACAGAAGCTGCGGCAGAGCGCGCGCATAGGTGCCGGCAATTCCGGCGATGTCATAGGTGCGCATACGCGTCGCGAGCAAGGATTGATGCCCGTCGCGCATTGTCGTGTCGGTGACCAGCACCTCTTTTTGTTCGCGCATCCACGCGGCGAATTTTTCCGGCCCGAGCACGTCGAGCTTTTGCTTGCTGCCTTGAGGCACATTGCCGTTGAGATATGGCACCACCGGTGGCGCCGCATCGGCCTTTGGCTGCGGCCGGCCGCGCGTCTCGGGATGACCATTGACCGAAACGTCGGCAAGGTAGTTGAGCAGCTTGGTCGCGCGGTCCTGCCGCTTCACACTGGCGAACAGTTCCGGCGTCGTGTCGATGAACTTGGTGGTGTAGGAATTGTCGGCGAAGCTCGGGTGATTGATGATCGCCTCGAGGAAGGTGAGGTTGGTCGCCACGCCGCGGATGCGGAATTCGCGCAGCGCCCGGTTCATGCGGGCGATGGTCTCGGCCGGCGTCGGCGCCCACGCCGTCACCTTTTCCAGCAGCGGATCGTAGAAGCGGGTGATGACCGCGCCCGAATAGGCAGTGCCGCCATCAAGGCGGATACCGAAGCCGGTGGCACCGCGATAGGCGGTGATGCGGCCATAGTCGGGGATGAAATTATGCTCGGGATCTTCCGTGGTGATGCGGCACTGCAGCGCGTGGCCGTTGAGCCTGATGTCCTTCTGCGCCGGCACGCCCGATTCCGCCGTGCCGATGGCAAAGCCGTCGAGGATGTGGATCTGCGCCTTGACGATGTCGATGCCGGTCACCTGTTCGGTGACGGTGTGCTCGACCTGGATGCGCGGATTGACCTCGATGAAATAGAATTTTCCGGTATCGGCATCCTGCAGGAACTCGACTGTGCCGGCGCCGATATAGCTGGTTTCGCGCGCAATCCTCAGCGCGTAGCCGCAAAGCTCCTCGCGCTGTGACATTTCGAGGTAGGGCGCCGGCGCCCGCTCGACCACTTTCTGGTTGCGGCGCTGGATCGAACAATCGCGCTCGAACAGGTGCACGGCATTGCCATGCGTGTCGCCCAGCACCTGCACCTCGACATGGCGGGCGCGCTCGATCAGCTTTTCGAGATAGACCTCGTCCTTGCCGAAAGCCGCCTTCGCCTCTCGCTTGCCTTCCATCACCTCGCGAGCGAGATCGGCCTCGGAGCGGATGGCGCGCATGCCGCGGCCGCCGCCGCCCCAGGATGCCTTCAGCATCACCGGGTAGCCGATCGTCTTGGCGAGTTCCTTCACCGCCGCCATGTCGTCCGGCAAAGGATCGGTGGCGGGTATCACCGGCACGCCGACTTCGACCGCGAGATTGCGCGCGGCGACCTTGTTACCCAGCCTGCGCATCGTATCCGGCTTTGGCCCGATGAAGATGATGCCGGCCGTGGCGCAGGCTTCGGCGAATTCCGGGCTCTCCGACAACAGGCCGTAGCCCGGATGGATGGCGTCGGCGCCCGAAAGCCTGGCGACGCGGATAACCTCCTCGATCGACAGATAGCTTTCGATCGGCCCCATATCCCTGGCCAGATGCGGCCCGCGCCCGACCTGGTAGCTTTCGTCGGCCTTGAAGCGGTGGAGCGAATATTTGTCTTCCTCCGCCCAGATCGCCACGGTTTTGAGGCCGAGTTCATTGGCTGCGCGGAAGACGCGGATGGCAATTTCGGAGCGGTTGGCGACAAGGATTCTTGAGCTCGGCATTCGACTCCTCCAAAGGATGCGCGTGAAGATGCCGTCTGCGTTGTCAGTGTACGCATTGAGCATGGATTAAGCTCAACCGCTTCACCATGAAGGCGACAGACGCTTCACCATGAAGGCGACAGAGACGCCCAAATGAACCGCCGCCGATTGCTGTGAATGCCCGCCGTCAACAAAACGAGCAATCCGTGCCGGCGGCGACGCCCTTCGCCGAATGCGACCATTGAACGCCGGCTCACTATAATCGCCATCGAAAAAGGTGACCGGCGCTGCTTGGGAGCTACTTGATAGCGCCGGCCAGGCGGAATCAAGGTCCGCCGTAGGCCCAGAATAGAGAAGCCATATTGTCAATCACGCAAGCACTCTGGCCTTAGCTCGCTTCTAAGAGGGTCATCAATGTGATCCTTGTATCGGGGGCCTCATCGATCTTTTCCCGCTCGCAAAAGGCGTGCACAACGCCGCGCACACACCGTGAAGCTAAGTTTTGTTCGTCACCGCACTCTCCCGGTCAGGTAATAACTATTTTGTTTGACGCGGCGGGCATGGATCGCTTCGTAGTGCTCTAAGGTGCAGCTCGAATTGCATCTGTCGAACCTCGGCAATGTGTGGGACCAGTGATCGCGTGGCTCGCAGCCTGATCATTCGATATTCAACATCGCGATCCTTATAGATAACGGGGGGCGGGACGCAATTTACTTTTTATCAGGGCCGGGATAACAATTACTCATGTCGAAGGATGTATTGACGGCTTTCGTTGAAGTGCGCTGCGCGAATTTGAATTTGCTGCACGGCATTTTACCAAGGCTACTTGGCGGCGATGCGTTTTGTTAAGGTCACACCCCAGAGACCAGGGTGGGATTAGGGGGACCATCAAAACGTCGGACTAACGATCAATCCTTATGAGGATCACACCTTTGATCGGCACCAAAGGTTTGCGCATAGATCGCCTCGATCCGCCCTGCCTCGTCATTGGTCAGAGCCGCAAATTCCTTTTCGCGGGCGCGGTTCGACAGGTGGCCACCGTTCTGGTGAAGGAAACGGAAAGAGCAGACCGATGCGCCGGAATTGATCGTAGCACTGTAGAAAGCGGTTTCGTCGGGGAGGTCTCGCTCGATCGTCCTCTGAACGCGGCATATAGGTATTCAGCGTGCGGGGTTGCATCGAAGATCGGTAGGATCCCCGGTGTCATTCAGCACCCGGACGTTGAATTGCGGCGTCGGTTCCCATTTGACCAATGGCGATGAATGCGGCCGTTTCCGTCCTCAAACGGATGGATGTAGACAAAGCCGAAGGCGAGGATTGCGGCGGCGATGACGGCACCAAGGTTTTTAGTGGGCGCATCATTCTCGTGCGCAGTCTGCTAGAGGGCTGCGCGGCCAGGAGATGGATGCGCTCGGCATACAGCTCGCTGCTGAAACTGGTTTGGGATCGATGAACGCCGCTGAAGGCGATCATGTGCCTGGCAGCTAGCCGCGCCGGTTCACGCTCGCCTCCGGTCGCTTCGCCATGATCGATGACGAGCTGGACTTCTGGCTCGTGCCTTGGTCGCCATCGCTCCATAAACAACTCGGCGATCAGGTCGTTCCGCGACCGGCGTGGATTGGAGTCTCGGAAAAAGCGTGGGCTTGGACTGTAGGCAGCGGGGCAGCAGGACGTTCTCTGGGATACCTCGGGATGTCCAAAGCCAGCGGGGGCGCTCGCAAGCTAGCTATTTGCGAGCAGATTGGCGACTTCGGATCCGCAAAACCGCGCTTTTTTTGCGCGAGGCGCATCGGCACCGATCGCGCCAGTGGTTCACAGCCGAAAAACCCGCCACTCTTGAGGGCAAGAGCGGCGGGTTTTTTGCAGAGCTACTCGAACTGAATACGCGTTCCCACTCATATTAGCTGTGGATAATTTAGCCCGCATCAATATGCAAAATTCCGGCATCTAAATCGATCCGAATTCGCGTTGCAGCGGGCTCGGAGGTTCCGGGCCGAAATCGCTGTTTTTTCGCTGTGTGGGGAACGACTTCCAGTCTCGGTCCAGGGCGACGAATTGAGGGGCAGCAATGGTGGCTGGCGAACCAAACGACGTGCGCGTCAAACACGCCGGTGGGGGATGGGTCGTTCATATTGTTGAGGACGGCAAACTGACAGCTCATCGGTTCAAGTCACAATCTCCCGCCGAGAATTTCGCCGATTGCCAACGAGCCAGACTCGGCCTTGCTGGCAAGCCACCGATTGACGTGCGCTGGCATCTAAAGCGGATTTAGGGAAACCTTGGCCTGCTGGTGCCCCCCTTTGTCGCCGGCGGAGAAACACATCTTCGAAGGGCCATTACAACGCTAATTGCGGCCGGTCGGCAGGCCATACGGTCATGGTTGGCGCCGCTGCGACCTTTGCAAACTCGAAGGGTCATGACTCCTGGTAATGCGCCCGGCGACTAATACTCATTTGAAGTGCGGACCGCCGCTGCCTAAGCTGCCGACGGACGCATTTCTGCGTGGCTGAGAAACAGGCTAGGAGTTTCCATGTCGGCTTCCAAAGTGGGTTCGCCAAGTGCGGACGGGTCCGTCCTTCATGACAACTGGAGCGACCTGCGGCAGTTCCGACCAATGCCAGACATCGACTTCAAAAGGCTTGATGGATATCGGAAGGCGCGCCTGAGAACAGCAATGCGAGAGGCTGGCGTCGCGCTGTGCGTTTTAGTCAGCCCTATCACCATTCGGTATGCGATTGACTACAATGTCTTTCCCCTGTTTCAGTCGCATATTCCTGCCACCTATGTTTTTGTTCCTGTCGATGGTCCAATCGCCCTTCACCTAGCCGCTGACAGCAACGGATCTTCAGCTGATACTGTAAGGCCAGGCAGGCCGATTTCATTCTTTGAGGGTGGTAACGAACTGCTCGACGCCGCGAAGCTCCTCGCCGACGATATTGAAGCTTTCTTGAGTGAAATCGGCACCACTAACCGGAAGGTAGCGGTTGAGTATGTCAACCCCAGCGTCACCCAGGCGCTGCAGCAGCGCGGGTTGGAGGTTGTTGACGCGGTCAATATCGTCGAAGGGGCGCGAGTTATCAAATCAGAAGACGAGATAGCGTGTATCCGCTGGGCTTGTGCGGTGGCCGAACACGGCATTGCTCGCATGCAGCAAAGCATGCGTCCAGGCGTAACGGAGGTACAACTTTGGGGCATTCTCAACTATACCAACCTCGCCAACCAGGGCGGCTGGCATGAGGGGCGCATGCTCGCTTCGGGTCCACGCATCAATCCTTGGCTGCAGGAGGCTACGCAGCGGGTCATCGAACCGGGAGACCTGGTGGGGTTCGATACCGACATGGTTGGGCCGTTCGGATATTTCTGCGACGTTTCGCGGACATTCTACTATGGAAAGAACCCGCCAAGCGCGCGGCAACGCAAATTGTACCAACTGGCGTATGAAGAATTGCAAACCAACATGCAACTTATCCGGCCAGGGGTCAGCATGAAGGAGCTGCAAGCTTCGGCTTGGCCGGTGCCGGAGGAATTTCGCGAGCAGGCTTATCCGTGTGTTATCCACGGGGTCGGCATGTGCGATGAATATCCGCAAGTCAAACCATCATTTCGTGGTCCGGTCGCGTATGACGCGACGCTCGAAGCAGGGATGGTCATCTGCGTTGAAAGTTATATTGGCGCCGTCGGTGAGCGCGACGGCGTGAAGCTGGAGGAACAGCTGCTTGTCACCCGCGATGGGTTTGAACTCCTCTCAAACTATCCCTTCGATGAACGGCTGTTGAGTTAATTTGTCGCCCGTGAAGAAAGCCATTTCGGCACCGGCGTTGAAGGCGAGCCCCCGTTTCCGAAGCTATTCCGGGGAGCTGCGGAGGTCAGGCTGATCGTGGCTGGACCGGTTGCAAGCAGCACCAGGAAGAAGGCAAACAAACAGCCAGTTGAGCAAGAGGCTGAAGTTGTAGCTGACGGCGGCGAGCATGGCGTTGTTGGCGTCGCCTACGGTGAAGACCAGGAAGTTGCGGCCCATGCGGTGGTCCTGCTTGAGATGGCCGATGAGGCCGCGCCTGTAGCCGGCGACATGGACCTTGAACATCTTGTCCTTCGGCGCGTTGTAGCCGCGATAGCTGGCATGGGCGACGATCATGCCGAGATTGGCGCCTATTGCGGTTTCGATGGCGGGAATGACGGTGGCCAGCGTGTGGCCGTCAGGGGCGCTACGGAATGGATTGCGCTGCGAGTTTGGATCGAACTGGTCCCAAAGATCCTCGATGACAAGGGCCGGAAGTGCCCTGAGCGGAGCTCTGGTCCATGGAGGCGTGTGGCTTAGCTGCCCATACAGGCGCTCGCGGCGTCGCAACCCTGCCTCGATGTTGGAGACCTCAGCAGCCGACGAACTGCCGCGCAACCGCATGGTGTCGCCGACAAACCTGACCGCCGTTCGCCAGGCGCCCGATCGGTCTGCTCCTGAGATCAATCCATCATTGCGCAGCCTGCCGAGAAAGCCAGCCAGCACCTGCTCAAGAGCATCGAGGTCGCCCGCTGCCAGGACACTATCCAGCCGATCCGTTCCTAGCTGCGCCGCCGCCGACGCATAGAGGCGGTCGAGAGCGCCAAGATGCACTTGCTGTGTTCGATCGGACGCCCGGGCATGGGCCATTTCCACCCAGATCGTCGGTCAATAGCGAGGCCGGCCGTGTTGGTCTGTCTGGACCCAGCCAGCCAACGACGGAGGCAGCGATGGATGACGCAGCTTCAAACACGGCATGTCTCGAAGGTAACTTCAAACCGCAACGAAAAACACCGCCTCGTTGCAATTTCCCCAGCCTAGCGGTGTTTACGGGCCGCTACGCTCCTCTATGAGGAGCTCCGCTTCGCGGCCCCCAAACACCTCATTCAACGCTGAGATTGGCATTGACGAAGCGGTTTCCTTGCGAAAAAAAGGATGCGGACGTGCCAAGCGTCCCGCAACCCCAATTGCAACACTTCTGGAACTGCCTCTAAGTTCCATAACATAGGTTACGCGACTTTCATCTGTAGCAGCTATTTAGTAATGCGACAGTTGCCCCAGTTAGAGATGCGACACTTCCCGCTTCCGAGGCTGGTCAACATGAAGCTGGAAGGGAAGGCTGGCGACTTCACAGAGCCTGGCGTGAGAGCGGGCTTATTGCGGGAGCCGTCATGCCTTTGGTCACCTTGTCGCAAAAAGAGCTGCATCGTCTCGAAGCCATCCAGAAGATCCGCGGCCGACGGCTGAGCGTCGTCCAGGCGGCGGAGCTTCTTCATCTCAGCCGCAGTCAGGTTCACCGGCTGTTGCAGGCCTATGACCAGGACGGCGCCGGCGGGCTGGCGTCGAAGAAGCGCGGCCGGCCGAGCAATCGGCGCCATGATGAGGACTTTCGCAACACCACACTGGATCTCGTGCGCGATCGCTACCGGGACTTCGGCCCGACGCTTGCCAGCGAGAAACTGCTTGAGTGGCACCAGATCGCCGTCAGCACAGAGACGCTACGCAAGTGGATGACGGAAGCTGGCATTTGGACATCGCGCCGGGAGCGCAAGAAGCAGCTTCACCAGCCACGGGGTCGGCGCGACTGCCTCGGCGAGTTGGTTCAGATCGACGGCTCGCACCATTGGTGGTTCGAGAGCCGCGGCCCTAGATGCGCCCTGCTCGTTTACATCGACGACGCGACGGGCAAGCTGCTGCATCTGCGCTTTGCTGGTTCCGAGAACACGTTCGACTACCTGATCGCCACCAAGGCGTATTTGCAGGAATGGGGCAAGCCGATCTCCTTCTACAGCGACAAGCATGGCGTGTTTCGCACGACGCATGGTTCGGAGAAGGATCGAACGACTGGCCTGACGCAGTTCGGACGCGCGCTCTACGAGTTGAACATCGACATCATCTGCGCCAACACCCCGCAGGCCAAAGGCCGTGTCGAGCGGGCCAACCAGACGCTGCAGGACCGGCTTGTGAAGGAGCTGCGCCTGCGCGGCATCAGCACGATCGAGGCGGCCAATGCCTTTGCGGCGGAGTTCGCCGCCGACTTCAATGCGCGCTTTGGCAAGGAACCACGCAATCCGAAGGACATGCACCGTACCCTCGCGGAGCATGAGAACCTGGATAGCGCCATGTGCCGCAAGGAGTTCCGCACGCTGTCGCAAGCGCTGACACTGCGCTACGACAAGGTGCTGTTCATCCTCGATCCGAGCGCCTTTGCGAAGAGCCTGGCCGGCAAGAAGGTTATTGTCTGCGACTATCCCGACGGCCGGCTCGAGATCATGGCGGGCAGTACGCCCCTACCCTATAGAACTTTTGACAAGCTGCGCTCGGTTCACAGATCGGAGATCGTGGAGAACAAACGCCTGGATGAAGCGCTTGCAATGGTGGCCGAGATGCAGGCCGGCCGTGAGCTGACACGCAGCCAACACGGGCCGCGCCGCACGGGCCAGGCGAACCACATGTTCGGCATTCCCGACGGCAGCCAGGGCAACGGTTATGTGAAGCGCGGCACGAAGCCGGGACGTCGGACGGATTTTATGAACGATCCCGATGTTATCGCCCGACGCGCACAGGCGCTGGCAAGGCTGGAAGCTGCGGAATGAGATTTCGCAATAATGACATTGCCCAATGTCGTAGAGGTTGGCTAACGGATTTTAGGACAATGTCCTTTCTGGCCGCTGTTATACCAGACAAGGCGGGCTGGCGGTTCGCCGCTGACGGTTTGCAGGGTTGCCCCGCTCTCACGCAGCTGCCTCCGGAAGCGCGAACCGTTGCGGGCTCCCCACACGGCTAGATAAGCCTCTTCGGTCGCTTCATCGCGGTAGTAAGCCGAGCCCCCAAAGGCAGCTTCAAGCCCCTGCTCGCCTTTCATTCCACCACCGCCAAACACCGAGACGACGAGATCAATCGGCGCAGCGGTCACGACCGTCTCGCTCTTGGCCAATTGACGAGCACGGAAGACGTGTATCGAAATGGGTTGGCTCACCATCGCAAGCTGCCATGGCAGGTCGAATGTCCGCAAGGGGCAGGACCCCATTCATGTCGTGATCGGGCTCTCAAAGCTAAAGCCGAAGGAGCCTCATTGGAACGCTCCCGATCGGGCTGCGCAACCCCGACCAGCTGACGCCCGATCGGGCGCTCTCGTCGGTACCAGGCCGAGCTGCTTCCACGTCGATGCGACATTTCAACTTTGCAGGGTGTCAGACCCCTGCCCTTCGACTGTCGCATTTCTAACTTGCTGGCGGTGTCGCGTCTCTAAATCGCTTTGACATCGACTATTGATAAAAGTATCTCTTTGTATTGCCCAAGCATCCGCTTGCCGAAATACCGTTTTTTGAATATTACGCAGAGCAATTTCCGACGAACCCAGTCCCACCGAAACGTCTTGACGTCTGAACGAACTAGTCGAACGCTCTAAGCTCTCCGAACTAGGGCGCCAACAGTCAGACAATCAACGATGAAATGTCTCGGAGCAACGTGAACCGTTGCGTCGCGCGAAATGCCTTCCAGGCACCCAAGGATCGTGATCATCTATGTCGTACTTTCCTGAACCTGCCGGAGCTTACCTGCTCCGCACTTCGCCGTCCGGACTTGAAACACTGCCTGCTCTGCATCCGTGCAAAATCCGCGATGGCGGCTCGATTCCTGGGCCAAGATGCCATTTTCGGGTGGCAGTTTCAGCGCCACCCTTGAGCGGATCATGCCGCTGATCTCTTAGATGTCTCATCGTCGTGCCCCGCTTAAGCCGGCCGGGCCTCCCAACCGCCGGCGATAATGACCATCGCCTCTGGAGAATTGTTCTTATTGTCGACGGCTTCCACCGTCTTGCCGTGCTGTACTCTTTGCCAATGGCCGGCACGCGGCCGAGCGATGTCATGGGCATCGCAAGCCTGCGCGACGTGCTGGTCCCTGACGCCATGCAGTCTTGCGATCTCGACCATTGGTTTCGACCAGACCAGCCTATGAAGCTCGAGGCGCGTCATTTTCAGCATGTTTCTTTCCGCTCAGTCGTGAGCAACGCCAGCCAGCCTGCCGACACGTTCGACGTGGTCCCCTGCCTTACCTGCATCGTGTGAAGGTTTTGCGGGTTCGCTCGGGCCGCGCCATGCCCAGCCTACCTCCCATCACGCCCAACAGCGAAGCATCCGATCCTAATTCGTGAAGCGTCGAGAAAACAAAAATTTGCTTGGTAACCAAGTTTCTGCGGCGCCGACTTTTCCTGGATGCGAGAGCCAAACAGCCCCACCCACTGGGAATGCTTGCTGCCTAGACCTCGCTCCGGCCGGCCGAGCGCCCTTTGCGGTGTCGGCGGTCAATCCGGACGTTCCGACGGCAACGTCACCGAATTCGCTCTTCCCCTCAATGCCAGTTGTCCATCCCAGCGCCATCGCTTCCTCGCAAAACAAAGCGAAGGTGATGGACCGCTCAGGACTGACGACCAGCTTCCAACTGCGGAGGCGTTACGGACGGGATACAAAGGGCACGGGCTGGATTTGGCTGCCCGGGGCCGGTCTCGTCGACCGCTCGATCGAGAGTGCCTGACGCGGAGGACAACCACCCACCTGCAGAGCGGCAAGGCGCTCGCTTACCTCCCTGTCAGTGACCGTCAGCCGATGGTTCAGACGAAGATAGTCCGTCCACGTCGGCGTGCGGAATGTCTCGGTCCAAAGTGTCGGCTTCTGAAGGTCGCGCTGGAGGGTCCAGTCGCGCGCACCGGCACGGCTCTGAACGCGGCGCCTTTCGCGCATGCAGCGCAGAAATTCCTCGATGTTCTCCTCGGGGATCGAGTACTCCACCTTGACCACAATTGGGCCGCTCCTGGGCTTCAGATCGAGGGCCAGATCTGGTGGCGTGAAGTCGAAGGCCCCTTGATCCGATTCTTCCCATAGCTCTATCGGCAAGAGCTTACCCGCTGCTGCAACCAGCAACAGTGCCGCTGCAGCACCTTCCAACGCCCAGGTCAGGGAATAATTCTGCGCGACAGTACCCCAGATCCAACTGCCCGCTGCCATGCCGCCGTAGGTCAAAGCGTAATAGATCGACAGAGTGCGACCGACGACCCACCTTGGGCTTGCCAACTGCACACACACGTCGGTTCCGGTCCAGGTGACAACCCAGCCTGCGCCACCGATTGCAAGCGCGATCGCCGCTACAGCCACCGATGATGTGAGAGCCAGTAAAAGGCAACACGTTGCGCAGGCAACGGACGCGAGCGTGATCAATCGATTTTGGGACGTGATGCGTCTCAAATAGCTGTTGCTAATGCCGGCGATCAAGGCGCCTGTGCCGAAGCCGGCCAACAGGACGCCGTAAACAATTGGCCCGCCCGCCAGTTGGTCGCGAACCAGGAGGGGGAGCAAAGCAAGAATCGAGATGCTCGACAGCCCGAACAGGGTAGCACGCACAATCGCCACTCTGATCTCCGAGGAAATCGCCGTGAAGCGCATGCCATCGTGAATGGCCGTCGTCATCCGCTCACGCGGAAGAGGCGAAGAGCGAACTTGCCATTTGGAGCGGAGTACTGCGCTCAACGGGACCAGGTCGCTCAGCGCCGCGAAGACGAAAGCCGACAGCGGTCCCAGCAACGCCAAAATCACACCGCCCAGCGCCGGTCCTATGCTCCGAACAACGTTGTACCCCACCGACATCAGCGTTACCGCAGCGGGTATCTCGCGCTTTTCCAGGATGTCCCCGACGGAGGCGTGCCAGGCTGGATCGTTCAAGGCAAAGCCGCACCCGGCCAGGAAACTAAGTCCCAGGATCAGCCAGGGACTGACAAAGCCCAGCCCCACAGAGAGCGCCAGCGCCGTGGATGCCGTCGCAATCAGGCAATGGCCGGCAAGCATCACCCCGCGGCGGCTGAAGCTGTCTGCAATCGCTCCAGCAACAATCGACAAGAAGAAGGCGGGCAGCGTCGATGCCGCCTGTACGAGCGCAACCATCAGATCGGAGGCCGAAATCGTTGCCATGAGCCAGCTTATGGCAACGCTTTGCACGAGCCAGCCAAGGCTGGATATCTGCGTGGCTGTCCAGATCGAACGAAAGACCGGATTCTGAAGCGGGATCAGTGTGGCTGCCGTAAAGGGGCGGGAATCTCGACGCATGACTTCTCACCTCCACCACGTAGTTCTTTCGCTCACTCACCTGCTGACAGCGGTGCGCCTGCGCCCAGCTGCATCGCAACAAAGTTAGATATCGCGCTCGCAACAAAGCCGATGTCGCATCAACGGTGCCGATGCGCGATGTGTGTGCCGGTTGGCGTCAGTTGGCCTGGGTCGCGCCGCCCGACGGGGTGCGGTCTGCCCTGCGACTCTTAGCCTTGAGCGGTGCTACCGCGCGGATGGCTGAGTTGTCAAACTGCCGCGGTGCTGGCAGCGCCCATAGCATCGGCTGGACGATTTCAGGCAGGCCAACGATGACACGCAACTGGGGAACAGCGAAGCATCGCGCAGCCTTATATGAAGCGAAGCAGAGCCAGTCAGCACGGCCACGGCTTCGATCGGACGCAGTGGTTCTTGGGGGTCGGCGGACTTGCGAATGTGGACCACCTTGGGTGGCCGATTTCGCTTGTCGTCGCTCTGGGGCGGGGAGTGAAAGAGTGATGCAGCGTCTGTCTGCCGCAAGGCTCGGGGACCTTTTGGCGGGAGACCTGTGTTGTTTGGCGGGCCCTCGACGATCGAACCACTTGCCGGCCGCACGGAGCAAGTCAATATGGTGCTTCGCAACACGCCTCTTGGCATGGTTGCGAACGTACTCACCTCCCCTCTCGGCGCACTCACTTGTGCGGCATGCAATAAACCCCCTCGGATTGCATCAGTACCGCGCCACCCTTCAACTCGCTCAGGGCGCCGACCCAGGCTTCCGAATAAGTGCGGCTGGCATCCACGGCCGACAGCCAAAGAACGCGATTGTCGGCCAGTTCGACTTTAACTTCCTGCTGCAAAGGGCTTGCCTGCACGGTCTGTTGATAGTGACGCTTGATCCTGACATTGCCAGCTGCGAACTCGGCTTCGTTGCTGCCGTAGTTCAGCACAAATCCAGAGCGGTCCTCAGTCACTGTGCAACCGCCATCACGCTCGCATACAATTTTGGCAGCGGTCTTGCAGTCCCATTTCAGTGAAGCGGGCCACATAGGATTGTTCACGCTTGATCGCGGCTTGTCGCTCTGACCAGCCGCCGTCAACACTGCGCCTGTGTTCAAAATCACAGTGGACAGGAGAAGCGCCTTGAACACTACAAACCTCCTTGAATTGCGACAATAGTACCTCGTCCTGCGTGATCGCCCGGCTCATGGTATGTTGAGATTGAATCAGCTTCTCTGGCGCACGCCGTTCGCGTCATCATACTCGATGAACCAGGGCTTTCCGCGCATCGATCGAGGGATGGTGTAGTAGGTGGGGCCATTACCAAGGGAATGCCCTCGTTCGTTCCCCACGGTCTGGATTTTTGCCGTCACCACCTTACCGTCGATTTCGATTTGGACCTGACGTGATCCGTCTCCATGATGTCCGCCGAGGGCGTTGTTTTTGAAGACGACGGGCAGCGAGAACCTATCGGCCGCGATGCGGCAGATGTTCCGTTCTTGACCTAAGCCCGGCCGATCGGATTCGGAGCTGCCAACTGCTTGCCAGCCAGACGGACAATCCTCATACTTCTCAAATCTCGCCGCGCTGGAGTTGGCTTGCGGACATGTCGGCCAATTAAAACCCGGGGCTTCCATCGCCGCAATCAACTTGTAAATTGGCGGATGGCACGAGGGGGTGCCTTGCCAGTCGCCGGAAAGACATAGGAGGACCTGACAGCCCCATTCCGACGCTTTTGATTCGGATGGAAGAGCCGCTGTGCCCGCGATGGCGACGGCACCCACCAAAAGAAATTTGAGTATGGTCATAGCCTTTTCCTCGCTGCGGATTTTGACAGTTTACTATGGATGGTCCGAGCGAAAAAGGATAGGTCGAAAAGGCAGGTTTGTGCGACTACATCGATTTATGAAACGAGACGACGGAGGCGTGGTCAACAACCCGTTGCGCGCCAACATTGCTTTGACGCTTGAGCGGGAGCGAGCCAAACGTGGCCTATCCCATATGCACATGGCCGAGCTGTTTCGGACCGCCGAGGGCGAAAAACTCGCCTACCGAACGTACATTCAGACTGTGCGTCAGAAAAATAACGTCACATTGACGACGCTGCAGATCATGGCAAACGGCTTGCAAGTGTCCTTTGCAGGACTGCTCGCCGGCGGCAAGAAAGTTCCGGAATGGGCGCATCGGTTGGACGACAATGCGATCCGCAAGCGGCTGGCGCACATCATCGATTTTGAGCGACAACGACGTACTTTGCACCGCTATGAGATGGCCGAACTCATCGGTGTGGCGGAGGCGACATTCACGAAACTGGAGCGCGCGAGCGGCAACATCAGCGTGGACACGATTGCCGCGATCGCCAAGGCGTTGAAACTGGATCCAGCGACCTTCCTCTTTTCCGAAAAGATCCCGCTTGGCAGAGCCGACACCTCGCCGCCCCACGAGTGTTCCTAAGGGCCTATAGTTCGCTCCAGCCGGCGCCGCTCCTACGCCCCTGCCGGTTACCCGGCGGCCGACTAGGCGAGAACGCCCGGCTGAAGAAGCTGCTGGCCGAGCAGGTGCTCGACAATGCGATCCTGAAGGATGTCGCCTCAAAAAATGTATGGTCCGCCCCGTACCTGCAACAAGATCGGGGTCAACGCCTTTGCCATCGGCCTTGCTCGCATTCTTGACCTGGTCGGCGAAACCCCTGCACCGCCTCCGGATTGGCCTTCGCGATGATCCCGTCGAGCACGGTGCCCGCTTCTGCCTCGGTTTCGCGGACGTGCTGGCTGCTGCATGTGCATCGGCAAGCCCAGCAAGAAAACGACGCGAGATCGTTTTGCTGAAGCTCGACATATGATCCCAAGCCCATGGTCCGATCGGTCGTTTGCTGTCTGGCAAACGATGCCACTCGATCTGCAATCAGGATCCGCAGATGATCGCGCACCTGTCTTGCAGAGCGTCTCTTACGCCTGCTGCAGGTATCGAACCGGCTCCGGCCTTGCCGACTGAGGCCGTGAATGCGCCTCAGAGGCCACGGTCATGAAAGCCTGTAGTGCCGCAGAAAGATACTCGTCGCTCCGCGTTACGAAAACAGTCGTCGCCAGCCGCAGATTGTCAGGAAGCTGGTGTATGATGACCCGTCCGTCGGTTGCCGCAGCCTGAACAACCCCGCGAGGCAGCATGGCCACCCCTATCCCGGCGGCGACGCAGCCGATGATCCCGTCCATGGTTCCCAGTTCCATCCAGCGGATATTCGTTACTCCACATATCGCCAGGAACGTGTCCATGCGCCGGCGATAGGAACAGCCTGATCGAAAGGCGAGAACCTTCAGGATCGGCGATGTAGCTAACGCCTGCAGATTCGTAAGCTCGCCAATCCGCAGCGATGAGATGACAACGAGCTCCTCTTCGATAATCGACAGGCTCTGCAGTTCGGGATGAGTGATGGGGCCGGAGACGAACGCGCCATCCAGCTTGCGGGCGACGACCTCGCTGACGAGCTGTTCCGTCGGTCCAGCCTCCATAAGGACGTCAACTTCGGGATAGTCTTCAGAATAGCGGACCAGGATGGGCGGAAGACGAAGCGCTGCAGTCGTCTCCATCGAGCCGATCCTGAGTAAACCGCTCGGCGTACCCCGATCCGTGACGACGCGCTTGGCCTCGTCCAGAAGTTCTCCGACGCGCTCGGCATAGGGAACGAGCTGAATGCCGGTGGCCGTCAGTGTGACCCCTCGCCTGGAGCGATGAAAGAGTGTCGCGCCGATTTCTTCCTCCAGCGATTTTATTCGTGCGGTGACGTTGGATTGGACGGTGTGCAGCACACTGGCCGCCCCTCCAATACTGTTTGCTCTCACCACCGCCTGGAAAAACTTGAGATCGACGCTGTTCATCAGCCATCTCCTTTTCAGATGAAAAACATCTGATCTAATCGTTTGTCATTGGTCAAGTGTCACCATAGCGTCAAAGAAAAATAACCGGGACATTCGCTAACTGGGAGACGGACGATGACGATACGAACGCGTCTGACAGAGTTTTTCAAAATCGAGCATCCGATCATCCTCGCACCAATGACCCCGGCGGCCGGTGGCGCGCTTGCGTCCGCGGTCGCCGACGCCGGCGGTTTGGGCCTTTTAGGTGGGGGATATGCTGATCGCCAATGGTACGAAACAGAATCGTCGCTGATTACCAATGAACGCGTTGGCTGCGGGTTCATCTCCTGGGCGGTCGAGTCCGACCTTGATCTGTTTGACCGCGCGCTTGCGGAGCGTCCAACCGCAATGATGCTGTCCTTTTCCGATCCGGTCAGGCTCGCGGCACGGGTCAAGCAGGCGTGCGTTCCGCTGATTTGCATGATCCACACGCTCGAACATGCGCGGCGTGCAATCGACGTTGGCGCCGACGTTCTTATCGTTCAGGGAACCGAAGCAGGCGGCCACGGCCTGGTCGCCCGGTCGACCATGCCCTTCGTCCCGGCGGTCGTGGATCTGGTGGCAACGATTTCCCCGTCCGTCATTGTTGTGGCAGCTGGCGGCATTGCCGACGGTCGGGGCCTGGCCGCTTCGCTGATGCTCGGGGCGGACGGGGTCCTGATGGGAACCAGATTCTGGGCTACGCGCGAGTCGCTCATCCATCCGGCTGCAAAGGACAAGGTTGTCGCTGCATCTGGCGACGAGACAATCCGGACATCCGTCTACGACATCATCCGTCAGAAGGCTTGGCCCGCTGGCTACACCGGTCGACTGCTCAAGAACGGCTTCATTGACAAGTGGCACGGCCGAGAAGACGAGCTGCGCACCTTGCATTCCGAAGAATTGTCGAAGGTCGAAACGGCCTGGGTCTCCGGCGACTATGACACGGCCAACGTGACTGTCGGCGAGGCGGTTGGCCTCATTAACGATCTGCCGTCGGCAAGGGACGTCGTCCGCCGGACGGCGGGCGAGGCAAGCGAAAGGCTTGGCCTCTACGCTCGATCAGCGCCGCATCGCGAGCTGACGTAACGGCCACGAAGAAAAGGCCTACTCCTACAAAAATAAAAAAGGGGACTGCAACATGCGACAGCTGCGAGAAAGGGACGACTCCGTCCGCAAACCAAGCATCTGGACCGTCGTTCTGGCATCAAGCGCAGGCACGGTCATAGAATGGTATGACTTCTATCTCTACGGAAGTCTGGCGATCTTCTTTTCAACGCTTTTCTACCCTGCAAATGAACCGACGGCAGCTGTGCTGATCAGCGTCGCAACCTTTGCTACAGGCTTCGTAGTGCGCCCATTGGGGGCCCTGCTGTTTGGCAGCATCGGCGATCGCTTCGGACGCAAGAGCACCTTCTTGATGACGCTTATTTTAATGGGCGTTGCGACCGCGCTCGTCGGCATCTTGCCAACCTTCGAGACCGCGGGATATTTCGCGCCGATCGCGCTTGTGGTCCTTCGGCTGATCCAAGGGCTGGCGATCGGTGGCGAATACGGCGGCGCCGCCGTTTACGTTGCAGAACATGCACCGGCGAACCGGCGTGGGTTCTTCACGAGCTTTATCCAGACAACGGCAACCGTCGGCTTTTTTCTGGCGATCGTCGTCGTGCTTACGTGCCGGCTGTCGCTTGGCGAAGAACTCTTCAAGCAATGGGGCTGGAGAGTTCCGTTTCTGCTGTCATCGGTTTTGATCGTCCTGTCTCTTTATCTGCGCCTCAAGCTGAGCGAGTCGCCGGTCTTCGAGGACCTTCGCAAAGGCGGAAAGACCGCAAAGAGCCCGATCCGTGAGAGTTTCGCCACCGGTCATGGTGCCCGCTATGCAGCCTTTGCGCTGTTCGGCGCGACCGCCGGCTTGGGTTGCGTGTGGTATACGGGTCAGTTTTATGCCCTGTATTTCTTGCAAAGCGTGCTGAAGCTGGACTTCCTGAGAGCGAACCTTTGCCTTGCCGCTGCTTTGGTGATCGGAACGCCCCTCATCGTTTTCTTCGGCGCCTTGTCCGACCGGATCGGCCGTCGCAAGTTGATTGTCACCGGCTTCATTCTGGCAGCCGCGTTCTATGTTCCGATCTATCAGGGCATCGCCGCCGCCGTCGCTGCCCAGAACTTTGTGCTTGTCACAGCCCTGATCGTCGCCCAACTTGTCTTCGTCGGGCTGGTCTACGGACCGATGGCAGCCTTCCTCGTCGAGCTCTTCCCGGCGAAATTGCGCTACACCTCGCTCTCGCTGCCCTATCACATCGGCACGGGCGTGTTTGGCGGCTTTGTTCCCCTCATCAGCCTGTCCCTGGTTGCTTACACGGGCAACATCTATGCGGGTCTGGCCTATCCCATCGCGATCGCACTCATGAGCGCGGTCGTGAATGTGCTCTGCTTCCCCCGAGCCTTGGCTACCGATAGCGAACAGGTCATGGCCGCCCTGCCGGCGGAAGTAATTTAAGTGCAGGCAGGGAGCGGGCTGCCGTTCCCTAAGCCCCTTCCCACTATCGTAGAGGACGGACAATGCCGCTGACCAAAATCAACTTGCTGAAAGGCAGATCGTCAGGCGAGCGTGACAGGCTACTCGACTGCATCCATGAGGCGGTGGTCAAGGCTTTCAATGTTCCGACTGCAGATCGTTACCGGGTTCTCTATGAGCACGAGCCAACCCATGTCCGCGTCGAAGACACCGGCCTCGGTATAACCCGGAGTGACAATCTTATTGTCATCGAAGTGATCTCTCGGCCCCGAACTACTGACGACAAACAGGCCTTCTATCGCTTTGTAACTGCCGGACTTTCGGAGACGTGCGGGATTGACCCCGCTAACGTGGTCATCAGCCTGGTCGAAAATGCCGACGCGGATTGGTCCTTCGGACAGTTCATCACCGGCGAACTTCAATAAGATTCGCGCCCCTTCCGGCAAGCGCACACACCGACCCGCCCTCTGTTTTTAGAACGATAGTGGGCGGCAAGTACGACCCTTGTTTAGTAGATCATTATCATGGAGGATAAAATGAAGCAGCTCTATCAGACCATTGCCGTGTCGCTCGGCATATTGGCAACGGCATACGTATTCCCGGCAGACGCCAAGGAGACCATCGTCAAGGTCCAAGTCGAGGGACAGACAATCGTGGGCACGCTGGTCACACCAGATGATGTGGCGAAACCTCCCGTCGTCCTGATGCTTCACGGTTTCACCGGCAGCCGCAACGAATGGAGTTCGGAGGCGGTGAAGGAAGGCCTGTTTGGGCGTGCTGCACCCGTGCTCGCGAAAAGTGGTATCGCATCGCTACGAATCGATTTTCGCGGTAGCGGCGAGAGTACCGGCAAATTCGAAGACATGACTGTCGAATCCGAGGTAGCGGACGCACAGGCGGCGCTCGATTTCCTATCGACCAATGACAGCATCGATGGCAAGCGGATTTCAGTGATGGGAATGAGTCTGGGCGGTGCGGTCACGACAGCGGTCGCCGGCCGGACGAAAACTCCCTTAAAGTCCGTCGTGCTCTGGAACCCCGGCATCAATCTTCCGGCAGCGTTTATTTCCATATTTGGCGAGAAGCAAATGGCGGAAGCTGTGACAGCGGGCGACAAAGTCTATCCGGCCAAGCGCGTCGGCGATGGGAAGGAAATCCGCTTGAAAGGCCGCTTCTTCGAGAGCCTATACGCAGTGCAGCCTGCCGGCGAAATCTCGCGCTACAAGGGGCCGCTGTTCCTGGCGGTCGGAACGCGCGATAGCATCGTGTTTCCCCAACCCGTGCTCGCCAAGTCACTGCTGTCTTATCACGACGGTCCGGAAGAACTGTGGGCGGAACCCGTTGATCATGGTTTCGGCGTTGAACAAAGTGCCAAGACGGTGGACAAGCTGATCTCAGCGACGGTCACCTTCCTGAAGTCCAACGGCGAATAATCTGCGCCTCAAACGGCGCTTGTTCGGCCGCCAATTCCGCCGGAATTGGCGGCGGCTGTCCGAACCTGCATCAGCATGTGAGCACCGTCTGGAGACCAGCGCATCTGCTGCTTCGTGACCATGCGTTTGGCGATCACGGAATTGACCGCCGACTCGGCAAGGGTCGTGGCCACTCGAAGTCCGGCTTGGTAGCGCTTTCCGTAATTCGACGTAGGTGAGGAGCTGAGACCCGAGGCTGTGGAGACGCAACATTGAGAGCTCGCCTTCTCTTTGCGAGGCATTCAAGCTTGCCAAGAGCTGCTGCAGGGCGTGGCCCCCCCCCCCCCCGCGACCGTGCCACAGAAGCCACTTCACAGCTCTGATGTCCCTGCCGATGGTCGGAAGCGTTTCAGCGAGACCAGACTGGGATCGGATCACGTGATCAGCGATCTGCTGCATGGGCTGGATCTTCATGGCGATGTGCGTCCGAGATCACGGTGACGTCCCCAAAGCCGCGATACCCCTCTTCCCCAAGAGCGTGGAGCGCTCGATCACGTATCAGGTTGGTCAGTGTTGGCGGTGACAAAATAGCAACCTCCGACTTGGCCCCGACCTCCGCGACCGCATCTGGCCACGACGAGCTCGAAGTTTCGCGCTGAATTGGGATCGGCGCTGCGAACGTGCGCCGTATCGATGCTGATGACGAACTCTTTGCGTCGATCGCCAGGAAGCTGCATTTCGAGCTGATGTCGTTCCTCCATCTTCATTCTCGCGCGCCAGGTTTCCTCAGTGATCTGGTCATCGAGCCGCTCGCCGACTTTGATGGTCCGCTTTCGCACGGTCGCATGCGTCTCGGTCGGTTCGATGGCAGGAATTCGGCGAGCACGCTGGCGGCCTGCCGGTACGGCATCATGCTTCCCAGTCGCGCCGTCAGTTCCATCAGATCGGACGTTGCCCGATCCGGACAGATTTCCTTCAGCGGCGCGAACGCGGCTACCATTCCTGGGTGACATCCCTGGCACAGCATCCAACGTGGATTGCGAACCTCCACAGTACCAAAGACCGTTCAAATTCGGCGCATCGTGTAGTTCTTGACCAGCCGAAACGCGTGGCAATCGGGGCAGCCCCGGCGAAAATGCGCATAGGTCTCCGCCTCGTGGTTCACGGCCGCGCTCTGCAGGGCCGTCATGATTTTCTTGCCCTCCTCGATCGACAGGCCGATATCACCGTCGAGCAAGCGCTCGTCGCTTTTCTCAATCCGAACTTCTCGGCGACAGACATCGCCAAGCGCGCTTTTGCCCTCGTCGTCCACTCCATCACGTCACTTTCTCCGCAACAAAAGCGATGGTGATGGACCCGCCGGTGCTAACAATTCGTGGCCAACCCCGGAGAAGTTAGCGGTCTCCACTCGATCTCTCTACCGGAGCAAGCAGACCGTCTGATGGCGGCCCTCGGCAAGGATCGACAGGTCCAGCGGCATGTGTATTGCTTGACTCTCGAACTGCGTGGAGCCCCTCCTTAACTGGATTTGAGAAGGAGGACCGCGGGAATGGCCATAAGCAGCCCGATGCCTTGTGGTATCGATGGTCGCTCGCGCAGAACGGCGACGGCCAACAGAATGGTAGCGACCGGATAGAGTGAGGCGACGGCGGCGGTCTCGGCCAAGCCTCCCGTGGCAAATGCAAGCATCAGCAGCACGTTCGCAGTTCCATCGAGAAGGCCGGCGCAAACAGAGACACCCAGGCTACGTGGTTGCAACACCTCACTTCTTCCGCGTTTCAAGGCCACAGCTGTAACCAGTACAAAGGCTGTTGCACGAACAAGCAGGACTCCCCAGATGCCCCCCCGCCGCGTCTACTCTATCAAGGCCGATGTAGAACAAGGCCAAGCCAAACCCAGCACCGATAGCAACAGTAATGACCGATCGGTTCCGGATGCTCTCGTACAAGCCACCACTCAACCCCGATAGAAGAGCCGAGCTGAGGCCGGCAGCCCCCAGTCCAAGAAACAGATATCCGGTGACCGCTTTGCCGGTCAGAATGTCTACGACAGTCGGGACAGCAATCGCGACGACGGCGGTGATCGGCGCGACCTGGGTCATCTGTCCCTCGGCCAGCGCGCGATAGAGAAGCGAGACACCGACCGCAAAACCTGCGCCAGCCGTCAAACACCAGGCCAGCGGTAGCGTAGCGGGGGGCCTGCCCTCGAAGCATGCCGCAACGACCAACACCAGCAGGCCCGCTGCCAGCGCCACCAACACGACCCGGCGCCAATCCGAACCGCGCGCCGCGACACCGCCAAGAAAATCTCCGGCGCCAAAAGCTGCTGCAGCCAAGCTTGCGGCCGTGACACTCATATGCTGCACCCAATGGGCAGAATGGGTTTCGATGGTCGATGTGCATCTGCCGCCCTTACGGTCTGAGATGCATTTGGCTGCAAAACAATTGCTGTGTCGGCGGTCAGGAGGGGCATCTTCATCAATCCTTGAGCAGATGAGATGGCATGGTTGAACTGCCCCACACCGGTCACTATACTGACCGTAGTCGAATCGTCAGGAGAGGTCAATATAATGACCGCAAACGCGGCAGCCATAGCGAGCGAAAGAGAGTTGGGAACAGCGCTCTCGTCCAAAGTGCAGCATCTGCGGCGACTGAAGAATATGAGTCTTGATGCACTTGCAAAGCGCGCGGGCCTATCGAAGGGCACTGTCGTGGCCATTGAGCAGGGAAAGGCAAATCCGAGCATCGGAGTCCTGTGTCGACTGGCTCTCGCGTTCTCTTTGTCCGTCACGGACTTGTTGAGTGAGCCTTCGCAAGACATCACAGACGATCCGATCGAACGGACCAATCCAGCAACGCTTTGGAAAACGCCGCAAGGGAGCGAGGCGAAACTCGTGGCATCAACCTCAGGCCGAACGATGTTCGAGATGTGGTCATGGACCATTGCGCCCGGCGATGTCCATTGGTCGGACGCCCACAGCCGCGGCGCTCGCGAACTTGTTTCGGTCTTACGGGGAAGCCTCAAGGTCACTGTCGGCTCGGACACCATGATCTTACAAGCCGGCGAAGCTGCGCGGCTCCTCACCGATCAGCCGCATTCGTATGCGGCTGCCGACGATCATGCCGTTGCATTTTCTATGGCTGTGCTCGAACGCAGCGAGGAAACTTGACCTACCAGCACGAAGGCCTTCGGGATAATGGCTGCCTTGCACGGCTACTCAGCTGGCACCCTCATCCGGCAACCGCCAAGGAAGCGCCTTCAGACATCGGATCTGGATGTCGGCACTGACAGCCTGGGCGGCATGCACGATGGCATCGAGGCCGTGGGGCGGTAGAGGTCTGAGATTGGGCCGGTCTGGCCGAAATGCTCGACCCGAAGCGCCTTGACGCTCGATCTCGTCCAGATATGCAAGTTTCGGCGCCATCGAACTCCCCGAAAATCAGCGGCCGGACCGAGCATCCCGGGTCGTCAAAGATCGAGCTTCAGCACGCCGCTCGCGCGTGACACGCAAGGGATGAAGCGGTGGCCGCGTGCGTCTTTGGACAGAACGGAATCCCGATGAATTGGCTGTCCACTAGACATCCCGCACTCGCAGGTCCCGCAAACCCCGTTTTCGCATGAGGCCAGCAAGGGCACACCGGCCGCGCGCAGGGCCGCGAGCGCCGTGGTCTGCGCCGAAACCTCGACCATCCTGCCCTCACGCAGTTCTATGACGAATGGTTCCGGTGGTGCGCCATCAAATTCGGGAGGCTGGAAAGTTTCGAAATGAACAGTACCCTCGGGCCAGTGTTCGGCCGCGCGCCCCACGGCGGCCATGAATCCGGGCGGTCCGCAATAGTAAACCTGTGCCTCGGCCGAACGGTTCGCCAGCAGCGCGGCGATGTCCTGCCGGGTCTGAGGCTCGTCGTCGAAATGGAGCCGCACATTGCCGCCAGGAAGATCGCTCCCGATCGCCGCCAAGAGTGGCGTGAGCGCCCGGCTGCGGGTGAAATAGTGCAACTCGAAGGGCTTGGCCTGCCGGGTGAGCGCGCGCGCCATGGCCAGAATCGGGGTGATCCCGATCCCCCCTGCCAGCAGCAAAGTCGGCCCCTCGCCTGGCTTGAGCGCAAAATGGTTGCGTGGCGCGGAGACAGGCAGTGTGGAGCCGACGGCAATGGTTTCGTGGATCCACGCCGAGCCGCCACGGCCGTCATTCTCGCGCTTCACCGCGATGGTGTAGCGGCCAAGCTCGGTCGGGTCGCCGCAAAGTGAATACTGACGCACCTTCCCTTCAGGCAGATGGACGTCGACGTGAGAACCCGCTTCGAACGCCGGCAGCACAGGTTTGCGTGGGTGTGTCAGGTCGATGACCAGCACGTCGCCCGGCTCCTTGCGGACGGCGGTCACGGTCAGCTTCATGATAATACGCGGCGAGGCCATGGCGTTTCACTCGTCGATGGGCAAGATCAGATCACCGGGGCGGATCACGCCCCCGACCTCGATTGTGCAGTTCAGGCCGGAGCGGTTCAGAAGCCCCTCGTAGAGACCCGGAAGCCCGAGCAACTCCTCGATATACTTGCACGGCACATTCATCCGGGCGGCCCTGAGGATCGTTTCCCCGACCCGGAAGCGTTTGCCGACAAGATGCCTAAGCGGAACGCCTCGTGTCGTCAGATTGCGCCGGTGATCTTCGGGTGCGAGCTTGGCCTTGAAGCCCGGAATCCTGGGTTCGCCCTGCGCGATGGCGTCCAGGACTTCGGCTTCGATCAGCGTCACTTCGCGAACGTCGGGACGCGCCGAATAGGTCCCCGTCCCCAGGTAGTAGCGGTCTCCGACAATGCCTTGGCCGGCAATAAGCTGCGCCTGCGCCAGCTCCTCCATTTCATAGGAGGCGGCAGGCGCGATATGGATATGAAGCAGCTTTCCTCGCCAGGTCATCATCGCTCTCGGAAGTTCGTCTCGTGGAAACCTGCTGCAAAACTGGCCTGATCAACAGCGCCAGTTGCATGGCATTTTCCCGGTCCAGTTGGCTGTTTGGAAAGAAATACGGGGGCCCCTCGGACCGTTTTCAGCGCCAGCTTTCGACGTCCCCCCGTCTCAGTTGTTCCGCACCGGCATCGCGTCTTGCAACTGCTTGACAACCTCGCGCAGGACCTCAACGCCCTTCCCGATCTGCCGAATGCTCAAGGCGGCATAGCCCATGACAAGTCCGACGCGATCGGTGCGGCCTTCGTCCGATGGCCGTTCGTAGAGCGGCGAGATCAGGTGTAGCCCCAGGCCAGCGTCGCGGGCGGATTCGACCAAGGCCGTTTCCCGCGATCGTGGCAGGTCATTGAACCAAACCGCGACGTGCAGTCCCGCATCTGCTCCCTGGACAGTGATGCGATCCCCGAAGCTGTGCTGCAAGGCACCCAACAACGTTTCCCGACGCTCGCCGTTCAGCCTGCGCACACGGCGCACATGGCTTTCGTAGCCGCCGCTCTCGATCAACGATGCCAGCGCTTCCTGTTCAGCGACCGGCGAATGCCGGTCTGCGAATTGTTTGGCGGTTGCGAAGACCTCCTGCAATTCGGGCGGGACGACGAGGTAGCCGATGCGCAGCATCGGCGAGAGCGTTTTGGAGATCGTGCCGAGGTAGATGACAGCCCCGTGGTCCTCGAGACTGTGCAGCGGAGGGACCGGATTGATGTCGTAGCGATATTCGCTGTCGTAGTCGTCCTCGATCACATAGGCATTGTTGTGCCGCGCCCATTCCACAAGCTGATGGCGGCGCGCGATCGGCATGACGCCGCCCAGCGGAAACTGATGCGATGGCGTCACATAAGCCAGTCGTGCCCCGATCCCCGCCAGCAACTCGGTCCTCATCCCGTCTTCGTCGACGATGACCGGGATGGGTGAGGCACCCGTACTGGCAAAGACCTGACGCGCCATCCTGTAGCACGGATCCTCGATGACGAAACGGTCGGCGGGATCGAGAAGTAGGCGCGCGCACAGATCAAGGCCCTGCTGCGAACCGTTCACAACTATGATCTGTTCGAGGTCGCAGCTCAGGGTCCGGGCGCGCCAGAGATAGCCCTGAAGCGCCTGGCGAAGCCGGCGCGAGCCGCGAGGATCGTCATAGGCAAGACGCAGCGGGCGCTGCCCCATCGCCTCGTTCATCGCGCGTTTCCAGACCAGTGAAGGGAAATCCGACGGCGCCAGGTCGCCATAGCGGAAATCGACCTTCAGCCCAGTCGGCAGATAATCTGGCCAGGGTGACGTCGCGCGCAGCCGCTCGCCATATGCGGACAGGTGGATCGGGCCGACCCGTTGCGCGTGAGTGCGGCCCGTCTCATGGCCAATCAACGAAGACGCAACGCGAGGTCGTGCGCCTTGACGGACTTCGATGAAACCTTCCGCAGCCAACTGCTCGTAGGCGACCGTGACCGTGGTTCGCGAAACGCCGAGATCGTTTGCCAGGGCCCGGGAGGATGGCAGCTGACTGCCGGTTTCGTAGACGCCGCCGAGGATTTGCTCGCGAAGGGCCTCGTATATCTGGCGTGCACCCAACGCGGGCGAGCGCGCTGAGGAACCGGCACTAGAAGACTGGACCATCTCTTTCATCGCCAACTGGATATTTCACATTAGCCAGTTTGCCGTCAATCTTTTTCGAAACCAAGAAAGATCTCAGAGGCCGAATGACCCGCTCCCATCAATCCGAAACCGATGCTCCAACGGGGTCGCTCAACCACACCGGTCCCGGATTTGCCACCCGGGCGATCCATCATGGCTACGATCCGGCCGGCTTTTCCAATGCCGTCCAGCCGCCAGTGTTCCTGACCTCAACCTATGGCTTCGAAAGCGTGGCAGCAAACGAGGCCGCCGCCGCCCTTGGCGGACGGCTCTATGCGCGCGAATACAATCCGACGACGGAGATCCTCGAGCGACGGCTCGCCAATCTGGAAGGAGCCGAGGCAGGTTTGGTCGTTGCCTCGGGGATGGCGGCCTTCGGCACGCTGATCCTGTCGCTCCTGTCCCAAGGCGATGAACTCATCGTCCACAAGACACTTTATGCGAACACGCTTGCCATGGTCGAACAAGCGGTCCCCCGCTTCGGCATCAAGGTTGTCGCGGTCGATCTGTCCGATCCCCAAAATCTCGATGCCGCGATCACCGAGCGGACGCGGCTGGTTTTCTTCGAGACGCCGGTGAATCCGCTGAGCCGCATCCTCGACATCGCGGCAATTGCCGAGCGCGCTCACGAGCGCGGTGTAAGGGTTGCAGTCGACAGCACCTTCGCCTCGCCCGCGCTCCAGCGACCGCTTGAGCACGGGGCGAACATCGTGCTCCACTCGCTGACCAAGTACATCAATGGTCATGGCGATGCCCTTGGCGGGGCGCTTCTCGGCGACGCGCAAACACTCCGCACGCTGCATGAAACCGGCCTGCGCTACATCACCGGCGCAGCGCTCTCGCCCATGTCAGCTTTCCTGATCCTGCGCGGTCTGAAGACGCTGACGCTGCGTATGGAACGGCACAGCGCCACGGCCCTTGCGGTGGCTCGGGCGCTGGAAGCGCACCCGGCGGTGGCATTTGTGAGTTATCCCTTCCTCGACTCGCACCCTGATCAGGTGACGGCGCGAAAACAGATGTCCAACGGATCGGGCATGTTGGCCCTTGGCCTCCACGCTGGATACGAAGGAGCGCGCCGGATGATGGACCGGCTCAACCTGATCACTCGCGCCGTCAGCCTCGGCGACGCCGACAGCCTTATCTATCATCCAGCAAGCCTCACCCGTGCTCGGCAGCCGATCCGCAAGGATGCGCATCTGGCCGATGGAGTGGGCGAGGACCTCATGCGTCTCTCGGTGGGTCTTGAAGACGCCGATGACCTTATCGCAGACCTGCGGCGGGGTCTGGACGGCTTGTGATGACCTTCGTGTGGCCACCCTTGCGCTCACGCATGAACCTGGAGCCTTGCCATGGCATTCCTGAGCGGTCTTTCCGCGTTCCCCATCACGCCGAGCAATCGTGACGGCCGTGTCGATACCGTTGCCCTGCGCAGGCTGATTGCTCGGCTTGGCGCCGCTCAGGTGGATTCCATCGGTCTTCTCGGCAGCACCGGTACATACATCTATCTGTCGCGCGAGCAACGGCGGCGGGCGCTCGCCGAGACCTTGGACGAAACCGCGGGGCGAATGCCGGTCGTGGTGGGTGTAGGCGCGTTGCGCACCGATGAGGCCGTGAGGCTCGCGCAAGACGCCAAGGCCCTTGGAGCTGCCGCGGGGCTGCTTGCCGCCGCCTCCTACACCCCGCTTACCGATGACGAGGTGTTCGAACATTTCTCCACTGTAGCGCGCGAAAGTGGCCTGCCGATCGTGGTCTACGACAATCCAGGAACGACGCATTTTCATTTCAGCCCGGCCCTTGTCAGCCGCCTGGCAAAGGTGGGTGGGATTGTCGCCATCAAAAATCCAACAGACAAGAGCGATGCGATCAAGAACCACCTGGCCGAACAGAGGCGCACGCTGCCGGAAGGGTTCTCGATTGGCTACAGCGGCGACTGGAACGCTGCCGAGGCCATGATCGCCGGCGCCGACACATGGTACAGCGTCCTCGCGGGCATCTTGCCCGAGGTCTGCATGAAGATCGTCACGGCGGCGCAGCACGGCGATGCGGCCGAAGCGCGACGGATAGATGCCGCGCTAGCCCCGCTCTGGAGCCTCTTCAAGGAGTTCTCAAGTCTTCGCGTCGTCTATGCACTTGCCGATTTGCTCGACATTTGCAGTGCCGAACCCCCGCGTCCCATCCTGCCTCTGCCCGCGCCAGCTAAGCGCCGGGTCGCCGCAGCACTGGAACGCTTGGCATCCGATGCCCGCCGGTAAACACCAACCCGGCGGCCCGTGAAAGGAATTGTCATGTATGTACCCGCACATTTCGATGAACCGAGCCGAGAAGTCCTTTACCAACTGATCGAGAACAACGCGCTTGGCGTGCTGATAACCCATGGCCAGAGCGGGCTCGACGCCAATCACATCCCCTTCGAACTGGACGCGTCACAGGGAGAAAACGGCACCCTGCGCTGCCACGTCGCCCGCAACAATCCAGTTTGGCAGGATGTGGCGACCGGCGATGAGGTGCTCGTGGTTTTCCGTGCCGGCGACGCCTACATCTCACCGCAGTGGTATCCGAGCAAGCAGGAGTTCCACAAGCAGGTCCCGACCTGGAATTACATTGTCGCACATGCATATGGGCGTATTACAATCCACGACGACGAACGCTATGTCCGCCGCAATGTCGCCAAACTGACTCACAGGCACGAGGCGACCCAAGCTGTCCCGTGGAAAATGGGGGACGCACCCAGGGACTTTATCGACACGATGGTCAAGGCAATCGTGGGTTTCGAGATCGAGATCACCCGCCTTGTCGGCAAGGCCAAGCTCAGTCAGAACAAGGAACTGCGCGACATCCGTAGCGCTGGTGAGATGGTCAACGCGCAAGGGGATCATCCGATTGGTCAGGCGATGCTGGCCGCCGCAGATCGGAAGTCACAAGGGAGCCGACAAACATGAGAATTACCGCGGATTGCGGCGGTCGGGGCGGCTAAGTGGTTGTCAAGCTATCTGGGGAGAGCAGCTCAAATCGATACCGTGAAAAGCCAGCAAAACTTGGGATTCCTAGACGACTTTGCGCGACAGAACCAACGGATTTCTGAGGCATGTCGTTCACTCAACACCTAGGGCCGGATCTCGTCGACTCACGCCCGAGTGGTTATTAGCTTGGCGCTTACCTATCCAGGTGCAGTGTAGAAAAACGTCAAGGTTATCTGACGGTCATTTCCTGCAACGCCAAAGCGGGCGCGGAAAATCTTCGCCTGAAGCAATAGACAGGCAAGGAACGACTCATTGATGAAGCTCCCGACGAACCGAAGCCTTGAATTTATGCCATCTGATACAAAGGACGCACCGTGTATATACCAACGCACTTTGACGAACCGAAAGTCGGCATCCTTCATAAACTGATTAATAGTCATCCTCTCGGCATTCTATTCACAGTTGGAAAAAGCGGTATGGACGCAAATCACATCCCCTTTCTCCTTGATCCCGAGCAAGGATCCTTGGGAACGCTTCATGCCCATGTCGCACGATCGAACCCCATCTGGCAGGACGTCGTTGACAACGATGAGGTGCTTGTCGTGTTCCGAGCCGCGGATGCCTACATCTCGCCAACCTGGTATCCAAGCAAGCACGAGACGCAACGGCAGGTTCCTACATGGAATTACATGGTCGCTCATGCCTTCGGGAAGGTAGTTATCCACGATGATGAGCGCTATGTACGCGGTATGGTAGCGCGCTTGACGCGCATTCACGAAGCATCCCAAGAAGTGCCGTGGAAAATGACCCATGCTCCGCGAAACTATATCGATGCGTTGATAAAGGATATCGTCGGATTGGAGATTGAAATCACGAAGCTCATTGGCAAATCAAAACTTGGACAGGACGAAAGCGCTCGGGATATGCGTGGTGCGGGAACTCGTCTCAGAGCCCAAGGCGATGTTTTGGTTGGTGATGCCATGATTGATCGCGCGGAGAGCGATAAATAGGGTGTTGTCACGTAAACCCTGCGTCAGCATTTGCGGCATAGGGACGGCGGCATGATGATGCCTGCCCATCAGCTACAAGCGCCATCGTTTCCCGCCGCAGATCATCGCCCAGCGGTCTGGCTCTACTACCGGTTCCCCTTGAGCCTGCGTCTGGTCGAGGAAATGCTGCTGGAGCGCGGCATCGTGGTCTCCTACGAAACGATCCGCCGCTGGGGCAAGAAGTTCGGGCCCGATTATGCTCGCCGCTTGCGCCGCAAGCAGCCGAGCCGCGGTGACATCTGGCACCTGGATGAAGTCGCCATCACATTGCTGGCCGAAAACACTGGCTATGGCGCGCCGTCGATCAGGACGGCTATATCCTCGACGAGATCGTCCAGAACCGCCGCAACGCCAAGGCGGCCAAGCGATTGCTGACGCGCCTATTGAAGAAACAGGGTGTCGCGCCGAAGCGCATGATCACTGACAAGCTGCGCTCGTATGGAGCGGCAGGTGATGCCGGACGTCGAGCACCGGTCACACAAAGGATTGAACAACCGCGCCGAGAATTCCCATGTGCCGCTGCGAAAACGAGAGCGGGTGATGCAAGGCTTCCGATCGCCAGGACGCCTGCAGTATTTCGTCTCGATCTTCTCGGCTCTGCGCAACCTCTTCGTTCCACCTCGCTCAAAACGCTCCGCTCTCACCACACATATTCACCGCCTGCAGGCCATGGCGGAGTGGGAAGCCGTGACCGTGATCAGCTGACAACAGCGCCGCAGGTCTCAGCGCGTGCATAGCCAGACAACGTGACATCCCCCCTGCGGGCGTTCACGTTCCGCTCAGCGCGCCGCCACGATCCCCTTGCGGCGATTTCGCTGCTGAAACGGCTCTATGCCGAGAAGCGGCGGACCCTTCCGGATACCGTCAGCCTGTCAAAGGTTCAAGTAGATGGCTCAACTGTTGCATGGGACAGCTCTTACTTCTCATTCGCTCCAGGTGCGGACGCGGCGCACGAGCTCGGACGTTGAGATCCCGTAGCGATCATGAAGCGTCGGCAGCGCGCCAGCGTCGAGGAACTCATCGGGCAGGGCGATCTGGCGAAAGACTGGGGTCACTCTCTCGCGCATCAGTAGCGCGGCAACGCCTTCGCCAAGGCCACCAATGATGGTGTGGTTCTCCGCCACCACCACCAGCCGTCCCGAACGGCGCGCGGCGGCAAGTATCGTCTCCTTGTCCAGAGGCTTGATCGTCGGAACGTGCAGAACGGCGCAGCCGATCCTGTCGGCTTCCAGCGCCTTCGCGGCCTCCAGCGCGCGCATGGTCATCAGGCCGCTGGAAATGAACAGTACGTCCGCACCCTCGCGCAGCATTCGCGCCTTGCCGATTTCAAATGTATAGTCGTATCCGTCGAGCACGACAGGAACCTTACCGCGCAAAAGCCGCATGTAGACCGGTCCGTTGTAGTCCGCGATCGCCTCGGTAGCCTGTTCGATGTCGAGCGCGTCGCAAGGGTCGATGATCGTCAGGTTCGGCATGCCGCGGAAGATCGCGATGTCCTCGGTCGCCTGGTGGCTGGGGCCATAACCGGTCGTCAGCCCCGGTAAGGCGCAGACGACCTTCACATTGAGTTTCTCCTCGGCTATCGCCATGCAGATGAAATCGTAGGCACGTCGCGATGCGAAGACGGCGTAGGTCGTGGCGAAGGGCGTAAAACCCTCCCGCGCCAGGCCGGCGGCGGCGCTCATCAGCACCTGCTCCGCCATGCCCATCTGATAGAAGCGGTCCGGATGCTCCTGTGCGAAGATATGGAGATCGGTGTATTTCGCGAGGTCTGCCGTCAGGCCAACTATTCCGGGCCGCTGATGCGCCAGTCTGGCCAGTGTGTGCCCGAACGGCGCGTTGCGCGTCGGAACGCCATCGGGCGCGATCGACGCGATCATCGCCGATGTGGTCTTGCGCTCACCGGCATTGGCGGCGTGGCGCGGTGCGAACTTTGACAACCTCACTGCGGACGTCCCTTTTCCAAAGCTTCGAGCGCCAGCGTCCATTCGTGCGGTTCGACGCGGATGAAATGCGTGATGTCGCGGGTTTCCAGGAACGGCACGCCCTTCGCCATACGGGTATCGCAGACAATGACGCGCGGGCGAGGTTCCTTAAGTTCGCGTGCCTGGTCGAAGGCCACCCGTACCGCTTCGAGGTCGTTGCCGTCGACGCGCTGTGCGTACCATCCGAACGCCTCGAACTTGTCGGTTACCGGCTCGGAGGAAAGCATGGCCGTCGATGGACCATCGGCCTGCTGGTTGTTGAAGTCGACGATCGCAATGAGATTGTCGAGCCTATGGTGCGCGGCCGACATCGTGGCTTCCCAGGTCGAGCCCTCGCCGAGCTCGCCGTCGGACAAAAGATTGTAGACGAAACTGTCGCTCTGCTTGCGTTTCAGTCCCAGGCACATGCCGACGGCAATGCCAAGGCCATGACCGAGCGAGCCGCCGGTGATCTCCATGCCGGGCGTGTATGCCGCCATGCCGGACATCGGCATGCGGCTATCGTCGCTGCCATAGGTCTCGAGTTCTTCCTCCGGAAGAACGCCCGCTTCGATCAGCGCCGCGTAAAGCGCAATCGCATAGTGTCCGATCGATAGCAGGAAGCGATCGCGTCCCTCCCACAACGTGTCCTCCGGCCGGTAACGAAGAGCATGGAAATAGGCGACGGCAAGCACGTCGGCGACACCCAGCGCCTGTCCGACATAACCTTGGCCCTGGACTTGACCCATCCGCACTGCATGTCGCCGGATACGATAGGCTCGTTCGGCGAGGCTGACATTGCTGCCGGCGCGCGGCATCTCAAGATCCGTTGTCCCCTCAGCCATGGATCAGCATCCCGCCGTTGACGTCGATCACGGCGCCGGTGATGTAGCTGGCCAGATCGGACGCCAGAAAGAGATAGGCGCCCGCCACGTCGCGGGCATCGCCCAGCCGGCTGAGCGGGATACCCTTGATGATATCGGTGCGCATGGCGTCGGTCAGTTTGCCGCCGGTGATGTCGGTCTGGATCAGGCCAGGCGTAACGCAGTTGACGCGGATGCCGTCAGGCCCGAATTCGCGTGCCATGGCCTTGGCAAGCCCGAGCACGCCTGCCTTGGCAGCCGAATAGTGCGGGCCACCGAAGATGCCGCCGCCGCGTTGCGCGGAAACCGACGACATGCAGATGATCGAGCCGCCGCCATTTTCGCGCATATGCGGGATGAACGCCTGGCTGAGATAGAGGACGCCGCGCAGATTGACATCGAGGATGCGGTCCCAGTCGGCCGGGCCGATGTCCAGTGTCTTTACCGGCTGCGTGATCCCGGCAATGTTGCAGAGCACGTCGACCTTGCCGAAGGCTTCAGTCACTTCCGCAGCAGCCTTCTTGCAGGCATCGAGGTCGGCGACATTGCAGGCGAGGCCAATGTGCTCGGCGCCGAGCGACACGGCTGCGTTGCGGGCTTGCTCCTCATCGAGGTCGAGTATTGCAACGCGTGCCCCGTGCTCCGCCATCAGCGTTGCGGTGGAGCGGCCAATTCCCCGAGGGCTGGCTGCACCCGAAATAACCACGGCCTTGCCCTTCAGCAACATCTCGAACTCTCCTGCTATTTCTCTTTGCCGATGATCTAGAGTCGGTAGAACCGGGCGGCGTTGTCATGGAACAACGCGAGCCGCTCCTCGTGCGGGTAGGCGATCGTGATTTCCTTGAAGGCGTTCACGATGGCGTCGAAGCTCGAGAACAGCTTGTCGACCGGGAAGTTCGTCGCGAACATCGAGCGGCCGACGCCGAAGGCTGCGATCGCTTCCTCGACATAGGGACGGATCGTCGCCACGGTCCATTTCCAGTCGCCCATGCCCAGGCCCGATATCTTGCACGCGACATTCGGCGCTTGCGCCAACTGGTGCATGCCTTTTTTCCAGGCGCCAAAATGCTCGGGGCCGTCGACCTGCATGCCGGTGTGGTTGAGAATGATCTGGACGTCGGGAAAGTCGCGCGCGAGCTCGAGGAACTCGCCCATTTGTGGGTGGTAGAGCTGCAGGTCGAAACTCAGCCGGCGTTTCGCCAGTTCGCCAAACCCCCGTCGCCATTGTGGCGTCCGGCTCACTTCCGGTCGCGCCTGATAGGTCTTGGCCGGGTCGGGATGGTAATTCATCGACTGCCGGATACCCCTGAAGTTCGCATACTCCATGTGCCGGTCGAGAAGGTCGCCCACATCGGGTTTGGAGAGGTCGGCATAGCCGACGATGCCGTGGGGGAAGCCCCGTTTGTTCGCGATCTCTTGCAGCCAGCGGGTTTCCCCGACCGGATCGCTGGGATCAAACCCCACATCCAGATGCACGGATTTCACCAGGTTCTGGTTCCTGGCGTCTTCCAGGTAGTCGTCGAGAAGGTAGCTTTTGCGGATCGCCTCGTAGTCGCCGAAGGCCGACGGCTTAACCCCGTCGGTTAGCCACGGATAGTAATTGGCCTCCAGGTCCCACAGATGATGGTGCGGATCGATAAACGGCAGCTCGGCCACGGTCGGTATTCCTCGCTCGGGGTCTGGACCCGCCGGCCTGGCCGGCGGGTCCATTAGGTGGCGGTCAGTTGCTGGGCGGGAACACGCGAGCGATGACCTTCTTGGCCTCCGGACTGTCGACCTTGTCGGCAGTCACGAGAGGCATGACCAAGGCCATGTCCTGGGTCACCGGCGCGCCCGTCAGCGCATTGTAGACCTGCTGGGTGCCGTCGATGCCCTGGCCCACCGCCTCCTGGAAGAAGATGCCCTGGATCGCTCCCTTCTTGAGCAGCGCGATCGTGGTTGGCGAGCCGTCGGCGACGGTAATGCCGATCTTGCCGGTCAGCCCCCGGGTCTCGACCACCTTGGCGGCGCCGGTCCCGGCTTCGTCATACATGCCATAGATGGCCTTGACGTCGGGATTGGCGGTCAACAGGTCGTTGGCCTGGGTGACGGCTTCGTTGATGGTTAGGCCGCGGGTCTCCAGCATCTGGACGAAATCGCAGCCGTCGGCGACAAACGCCTCCTTAGCGCCCTTGAGGTACTTCTGCGCATTCTCCCGGTCCTGCGGCAGGGATAGCATGCCAACCTTGTTTCCACCACGCTCCTTGGCGAGCTCGCAGGTGAATTTCCCCTGCGCCTTGCCGGTCTCATAGTTGTTCGCGGTGACCGAGGAGGTATAGTTCGTGAGGCCCGACTGTGGCCCGATGCCGGCAAAGGCGATCGGCACCTTCTGCTTCGCCAGATAGTCGAGCAGCGGCGGTGTCGACGTCGAACTGACGGGCCCGATCACAATGGCCGAGACACCTTTGGTCACGGCTGTCCTGGCATTGTCCATCTGCTTGGCGGGCGAATTCTCCGACGAGTACTCGACATAGTCCATGCCGAGTTCCTTGGCCTTTTCCTTCACGCCGTAGCCGACCCATTGCCAGTATGAGATGTCCAGCGATGGGGCGATATAGGCTACGGTCTTCTTGTCTTCAGCGTATGACGCGTTGGTTAGTGCGGCCGCCGCCAATGTCGCAAGCAGGATTGTCTTCATTTTCATCTTGGTTCCTCCCGTTGATGATCTAGATGCGGTTCTTGTTGCTGAAGCGGTCGATCAGAACCGCGAGCAGGATTGCGGCGCCTGTGACGGAGCCTTGCCAGAAGCTGTTCACGCCGATGAGATTCACGCCGTTCTGGATGCAGGTGATCATCAGAGCGCCCAGCACAGCGCCAATGGCACTGCCTGTTCCGCCAAAGAGGCTGGCCCCGCCGATGACGACGGCGGCAATCGCCTGCAGCATAAGGCTGGCCCCTGCCGTCGCTTCGGCGTTGAGGATGTAGCTGACGGTCAACAGCCCGGCGAAAGAAGCAAGCAGGCTCGATACGACATAGGCCGCGAACTTGATGCGCAGCACCGGGATGCCGAGCAGCCGGGCTGCAACTGCCGACGAGCCGACGGCATAGAACCAGCGTCCCACCACGACCTTGCGCAGGATGTATTCCAGCACGACCATCAGTATAATGCAGAACAGAAGATGGTTGGGTATGCCGGGAATGATTTCGCCCGAATTCAGGAGCCAGAAATCCGGCGCGCCGATCGGCATCGAACGACCATTGGTGACGATGAAGGCCAGGCTGCCCGCCACCGCGTAGGTGATGAGCGTGACGACGAAAGGCGCGAGCCCGACGACCGTGACCAGAAGCCCATTTATCGAACCAAACACAAGACCGACCGCCAGGCCGGCAGCACTCGCGGTCAGTCCATCAGCGCCACTGGCCATCGCCAGCGCAGTCACCATTCCGGTTAGGGAGAAAATTGAGCCGACGGAAAGATCAATGCCGCCCGTGACCACGACCAGCAAAACTCCGAGTGACATGATGATGAGAGGCGCGGCGGCCTGGATGATGTTTTGGACGTTGCCCATGCTGAGTGCGGCGGGCACGAACATGCCGACGGCCAGCAGCAGGACAACGATTGCCCCGGCAATCGCGGCTTCCGTGCGATAGGATAAAAGAACTGCTGGGACGCGGGACCTGGTGACCCGGCCTTTGTCGTTTGTCGTGGCGCCGTTGGTTGCGTCGGTCATGCCGCCATCCCCGTCAGTTCGGCGAGCCCGCCTTCGGTGTAGCGTTCTTCAGGCAGAAATCCCTTTGGCCGCCCATCGGTGTCGAAGGCGAAAATGGCGTCGCAAAGCTCGAGCAGTTCGACGTTCTCGGTCGACCACCAGATGATGATCGCGCCGGCGTCTGCCATCTCCCGGATCAGGGCGTAGATGTCGTGCTTGGTGCCGATGTCGACGCCTCGGGTCGGCTCTTCCAGCACCACCATTTTGAGCGGCAGTCCAAGCCAGCGTGCGACGAGAAGCTTCTGCTGGTTGCCGCCGGACAGCGAAGCCGGCAGATCCCAGATCGAGCCGGCTTTCAACTTCAGCGCCGAAACGAGATCACGACATTCCTGCCTTTCGGCTGCCGCAACGATGCGCCGCTTCTCGCGCACCCTGCGCGCTGCAAGCACGTTGTCGACGATGGGAAGCTGCGAAAGGATGCCCTTGGTAGCTCGGTCGCCTGAGACGAAGCCGATACCAGCGCGCGCCGCTGCCGCTGGAGACGAAAAGCGGTCCGCAAAACCCTCGCCGGAAAGGCGCCAACCGGCTCCGGGTCCCGCGCCGACAAGGGGAGCAATGAGACCGGTCGGACCCACCGGTGCGCCGGCTAGACCCAGGATGGTGCCGGTCGAAAGCGCTATCCGGACGTCGTCTGGACCCAGCAGCTCGATTGGTGCGCCCTGTTGGAGGCCCTTTTGTGGGCTTCGGTGCGTTGCCGGATGCTGCGCCGGTTGTCCCATCTGCTGGACGATCTCGGCGTCGCTAAGCGAGGCAAGGGGCGTTGCATTCGCGATCGTGACGCCATCGCACAAGATCGTGCAGACATCGCATAGCTCGCGGATTTCCCGCATACGGTGCGAAACAAAGACGATGCCCATGCCTTCCTCGCGCACCAACCGCTTCAATACCGAGAAGAGTTTGGCCGTCTCGCCGGCGGTGAGATTGGCCGTGGGCTCGTCAAGGAGCAGCACTTCGGCTCCGGTGGAAAGGGCACGAGCGATCTCGACGATCTGGCCTTCGTGGAGGGACAATTTGCGTGCTGGCAGATCAATGATCTCTTCGCCGATCGCTGGGTCGATCAGGCGCAGGGCATCAAGCGCAATTTCGCGCATGCGGCGACGGCTGATCTGCGACCAGCCCGACCTTGCATGCACAATGCCGATGTTTTCGGCGACCGACAGCTCGGGCAACAGCGCCAGCTCCTGATGCACCACAGCGATGATCGGACTGACGCGGCCGGCCTTGGAGGAGGCAAAGCCAATGTCGCCGGCATCGCGTGAGGTCAGCCCCGTGATGATGCGGATGAGAGTGCTTTTGCCGGCGCCGTTGCCGCCTAGGAGCGCGTGGATTTCGCCGGCCCGAACCTGAAAACTCACCCCCCAAGGACCTGTGTCGCGCCGTAGTTCTTCTCGACATTGGAAGCTTCGATCAGGAGCTTCCTGCTCAATGCCTGTCCAACTCCCGGCACATTGCCGGCACTACCTAAGCTTTGGGCTGAACCCGCTTCCATTCTGCATCTCCTCCCGAGACCACCAGATCATGCGACCGATTGACATTCGGCTCAATTCTCGTTTCTTAACATTCTGTGTAGCTGAGCTTAACTGACTGGATCGATGTCAAATCTCAAGTTCAATTCCATGACCCATTTTGAGGCGGTTGCGCGGCTTGGCGGCGTGGCCAAGGCTGCGCAAGAATTGCGGGTGACACCATCGGCGGTTAGCCAGCAGTTGCGGCTGCTTGAACACCAACTCGGGGTGCGGCTCTTTCAGCGCGAAAAGCGCCATCTCTCCCTGACGATCGACGGCGAACGGCTGTACCAGACCACCACCCAGGCGTTCGAATCTATACGCGAGGTGCGAAACGCCATCGTGCGGCAGCATGAAAGCTCCCAGCTCAGCATTCGCGTCAGTCCTTCTTTTGGCGAGAAGTGGCTGGCGCCTCGATTGGCCGAATTCAGCAAGGACTATCCAAGCTGGAATTTGCGCGTCGACGCCACGCCCAATTTCTCGGACTTCGAAACGGAGGTTATCGATCTGGATCTGCGTTATGGCGACGGCGGCTGGGCCGATCTCTACTCGAACTGCGTCATCAATGACCTGATCCTGCCGATGTGTTCGCCTTCATACCTTGCCGAACTGCGTGCACTTTCGGCCGATCCGCGCGAACAGATTCGCCGTGCGAGACTGATCGACAGCGTGAAGGCCTATTTCCGGTGGGATTATTGGCTGCCGCGCAACGGTATCCTGGGCGCCCGCATGACTTATCCCTATCGCTTCGACCGGTCGTCGATGTCTGTCCAGTTGGCGAAGGATGGGGCGGGCGTGGTCCTGGAAAGCACTTCCATCGCATTCGAGGACCTGGCGTCGGGCTCTCTGGTTCCGGTCTCGACCGAGTTCGAGGTCATCGAGTTTCCGGGATACTGGCTGGTCTGTCCTTCGCGGCATATGAACCGACGCGCGGTTCGCCTGTTTTCTGAATGGGTGTCACGGGTAGGAATACGCGATACTGATCTGGCACGCCGGTTCTTGACCGAGAAGGACCATCGCATATCGTTCGAACGTCGGCCACACTTCGGCGCGTCGACATAGCACTTTGGAAAGGCACGCAGCACAAAGCAGGCTGCTAGGTGTTTGATCCCGAGGAGGCGCTGCTAGTCGATCCGAGAGCAATCGAATTTCAGCCACGACGAAAACCCATCCAGCAGGCAAGATGATCGCGGAAGCGATGCAGAAGGTCGGCAACGAAGGCGTCATCACGGTTGAGGAAGCCAAGACCGCCGAGACCGAACTCGAAGTCGTCGAAGGCATGCAGTTCGACCGTGGCTATCTCTCGCCCTACTTCGTCACCAACGCCGACAAGATGGTTGCCGAGCTCGAGGACGTCTACATCCTCCTGCACGAGAAGAAGCTCTCCAACCTGCAGGCGATGCTGCCGGTTCTCGAAGCCGTCGTGCAGACCTCGAAGCCGCTGCTCATCATCTCGGAAGACGTCGAAGGCGAGGCTCTGGCCACGCTGGTCGTCAACAAGCTGCGTGGCGGCCTGAAGATCGCCGCCGTCAAGGCGCCGGGCTTCGGTGATCGCCGCAAGGCCATGCTGGAAGACATCGCCATCCTCACCGGTGGCCAGGTCATCTCGGAAGATCTCGGCATCAAGCTCGAGAACGTCGGCCTCAACATGCTCGGCCGCGCCAAGAAGGTGTCGATCTCCAAGGAGAACACCACCATCGTCGACGGCGCCGGCACTAAGGCCGAGATCCAGGGCCGCGTTGCCCAGATCAAGCAGCAGATCGAAGAGACCACGTCGGATTACGACAAGGAGAAGCTGCAGGAACGTCTCGCGAAGCTGGCGGGCGGTGTTGCGGTGATCCGCGTCGGCGGTGCGACGGAAGTCGAAGTCAAGGAAAAGAAGGACCGCGTCGACGACGCCCTCAACGCGACCCGCG
>NZ_JAMYLH010000019.1:0-111354 GCF_040317925.1 Mesorhizobium sp. M1348 | reverse complement strand
GACGATCTCGTATGCCGGCTATGAAGGCGAAGTGATGCGTGGCGCCTTCGCCGGGGTGCCGCATGGCCAACTCGAGGCGGCCCGCGCTTTCGGCATGAGCCGTTGGAAGATCTTCAGGCGCATATGGCTTCCGCAGGCCATCCACCGGGCGCTGCCGACGCTGGCGGGCGAAACCGTTCTCCAACTGAAAGCAACACCGCTGGTGGCGACGATAACCATGGTCGACATCTATGCCGTGGCCTCGCGGGTGCGCCAGGATCTCTTCGTCACCTACGAACCCTTGCTGCTTCTGGCGTTGGTCTATATGTCCATCACCGGTGTCCTGGTCTTCGGCTTCCGCCGGCTCGAGGCGCGGATTCCGAACAAGATGGGTTAGGTAAAATGGTGAATGGTGAATGGTGAATAGTCAGTAGTCAGTAGCCCGTAGTGTTACCGGCTAAATCCCACTCACTATTCACCATTCACCCATTCGCTCAGATATCCATGGCAATCACAATGCAACTCAGTCTCGACCAGGCGACAGGGCTGTGCCGGATGGCCGCACTTGGCGCTGGCGCCAACGAAGAGGCGGCGCAGTCGCTGGCTGCCTCGATCGTCGCGGCCGAGGCGGAAGGACTGTCGACCGTCGGGCTGTCGCACTTCATCGATTATCTTGAAGCACTGGAGGCCGGCCGTATCGACGGCAACGCCGATCCGGTGATCACCAGGCCGGCGCTCGCGGTCTATCTCTCCGATGCGCGCGGCGGCTTGGCGCATACCGGTTTCGACCGCACGATCGATGACCTCGCCAAGGCGGCGCGGCTGTTCGGCGTCGCCATCTTTTCGCAGAAGAATGCTTATACGTGCGGCGCGCTCGGCTATTTCACCGGAAGGCTGGCCGTGCAGGGATTGGTGTCGTTCGCCGCCACCAACGGCCCGGCCGTGCTTGCCGGATCGGGCTCGGTCAAACCGGTCTACTGCACCAACCCGATGTCCTTTGCCGCACCCGCTGCGGACGGGGCACCGCTGGTCATCGACCAGTCGTCGAGCGCCACCGCCTTCGTCAACATCCGCAAGGCGGCCGAGGACGGCAAGAAGATCCCCGAAGGCTGGGCACTGGACGCCAGCGGCAACCCGACCACCGACCCGGCAGCCGCCATGAAGGGCGCCATGCTTGCCTTTGGCGGCCAGCGCGGCGCCAACATCGCGCTGATGGTCGAAGTGCTGGCTGCGGGCCTGTCGGGCGCCAACTGGTCGCTCGATGCGCCATGGTTCAGCGGCGGGCCGGACAGTCCGGGGACCGGCCTGTTCGTGCTCGCCGTCGAGCCCAAGCTGCTCGATCCGGACTTCGAGAACCGGATGAAGGACCAACTCGACCGGCTGCTGCGGCGCTATGGCGTGCATGTGCCAGGGCGTGCCCGGGCAGAAGCGGCTGAGAAGGCGGCGGCCCGCGGCATAAGCGCGCCGAAAGCCGTGGTGCAGCGCATTTCCGAGTTCGCCGCCCGCTATTCATCCTGAAGAAAATCGTTTGTCCGATGAGTGGCTGACGACGCCGGCCGATCCGGCAGCGCGAGCCTACTTCCCGCAATGATGATCGTTGATGACGTTCAGCGCATTCGCTTCCGGTCCTACTCTGTTGTAGGAGCAGGGTTCGGCGGCCGTTGTGAACAAGTGGTTGTCATAGTAACGCGGGCCACCGAACAGGATGTCGATGATGTCGCCATTGGCGGGAACGTAGCGTTCGGGTTGAGCTTGGTGGTGATGCCGGTTTCCGGCGAACGCCGAAGGGCCAATGCTGCAGCCTGTTGCGAAAGCCAGAGCGAAGATCGCAACGCATTTTGTCGTCATCGGCAATATCCTCCATTCGGAATCAAACCATACATCTAAAATCGCCGACCGAACAAAGGTTCCTGTTCCGAATGGAGTCACCCCAAAGCCGCGCGTCGGCAGGATTTTCTGCCGTTTCGAACGGATCCGGAAAACCATGCTTCAACAATGCCGGGCGACCTATCGTCGCCCTTTGCCTTTGGCGCGAAACCGACTATGAAACGGCTTCAATCAAGCCATCTGGATAGCCCGCCGGAGCCAGCCATGACCGAAATCCTTCAGACCCCAAAGCTCGTCGTCGTTTTCGGCGGCTCCGGCTTTGTCGGTCGTCATGTCGTGCGGGCGCTGGCCAAGCGCGGCTACCGCATCCGGGTCGCCTGCCGCCGGCCCGATCTCGCCGGCCACCTGCAGCCGCTCGGCAATGTCGGGCAGATCCAGCCGGTGCAGGCCAATGTCCGGGTGCGCTGGTCGGTCGACCGCGCCGTGCAAGGCGCCGACCATGTCGTCAATCTGGTGGCAATCCCGTATGAAGCCGGCCGGCAGAAATTCACTGCCGTCCACGAGTTCGGCACGCGCGCTATCGCCGAAGCGGCGCGCGCCGTCGGCGCCGGCCTCACCCATATCTCGGCTCTGGGTGCGGATCTCCACGCGCAATCGGACTATGCGCGTACCAAGGCGCTCGGCGAAAAGGCGGTTCTGGAGACGGTCCAGGACGCCGTGATCTTGCGGCCATCGATCAATTTCGGGCCGGAGGACGGTTTCTTCAACCGCTTTGCCAACATGGCCCGCTTTTCCCCGGTGCTGCCGCTGATCGGCGGCGGGCAGACGAAATTCCAGCCGGTCTACGTCGGCGACGTCGCCGAAGCGGTGGCGCACTCGGTCGACGGCAAGGTCCAGGGCGGCCGGATCTATGAACTCGGTGGGCCGCAGGTGCTTACCTTCAAGGAATGCATGCAAGAGCTGCTTGTCATCATCGAACGCAAGCGGTTTTTGCTGCCCGTGCCATGGTGGCTGGCGAACCTCCAGGCATCAATTCTCGGGCTGCTGCCCAATCCGTTGTTGACCAAGGACCAGGTCCTGCTGTTGCGCCAGCACAATGTGGTGTCGGATGCCGCCGTCAAGGACAACAGGACGCTCGCCGGCCTCGGTATCCAGCCACGGTCGATCGGAACCATCCTGCCAAGCTATCTCTGGCGCTACCGCGCCGCCGGCCAGTTCCAACGCAAGTCCGCCGCATAACACGAACGGACGTGCGGTTGCCTACGACGCGCGCCGGGTGACCTGCATCGGCAGGCCGCCTTGCGGCTGCGTCGTCAGCTTCTGCACCGGCCAGGGGCGAGTTTGTGCGGTGGTATCGAAACGATAGCGCGACAGCATGATCGCCAATGCGATGATTGCCTCCTGCATGGCGAAGCTGGCGCCGATGCAGACGCGGGGGCCGGCGCCGAACGGCAAATACTGGAAACGGTCGATCTTTTCGCGGTTCCCCGGATGAAAGCGTTCCGGCATGAAAGCGTCCGGCCGGTCCCACAATTTCCGATGGCGGTGAACGACCCACGGCATCACCAGCACCGCGGCACGTCGCGGTATGTAGAGGCCGTTCCAGGTTTCGGGCTCGATCGGTTCGCGGTTGATCGACGGCGCCGGCGGATAGAGCCTGAGCGCCTCGTCGAAGGCGGCACGGGTGAGCGGCATGGCGTCGAGCCATTTCGTCGGGTCGGGCTCACGCGCCAACACCGCATCGATCTCGTGCTCGATCTTTTCGCGCTCCCACGGCGCTTCGGCAAGGCAGTAGAGCGTCCAGCCGAGCGCCCTGGCTGTAGTCTCGTGGCCGGCGCCGATGAAGGTGATGATGTTGTCCTCGACCTCGGCCCGGGTCAGCCCGCCCGGTCCTTCCGCCTTCAACAGCAGCGTGAGAAAATCCTGCGGCACCGTGTCCGGAGCGCGCCTCAGCCGCGCCTCGCGCATCTGCACCGTGTCGGTGACGATCTTGCGGAAGTAGGCCATGGTCTTGCGGCCGCGGATGCGGGTCAGGCGCGGCAGCCAGTCGGGCGCACGCAAAAGGTCGAGCGGATCGACCCGGCCCATCGTCTCGAACAGGCGGTCGATCTCCTTGGCGAAGCTGCCGGGTTCGCCCGATATCTCGCCCGAAAACAGTGTCTCGGCCAGGATGTCGAAGGTGAGCAGCGTCATGTCGTGGGCGATATCCGACGTGCCACCTTGCTCGTAACGGGTGACGAATTCGAGCGTGCGTTTCAGCATCGGCTCGGCGAAGCCGAAGATGTGGCGCGGCGTGAACACCGGCGCCATCGCCTTGCGCGAACGCCGCCACACTTCGCCTTCGGCGGTAAGCAGGCCGTCGCGCAGGATCGGCCGCAGGATCTTTTGGCGCACCGTCGCCATCTTGTAGTTCTTGGCGTTGTCGACAAGCACATGGCGGATGAGGCCGGGATCGTTGGCGATGACCAGCGGCCCGCCGACGCCGGTCACCGAAATCCAGGGCTCGTTGTAGGTCGCCTCGCCCCACAATTCGAGCGGATTGCGGTAGACGATGCGGATCATCTCCAACGTCGAGGGCGGCGCGGTGCGCGGCTTCGGCGCTGGCGGGACGAAGGGGACGGGCTGACTGTCCATGACTTGCTCCGCTGACACCTCAATGTAGTGGCGTGCAAGGCAGGCGTCCATGTGACCGGACGACAAGGCGAAGCATCCGCTCTCTGGAATGTGACCGGGGCACCGGAAAGTGCCTGCTTGCTGTGTCCGGCTGCGTGTCTTAGGTGGCAGCACCACAGATGCCACTAACCGGCGGGAGCCTGCCATGAAGCACCAGTTGAACGTCATCATCGGCAGCACGCGGCCGGGTCGCGCCGGACCCGTTTTCGCAAACTGGCTGGAAAGTTTTGCGCGCGAACACGGCAAATTCGAGCCGTTGCTCACCGATATCGCCGCCTTCAACCTGCCAGTGCTGGACGAACCGCATCATCCGAGACTCGGCAAATACGAAAACAGCCACACGAAAGCCTGGTCGAAAGCAATCGACGCCGCCGACGCATTCGTCTTCGTAGCGCCGGAATACAATTATTTCGCCGCCCCCGCGATCGTCAACGCGGTCGACTACCTGCTCAGGGAATGGCGATACAAGCCGGCCGCCATCCTCAGCTACGGCGGTGTCTCCGGCGGCTTACGAGCGGCGCAGGCGGTCAAACCGTTGCTGACCGCCGTCGGCGTCATGCCGATTCCGGAAGGCGTGGCGCTGCCGATGTACCAGAAGCTGCTCGATGAGACCGGCGCCTTCCTGCCCAGCGAGCAGGTGCTCGGCGGGGCCAGGACCATGCTGGACGAGCTGTTCCGCTGGAGCGAAGCGCTGAGGCCGATGCGGGTCGGCTGACAACGCGAACGGCCGAACTTGCCGATGCCATAACTTGCTCATGCCATAAAGAGATGGAATGCTCCGGCAAATGACCGGGCCGGGGCGGTTCGATTTGCGTTTTCTGTTTGCCTTGCTGCTGATCCTCTCGACGGCCTCCGCTGCCATGGCGGAGCGGCGCGTTGCGCTGGTCATCGCCGAGAACGACTACCGGCTGATCCGGCCGCTCGCCAATCCCGTCAATGACGGCGAGGTCATGGAAACGGCGCTGAGGAAGCTCGGTTTCGAGGTCTTCCTCGAAACCAACCGCGACCTGCGGCGCATGCGCCGGGCGCTCGATGATTTCCGCGAGGATGCCAAAGGCGCCGACGTGGCACTGGTGTTCTTCTCCGGCCACGGCGTCGAGATCGCCGGCGAGAATCGGCTCCTGCCGGTCGATGCAGACGCGTCGTCGCTCGCTACGCTGGAAAGGACCAGCCTGCCGCTGGAGGTGATCCGCGCGGCCGTCGCCGCCACCAGCAAGGTCGGGCTGATCGTGCTCGATGCCTGCCGCAGCGATCCGTTTGCGGCTACGGGCGGCGAAGGTCGCGGCGCAACGGCGCTGGTAAAAGAGGTCAGCGACAAGGTCCGGCCGGGTCTTGGCCGCATCGGGCGGGCAGAAAACATCCTGTTTGCCTTCTCGGCGGCGCCCGGCGAGACCGCAGCGGATGGGACCGGCCAGAATTCGCCGTTCACCGCGGCGCTGACGAAATATCTCGGCACCGAAGGTCTCGAGATCCGCTCGGTGCTGACGCTCGTGCAACAGGAGGTCTACGATCTCTCGCGCGGAAAGCAATTGCCCTATGTCGAGAGCGGCCTGCCGCAGCTGTTCTTTGCCGCCTCGGCCAAGGAGAAACTGCCGGAACGCGAACGCCTGTTGCTGGCCATGGCCGAGGTGACGCCCGAGATGCGCGGCGAAGTGGAGAAGATCGCCAGCGACGCCGACATGCCGCTGGCACCGCTCTATGGCGCGTTGATCAGTTCCGATTCCGGCCACCTCTCCGCGGACAGTCTGAACGCCAGGCTGCGTGAGGCAGCCGACGCCTTCGTCAAGGTGCGGAGCGAAATGCAGACGCTTGGATCCGACGATCTCAGAGTGTCGGCTTTGCGCCGGCAGGCCGAAGAGCAGCTTTCGCTGGGAGCGTTCGATGCGGCGCGCAAAAAGCTCGCCGAGGCAGCCGAGATCGACAATGTCTCGCGCAACGCGCTGAAGGCCAATTTCGTCAGCCGCACGCTCTCCGAAGCCGCGACGCGCTATTTGTCCGGCGGGGCGGCGCGCGCCGACCTCGACTACCCCACAGCCATCAAGGATTATGAATCCGTGCTCGCGCTTTATGGCGAAGCCGGGCAGGTGGTGCTGTCGCTCGACGACGCTGACCGCTTGATCCGCACGCTGGACGAGCTCGGCAAGCTCTATACCACGGTCGGCAATATCGATGCGGCCGGCCACGCCTTCGAGGCGCTGCAAGCCGATCTCGAGCGGCGGTCGCATCATGAAACCGATCCCAACGTGAAGCGCGACTTCGCCGTCAGCCACGTCAAGCTCGGCAACGTGCGGATGGCGCAAGGCAATCTGCCGACAGCTCTGCAAAACTATGAGACGGCCAAGACCATTCTGCAGGGCCTGACCGAGGCAGAACCGGACAATCTGGAGTGGTTCGGCGACCTCGCGATGACCGAGGACAAGATCGGCAACGTATTGGCGACGCAAGGCGATCTGGCCGGCGCCGCAGAGGTCTACCAGGAAAGCCTGTCGATCAAGAAACAGCTCGCCGCCGGAGAGCCCGACCGTGCCGAACTGCAGCGCGACCTGACCATCACCTACGACGAGATCGGTCACCTTGCCCATGTCGCAGGCCAACTGGACAACGCACAGGCGGCCTATGAAGAGAGCCTGAAGGTGCGGCTGGCGCTGGCGGCGGACAAACCGGGAGACGCCGACCGGCAGCGTGACGTCTCGGTCAGCCACGATACGATAGGCGACCTGCTGCGCGAACGCGGTGACGCCGCCGGGGCGCTGGCGGCCTACAAGGAAGGTCTGGCGATCGTCAAGCAACTGGCGAAACGCGATCCGGACGACACCGAGCTGAAACGCGACCTGTCGGTCGGCAACGCCAAGATCGGCAACGCGCTGAGCGACCAGGAGAATTGGCCGGCGGCACTTTCGGCTTATCGTGAGGCACTCTCACAAGCCAGCGCGCTCGCCGCCGGCGACCCGAGCAACACCGATTGGCAACGCGACCTGTCCGTTTGCCTCGAGAAGGTCGCCGGCGTCCTGGCGATACAGGGCGACCACAAAGGCGCGCTGAAAGCCTATCTTGACAGTTACGCGATTGCGCAGCGGCTGGCCAAGCTCGATCCCGCCAATTCCGACTGGCAGCGGGACTTATCGATAACGCTGTCCGAAGTCGCCACGCTGCGCCTAAGGCAGCGCGACGTCAGGGGAGCCCGGCAAGCCCTTCAGGACAGCCTGGCCATTCGCGAGAAACTTGCCCGGTCCGATCCGGACAACGCCACCCGGCAACGCGACCTTGTGGTCGCCTATATCGACTACGCGCAAGTCGCAAAGGACCCGAAGGCCGTGCTTTCCAAGGCGCTCGACATGACGCTCGAGCTCGACCGGACCGGTCGGCTGGCGCCGCGATACAAGTTCATGGTCAAGTTCCTGCGGGAGCGGCTGGCCAGGATCGAAGCCAGGCGCCGGTAGCCGGCCGACGCGACGGTCATTCCGTTCGGAAATGCCTGCAAACCTTGGAAAAACCGCCTTTTGCGCCTATATCTATGACATTAGGAATGCGCGATTCGAAGCCGATTTTTCGCGCTCTGCACACGGCATCAATCAGACAGGTTTTCATGAGCGAACAGACCGACATCGCCAACGGCGTTGAAGCCGAATACGGCGCCGATTCCATCAAGGTTTTGAAGGGCTTGGATGCCGTTCGCAAGCGGCCGGGCATGTATATCGGAGACACCGACGACGGCTCGGGCCTGCACCACATGGTCTATGAGGTGGTCGACAACGCCATCGACGAAGCACTGGCCGGCCATGCCGACCTGGTGACGGTGACGCTCAATCCGGACGGCTCGGTGACGGTCATCGACAATGGCCGCGGCATTCCGACCGATATCCACACCGGCGAAGGCATTTCGGCGGCCGAAGTGATCATGACGCAGCTGCATGCCGGCGGCAAGTTCGATCAGAACTCCTACAAGGTGTCGGGCGGCCTGCACGGCGTTGGCGTGTCGGTCGTCAACGCGCTGTCGGCCTGGCTGAAACTGAAAATCCGCCGCAACGGCCAGATCTACGAGATGAGCTTCACGCATGGCGATGCGGACGCGCCGCTGCGGGTCACCGGCACCTACGAACAACACAAGGTCTCCGGCACCTATGAAGGGCGCAGCGGGAGCGAAATCACGTTTTTGCCGTCGTCCGAAACCTTCACCATGGTCGAGTTCGACTACGGCACGCTGGAGCACCGGCTGCGCGAGCTCGCCTTTCTGAACTCCGGCGTGCGCATCGTTTTGACCGATGCCCGCCATGCCGACATCGTGCGCCATGAACTGCACTATGATGGCGGGCTGGAAGAGTTCGCCAGATATCTCGACCGGACGAAGAAGCCGCTGCTCGACAAGCCGATCGCGATCCGCGCCGAGCGCGATGGGATCACCGTCGAAGTCGCTATGTGGTGGAACGACAGTTACCACGAGAACGTGCTGGCCTTCACCAACAACATCCCGCAACGTGACGGCGGCACGCATCTGGCCGGCTTCCGCGGTGCGCTGACGCGGCAGATAACCGGCTATGGCGATTCCTCAGGCCTGACCAAGAAGGAAAAGGTGGCGCTGATCGGCGACGATTGCCGCGAAGGGCTGACGGCAGTGCTATCGGTCAAGGTTCCCGACCCGAAATTCTCCTCGCAGACCAAGGACAAGCTGGTGTCGTCCGAGGTTCGCCCGGTGGTCGAAGGGCTCGTCAACGAAGCGCTCGGCACCTGGCTCGAGGAGCACCCGACCGAGGGCAAGGCGGTCATCGAGAAGGTTATCCAGGCCGCTGCCGCGCGCGAAGCCGCGCGCAAGGCACGCGACATCACCCGCAAGAGTTCGCTCGGCGTCACCTCGCTGCCCGGCAAACTGGCCGATTGCCAGGAGCGCGATCCGGCGAAATCCGAAATCTTCATCGTCGAGGGTGACAGCGCCGGCGGCTCGGCCAAGGGCGGCCGTTCGCGCCAGAACCAGGCCATTCTTCCGCTGCGCGGCAAGATCCTTAATGTCGAGCGCGCCCGCTTCGACCGCATGCTCGGCTCCGACATGATCGGCACGCTGATCACCGCGCTCGGCACCTCGATCGGCAAGGACGAGTTCAATGCCGACAAGCTGCGCTACCACAAGATCATCCTGATGACCGACGCCGACGTCGACGGCGCCCACATCCGCACCTTGCTGCTGACCTTCTTCTTTCGGCAGATGCCGGAACTGATCGAACGCGGTCATCTCTACATCGCGCAGCCGCCGCTCTATAAGGTGACGCGAGGGAAGAGCTCGCAATATATCAAGGACGAAGCCGCCTTCGAGGAATTCCTGATCGGCTCGGGGCTGGAAGAGGCGTCGCTTGCGCTCAGCACGGGCGAGGTGCGGGCCGGGCAGGACCTGCGCAGCGCCATCGACGACGCCCTAGCTGTCCGCCAGCTCATCAACGGATTGCACACGCGCTATAACAGAGGCGTGGTCGAGCAGGCAGCGATTGCCGGCGCGCTCAACCCGGAGATCTTCACCGATCTCGGCCGCGCCAACGAGATGGCCGAGCGTGTTGCCCGCCGTCTCGACATTATCGCCGAGGATACCGAGCGTGGCTGGACAGGCCGCATGTCGACCTCGAACGAGGGCATCGGCGGCTACGTCTTCGAGCGTACGGTGCGCAGCGTCAAGGAATTCGCGCATCTCGATCTGGCGCTGATCAATTCCGCCGACTCACGCCAGCTCGACCGCTATGCGCCGCGCCTAGCAGAAATCTACGGCGAGCCGCCAGTGCTGCGCCGCAAGGACGTCTCCGAAACCATTTCGGGGCCGCTCGCACTGCTCAACGCCGTTTTTGCCACCGGCCGCAAGGGCCTGACCATGCAGCGCTACAAGGGCCTTGGTGAGATGAACGCCGAGCAGCTCTGGGAAACGACGCTCGACCCGAATGTGCGCTCGCTCTTACAGGTAAGGGTCAATGACGCAACGGACGCGGACTCCCTGTTTTCGCGGCTGATGGGCGACGAGGTCGAGCCAAGGCGCGAATTCATCCAGGAAAATGCGCTGTCGGTCGCCAATCTGGACATCTGAGCCGCGATCCAGATACCCAGCCGCCAGGCATGAAGTGCATTGGTGCGCCTCGGCGCACCAATGCCGACTGCTGCAAGCAACAAAGATCACCAGGACCGCCGGAACGGAAAGGCTTTCAAGGCATTGTAGTCGATCACAATCGCCGCAGGAGGCATCCATGGGACGTGGCATTTTGCTCTGGCTTCTCGGAGTCCCAATTCCGATCATTATTCTGATCATGCTGTTCGCACGGTAGGGAGGCTTCGATGCAGTCCACCGTAACAGCTGTCGACGTTTCCGCACCGGCGGAATCCGCTTCCCCCGCCGTCAGCTGGGGACCAATCGTCGCCGGCGCCTTTGCTGCGTCGACGCTTACCTTCACTTTGATGCTGCTCGGCTCCGGGCTTGGGCTGAGCATGGTGTCGCCATGGTCCGGCTCGGGTGCGTCAGTCACCACTTTCGCCGTTTCCACCGCCGTCTGGCTGATCGTCGTGCAGTGGCTGTCGTCGGCCCTGGGCGGCTACCTCGCCGGACGCCTGCGCACCAAATGGGTCGGCATCCACACCGATGAAGTCTTCTTCCGCGATACCGCTCACGGCTTCCTGGCCTGGGCGCTGGCGACGCTGCTCGTCGCCGGCGTGCTCGGCACGGCGCTTTCGGCCGCGATAGGTACCGGTGTCCAGGCCGCTTCGACTGTGGCATCCGGCGCGGCACTGGGTGCTTCGGCAGGTGCTGCTGCAAACGCGGGTAGCGCCTCGACTGACAACGCCACATCGTATTTCGTCGATACGCTGTTCCGCCCGGCCGATCCGGCAAGGCTCGCTGCCGCCAATCCGGAGAGCGACGCCGCGGCAACCGCGCAGGCATCGCGCATTCTGATCGCGAGTGGCGCAGCAGGCGAAATATCGGCCGACGACAAGACCTATCTGTCGCGGCTAGTAGCCGCCCGCACAGGCCTGTCCGAAGCGGATGCCACCGCTCGCGTCGATGCGGTAATCGCCAAAGCGCAGGACGCCAAGGTCAAGGCCCAGCAGGCGGCAGACACCGCCAGAAAGGCAGGCGCCACCTTCTCGCTGATTGGCGCGCTTTCGCTGGTCGTCGGGGCCTTCATTGCCAGCGCGGCTGCAGCACTTGGCGGCAGGCAGCGCGACGACGAGGAAGCGATTTTCCTGACCAATCGTTGATCGGTGACTAAGCGAACTCGGTCCGCGTCGGGAAGATTACCCTCGAAGGGGACCTTGCTTTGAACTGCCGGCGCAGCATTGTCGTGCGCTGCTCGCCGCCGACGAAAGCTCAGTCCCCCAGCTTGCGGCCGAGATCGACCGCATCGCGCAGCACGGCTAGGTGCGAGCGTGGCTGTGCGCCGGCCGGCGCGTTGATCTCGACACCGCTCGCCACCAGCGACCAATAGAGCCTGTGCGTGAAGACGCGGCCGCGCGAGCCGCGCAGCTCGACCTGAACGTTTTCCACGCCGGGACCGAAGTTCTCCGTCATCCGCCCTGAAATCGGGTCGCCGGTCAGCCAGCCATTGCCCCTGTCGAAAATATTGGTCCAGCGCGTCGCGGCAAACACCGCGCCATGATGCACGGCCCGCTGCGGCTTGCCGGAATGGCTGCGCCCTTCCTGGTAGAGCATGGTCCCGCCCGCCGCCCTGTCGGCGATCGGCGGGCATGCCGAAAACAGGCGCTCGGCGATGCCGCGCCTGAATTCGGCGAGGTTGTAGGTCATCAGAAACTCGCTGTGGGTCAGCGGACTGCCGAGCGTGACGAAATCGCTGATCTTCCACGGCAGCGGATGATCGACGTCGCCGACGCGAAGCTGCCGGTAGAGCTCCCATTGGTTGCGCCGGAATACGGGGAGGTCGTCGAGGCTGTCGGGCCAAGCGGAGGCATCGGCGGCCAGCGTCGCCTTATCCACGGCGTGGATCGCCTTCAGCCGCGCTCTGTCGCGAATGGCTTCCAGCTTTCGAGGCCTGAAATCGGCCCACAATATCTGCAGCAGATCATAGGCGATGATCGACCCCAGGCTGTGCGAGACCAGCACGACGCGGTCATAGGCGTCGTCGATCATGAGGCGCTTCAGCAGCTTGAGGCCACGCTCGCGGACCAGCGCCCGCTTCTCGACCGTTGCCGCTTCGGCCCGGACATAGGCGGCGACATCGCCGAAATAAGGCAAGCCAAACTGGTCCACCGACCAGATGACGAACGACGCCAGAACCGTGACAAGCACGCCGGTCGTCCAGGAGATGTAGCCTTGCCAGGTCGACGTTGCGAGCGCCAGCGCCGCGCCGAGGACGACGATGGTGGCCAAAAGCGTGACGACATAGAGTTTGCGCACATCGTGCGGAATATCGGCGGGCTTGCGCCAGAGCAGGGTCGTCACCCAGGCCGCAAGGCGGCTCCGGGTCGTGCCCTGGGTGATGTCGGCCCAGTAAAGCTCGTAGAAATCGGTGCGGCGGCCATCGACATCATAGGGCGTGGTGATCCGGCGAAGCTCGTGCGAATTGGTCCGGCTGTCGGGCGTGATCCAGCTCTGGTTGATTTTCGCACCCATCGGGTCGGCCGGATCGGCGACATGGGCATAGAACGGAGCACGGGCCGGATCGTGGCTCCATACGGCCTGGACAAATCCCCTCAACGTGTCCATGGGCCGCTGTTCGCCCATTCCGTGCACGACCACCACCGCCTGGCTGCGCTTGCGTGGCGCCTTCTCTGCTGCGGTCAGATCGGCGGCCGGCGATGCAGCAGGACCAGGGTCGGGCACCAGCACCTCCACGATGACGCCGTTAGCAACACGACGGGGTCGGCATCGTAGCTTCAGAACCGGTAACAGCCAAGAAAAAGCCCGGCGCGGAGCCGGGCTGTATTCGACGACCGGCAGTGAGTTGGCAACGACGCCTTTTCAGTGATCCATGGCCTTGACGATCTCCTCGGTCATCTTCTTGGCGTCGCCGAGCAGCATCATGGTGCCGTCCTTGTAGAACAGCGTGTTGTCGATGCCGGCATAGCCGGAGCCGAGCGAGCGCTTGACGAACAGGCAGGTGCGCGCCTTGTCGACATCGAGGATCGGCATGCCGTAGATAGGTGAGGACTTGTCGTCACGAGCCGAGGGATTGGTGACGTCATTGGCCCCGATGACATAGGCGACGTCGGCCTGCGCGAACTCAGAGTTGATGTCCTCCAGCTCGAACACTTCGTCATAAGGCACGTTGGCTTCGGCCAAGAGCACGTTCATGTGGCCGGGCATACGGCCGGCGACGGGGTGGATGGCGTATTTGACGTCGACGCCGTTGGCCTTGAGCTTGTCGGCCATCTCGCGCAGCGCGTGCTGTGCCTGGGCGACGGCCATGCCGTAGCCCGGCACGATGATGACCTTTTGCGCATTCATCATCAGATAGGCGGCATCCTCGGCTGAGCCCTGCTTTACCGTGCGCTCGATGCCGTCGTCGGCAGCGGCTGATGTCTCGCCGCCGAAGCCGCCGAGGATGACCGAGATGAACGACCGGTTCATGCCCTTGCACATGATGTAGGACAGGATGGCACCCGACGAGCCGACCAGTGCGCCGGTGATGATCAGCGCCAGATTGCCGAGCGTGAAACCGAGTGCGGCGGCGGCCCAGCCCGAATAGGAATTCAGCATCGACACGACGACCGGCATGTCGGCGCCGCCGATCGGGATGATGAGAAGGACGCCCAGCACCAGCGAGGCGGCAACGATCAGCCAGAAGACCAGCTTGGATTCAGTGGTGACGAGCAGCACGATCAGCACGATCAGCGCAATGCCCAGGGCTGCGTTGATGAAGTGACGGCCGCCGATCATGATCGGCTTGCCCGACATGCGGCCGTCGAGCTTCAAGAAGGCGATGACCGAGCCGGTGAAGGTGATGGCGCCGATGGCGACGCCAAGGCTCATCTCGATCAGCGCCTGGGCGTGGATATCGGCGACGGTGCCGATGCCGAAGCTTTCCGGCGCATAGATGGCGGCGGCCGCCACCATGACCGCGGCAAGACCAACCAGCGAGTGGAAGGCGGCGACCAGCTGCGGCATCGAGGTCATGGCAATGCGCCGTGCCGTGACCGCACCGACCGAGCCGCCGATCAGCAGCCCAACCACGATCAGCGCGAAGCGCCCGGCCGAAGGGGTCGCGAGCGCCAGCGTCGTGGCGATGGCAATGCCCATGCCGATCATGCCGTACATGTTGCCCTGGCGGCTGGTGGTCGGATGCGACAGGCCGCGCAATGCCAGGATGAACAGGATGCCGGAGACCAAATAGAGGAAGGAGGCGAAGTTGGCGTTCATAGCGGCCTACTTTTCCTTCTTCTTGTACATAGCCAGCATGCGCTGGGTGACGAGGAAGCCGCCGAAGATGTTGACCGATACCAGCATCAGCGCAACAAAGCCGAAACCGGTGGCAAGCCCTGAGGCCGAGATGCCGACGGCCAGCAACGCGCCGACGACGATGACGGAGGAAATGGCGTTGGTGACCGCCATCAGCGGCGTGTGCAGCGCCGGCGTCACCGACCAGACGACGTAGTAGCCGACGAAGATCGCCAGCACGAAGATGGCGAAGCGGAAGACGAAGGGATCGATGGCGCCACCAGACAGCGCGTGCGCGGCGTCGCCGGCCGCCTCAGTGCCGGGAGCGACGGCAAGGTTCTGCACGGCGAGCCGCACGGCAGCTGTGGCCTGGTCGAGCTGGTCGAGGGCTTTCTGCAGGGTCTGATCCATCACGCGATCCCTCCGGTGGTCTTGGGCTTCCTCGAAGCGGCCGGCCTCTTCGCAGCCGGCTTCGCCGAAGCCTCGGCAACCATCGTCTTGGCCGGAATGGCCGGCGGTTCGACATGTTGGCCCTTTGGCGGCTCCTGCTCAGCCCTGACGAAGGCGGGATGCACGACCTTGCGGCCATCGGTCAGCATCGTCGCCTTGACCAGTTCGTCGTCGTGGTTGATGGCAAGCGTCTTCGCCGCCTTGTCGACCAGCGTCTCGAGGAAGGCATAGAGGTTCCGGGCATAGAGAAGCGAAGCGGAGGCGGCGACGCGACCGGGAACGTTGAGATGGCCGACGATCTTTACCCCGTTGGCCGTGGTCACCACCTTGCCGGCTTCGGCGCCCTCGACATTGCCGCCGCGCTCGACCGCAAGGTCGACGATCACCGAGCCCGGCTTCATCGAGGCGACCATCGCCGCCGAAACCAGCTTCGGCGCCGGACGGCCGGGGATCAGCGCCGTGGTGATGACGATATCCTGCTTGGCGATGTGCTCGGCGGTCAACGCCGCCTGCTTGGCCTGGTACTCCTTCGACATTTCCTTGGCGTAGCCGCCGGCCGTCTCGGCCGCCTTGAACTCCTCGTCCTCGACGGCCAGGAATTTTGCGCCGAGCGAGGCGACCTGCTCCTTCGCGGCGGGACGTACGTCGGTGGCGGTGACCACGGCGCCGAGGCGGCGCGCGGTGGCGATGGCCTGCAGACCGGCGACCCCGACGCCCATGACGAACGCCTTCGCAGCCGGTACGGTGCCCGCCGCCGTCATCATCATCGGCAACGCCCGGTCATATTCGGCAGCCGCATCGATCACCGCCTGATAGCCGGCGAGGTTGGCCTGGCTGGATAGAACGTCCATCGACTGGGCGCGGGTGATGCGCGGCATGAACTCCATGGAGAAGGCAGTAACACCGGCCCTGGCAAGGGCTGCGACGGCAGCATCGTTGCCGTAGGGATCCATGATCGCGATGACAGCGGCGCCGGACTTGTAGCCCTTCAGCTCGGCGTCCGTGGGGCGGCGCACCTTCAGCACCACATCAGCCCTGGCTGCATCGCCGGCCTTGCCGATCGTGGCACCGACCCTGGCGAACTCCTCGTCGGGAATGCGCGACGCCGTGCCGGCGCCGGTTTCGACAATCACGTCGAAACCCAGTGCCGCCAGCCGCTTCACCGTGTCGGGCGAGGCCGCGACACGCGGCTCGTTCGCGTCGAGCTCACGAGGGATGAAAACCGTCTGTCCCACCGCATGATCCTTTCGGCCGGAACCCGCTACCGCAAGACGCCGACCGACCCCGGGCGGTGCCTTCGACAAAGGTTGGAGGAGTTATCGGAGAATAAAGGCGCCGACGGCCAGGATCAGAACGAACAGTATAGTTCCTGAGAAGAAGCCTCCCGCAAAAAAGCCGAAAGCCATTGCCAGAAGCACAGCGAGGCAAAAGAGCGATCCGTATTTCGCGAGCCTGAGGAAGCCTGCATAGGTCCGATCATGCTCGGCATAGTCCATCTTCGCGCCCAGTTCGACAGGACCGGTCGGCGTGTGTTCAGCCATAGGAATACCCCTTCGAAGACATCTTTCAGGCACATAGCGAAAAGCCGCGTTAAGGGCAATGGCGCTAATGCCGCATCGCCGCAGCCAACAATCTCAAGCAAAACTTGAAATCGCTGCGCGGAGCGCGGCGATACCAATCCCAATGGATGGCAGGTCCGCCATTGCCGATGTCGTTAGCCGGCGAGATGCGGGAACAGCCCGAGCAGGCCGACAACGATCAGATAAAGGGCGACGATATAATTGAGCAGCCGCGGCATCACCAGGATCAGCACGCCTGCAATCAGCGAGATAAGCGGGGTAAGGGCGAGCGTGGAAATGGTCATATCGGTTCCTTTGATCGGATCGCAGTCGAAGCGATGCGTGGCGGATGTCGGCCATGCCAACCTACCACCAGCACCCTTGCCCAGAACGCCGAAGCGACCGGAAGGCTCCATGAGCTCGTTCAGGCGGCTTCGCGAAAATACTTGGCGGTGGGCAGGATGGTCAGCGGGGCGAGTTCGCCGGCACCGGGCGTATCGAACAACATGCGCTGCTCCATCGGCGTCGAGCGGAAGAACGGAAAGCGGGCGTAGGTTTCGTTCTTGATCGCCAGGACATCGGCTTGATAAAGCAGCGCGAAACAGTTGATCACGCCGGCATAGGGCCGCGCATCGCCGATCGGTCGCGCCCGATAGATGCGCTTGTAGAAAGCCGCATGGTCCTCGCGGATCATGGATATGCAATAAGGGGCGCCGAAATGGAAGCAAGCCATGCCGGCAAGGCGCAGCGTCACATAAGGGATCTGCGGGTAAAGCCGTGACCATTCGGCGTCCACGGCAAAACGGCTCGGGTCGATAAAGACTTCGCCGGCCGCCAGACGCGGCATCAACAAGTCCTTGTAGACGCTGAGCGCTGGTGATGTCGCGTTATCAGCAGACACGTTATGCAGGCGCATTGTGCTGACCAGCCGCCCATCGATGTAGATTCCGAACGTATGGCAATTGGGCAGTTCGTCAAACTCGTCATGGACCTGACGGGACGCATTCTCGGGCACCAGATCGTTCATCCGATAGGAATTGTAGCGCAGCCTGTAAATGCTTTCGAAGTCCTCGCCGCTTTCACAGCGTCGGTACTCCGTCCGGTCAAGCAGCGCATAAACATGTTGCGCGAAGCTGGACATGGTCTCGGACGCATCTTTCCCACCAGCGCCCGCCGCATGGCCGAGCGAACTCAACTGGGCACACATGAACTCTATTCCCCGCGATTACCGCCACCAGCCGACACTACGGACGGGTCATGAGATGTAAAGATGAAAATAAGTAGGAGGTCGTTTACCGCTCGTTAAGGTTAACAATTAATAAAATTATACTAAAATACGCGGTTTTTCAGCGCAAGTCAGCGCCGCGGCGCCTTCCTTGCGGTCTGGATGTCCTTGGCGAAGGGCCAGACGGTGCTCGACATCGTCTCGATGCCGGACGCGCTGAGTGCCGACCCGAACAGAAAGCCCTGGACCAGGTCCGGCTTGACCTGCAATGCTAGGATCTTGAGCTGTTCGAAGGTCTCGACACCTTCGACGGTAACCGAAAGTCCCAGCGGTCGCGATAGGTTGACGATGCCCTTGAGCAATTCGAGCGACCGGCTGTTCTGGGTGACGTCGATCAGGAACGAGCGATCGATCTTGATCTTGTCGAGCGGCAGTTTGTGGAGATAGCTCAGGCTCGAATAGCCGGTACCGAAATCGTCTAGTGCAATACGCACGCCGAGCCGCTTCAATTCCTCGATATATTGGCGTGTCAGCGACTTGTCGTCGAGCAGCGCCGTCTCGGTGACTTCGATCTCGAGGCGGCCGGCCGGCAGACCGGAACCGGCAAGCGCCTCGCGAACCTTCTGGATAACGTCGCGGTTACGAAAATCCTTGGCCGAGAGATTGACCGATACGCTGGTCTGGGATGGCCATTTGGCGCATTCGGTGCACGCCGCATGCAGGACGAAAGTGCTGATGTCGGAAATGATGCCCATTTCCTCCGCCAGAGGAATGAAGATACCGGGAGAGATCGGCCCGAGATCGGGATGATCCCAGCGGCACAGCGCCTCGCAACTGGCGATACGCATCGTGCTCATCGCCACGATCGGCTGATAGACCACCCGCAATTCCTTGTTTTCCACGGCGCTGCGCAAATCCGCCTTCATCAGCTGACGGCTGCGAAAGGCAGCATCCATGGAGGCCTCGAACAGCCGCCAACCGTTCTTGCCAAGCTCCTTGGCCTTGTAGAGTGCAAGGTCGGCCTTGACGATCATGGCGTCAACGTCGGTATCCTTGACCCGCGACAGCACCGCGCCGCCGCTGGCCTGGATGCGTAATCCGTGGCCGGCGACATCGACCTCGCCCTGTAGATTGACAAAGATCTCATCAACCTGGCCGTTCAGGTGGCTTTCATCCTCGACACGCTCGAAGAAGATCATGAACTCGTCGCCGCCGAAGCGGCTGACGGTGATGCCTGGCCCAGCGACTGCCGCCAGCCGCTCGGCAACGGCGTAGATCAATCCGTCGCCGACCGGATGGCCGAGCGTGTCGTTGACGCTCTTGAAATCATCGAGATCGAGCACCACCAGCCCGCAGAGACGGTCGGGATCCCCTGAGGCCATGGCTTCCACCACCAACTCGTGGAAGTAGGCGCGGTTGGGCAGGCCGGTGAGACTGTCGTAGCGCGCCATGAAGCGGATCTTGTCTTCCGCCTCGACCCGGGCGGTCACATCTTCGAAAGTGACGACGCCCAGTTCCTGGCTGCCTTCCCGGGCAGAAAATTCATAGTGCTGGCCGTTGGCGAGCGAGACCAGGACCTTGCGGTCGCGGCCCTCGCGCAACGCACGCGTCAGCTGGGCTTCGATGTAACGGCAATCCTTCGGCGCCAACATGCCGCCTGCAGCGCCGCGCATCAGCAGACCGTGGATGGAGCGGCCTAGCAGCGCATCGGGCGATTTGAGCGACATCAGGTGCGCGGCTTCGGCATTGGCCACCGCCACCCGGCCGTCGGGACCAAGCATGACAAGGCCATGTGACATGGTGTTGAGCGCGCGGTTGAAACGCTGCGCGATGCGGTTCGCCTTCTTTTCCTCCGACAAGGCGGTAAACAGGACCTCGCGGACGATGTCGGCGAACCGCTTGATCGCAAACAGAAAGGGGGCCGACATCAGACCGAGGATGATGTGGTAGATATCGCCGCGCAGGATAAAGCCAAGCGATATGGGCCATGTGGTGGTTATGATAAAAATCATAACCATGCGCGGCGAACCATAATTGCGGCCGGCAATCGACGTGACCGATGCCAACGTGACGCAGACAGAGGCTATTTCGGCATAGTTGTCGTGGCTGTCATTTGCCAGATAGATACTGACGAAACAGAATGCGCCAAGCATGAAACCATGCATCGAACCAAAAATTATGTAATCGTTTTCACGATTGTGCGCTTCCTCCCATGTCGTGGGGGAAGGAAGTCGCCCGTATTTCCGGATGTTGCGAAGGCGCAGAGTACCGACAATGATGAGCCCAGCGGCAACTAGAAGATACGCCAAGTCCATGGTCTTCCAATAGACCAGAATGACGAGGAGTGTCTGCGCAACAAGGCCGATCGACAGCGTGAACCCGTCGCGAAACAGAGTTTCCACGAACGGAATGTAAACGTCGACCGGAATCTCGTTTTTTCGTCTCAGATTCACGCCTGGATCCCAACCCTGGGGAACCCAGCAGTGTCACATTGGCCTTAAGAAAGGTTTAGAGCGGCGTTTCGAGCCCTGCCGGCATCCATTGGTGACGCTGCGGAAACAGGGAAACTACAGTTCAGGTAAACAAGGCGTATCACGGTGCGGAATCATTCGGCGGCTTGAAGCTGCGGCCGCAGCGGCGCCGTCGAAAGGCGGTCGAGCAGACGCTGGCGTTCGCCGGCGGCTTTTTCGGCACTGGCCCGCTTGACGTGGCCAAAGCCGCGGATGAGCGCCGGTACCGAAACAAGCGCGGCAGCGGCCTCGATCTTGCCCGGCGCCAGCGCGCCGGCGACAAGCTCCAGGTCGGCTTCATAGAGGGCAAGAAGCTGCCGCTCCATACGCCTCTCGGCGCTGTAGCCGAACAGGTCGAAAGCGGTGCCGCGCAGGCCCTTCATCGCCGCCAGCAGGCGGAACCCGTTCATCATCCACGGGCCAAAGCTCGATTTCCTCGGGCTGCCGTCACTGCCGCGCCTGCCCATGATCGGCGGTGCGAGATGGAATTCGAGCTTGTCGTAGCTCTGGAAATGCTTTGCGAGCTCTGCGGCAAAGGAGCTGTCCGTATAAAGCCGCGCCACCTCGTATTCGTCCTTGATCGCCATCAGCTTGAACAGGTTCTTTGCGGCAGCCTCGGTCACCACGGTCGACCCAGGCACAGCATTGGTTTCGGCCTTGCGCAGCGCCGCCAGTCTGTCGGCATAGCGCTTGCCATAGGCGGCGTTCTGATAGGCGGTCAGGAAGGCGACGCGGCGAGCAATCATATTGTCCAGCGTCTCGGCAATGGCGGCATGCTGCGTGGCCTTGCCCGGCTGGGCGAGAAGGCTGCGGACGAAATCCGGCTGGTGGGCGGCGCGGCGGCCCCAGCGAAATGCCGCGACATTCATCGCCACCGCCTCGCCGTTGAGCTCGATCGCCTTCTCGACCGCCTCCGCCGACAGCGGCAAGCCGCCGTGCTGGAAGGCGAAGCCGAGCATGAACATGTTGGCGCCAAGCGAGCTGCCGAACAGCGCGGTGGCGGTGCGGGTGGCGTCGAAGAAATGCGCCCTGTCGTCGCCCGCGGCAGTTCTTATCGCTTTCTTCAGCCGCTCGACGGGCAGCGTGAAATCGGCCGAACGGGCGAACTCGCCCGGCATGATCTCGGCGGTGTTGGCGAGGAAGATGGTATGGCCTTCGCGCACCGCGGCCAGCACCTTCTTGGCACCCGAAACGACGAGATCGCAGCCAAGCACGAGGTCGGCCTTGCCGGCCGATACGCGAATGGCGTGGATGTCGTCCGGCGTGCGGGCGATGCGGACATGGGTGAACACGGAGCCGCCCTTCTGGGCGAGGCCGGCCATGTCGATCATGCCGCAGCCCTTGCCTTCCAGGTGCGCGGCCATGCCGAGCACTGCACCTATGGTGACGACGCCGGTGCCGCCGACACCGTCTATGATCGCCGCCCAGCCTTGTTCACCGAGCGTAAATTGCGCCGGCGCCGGCACCCCCGCGAGCGGGTCGGCCGCGCCGGCTATGCCTTCAGCTTTCCTGATTTTGGCGCCGTGGACGGTGACGAAGGACGGGCAGAAACCATTGACGCAAGAGAAGTCCTTGTTGCAGCTCGACTGGTCGATCTTGCGCTTGCGGCCGAATTCGGTCTCGACCGGCTGGATCGAGACGCAATTCGACTGCACGCCGCAATCGCCGCAGCCTTCGCAGACCAGTTCGTTGATGAAGATGCGCTTGTCGGGATCAGGGAAGGTGCCGCGCTTGCGGCGGCGACGCTTCTCGGCGGCGCAGGTCTGGTCGTAGAGCAGCACCGAGACGCCTTTGACCGAACGCAACTCGCGCTGGACGAGATCGAGATCGTCGCGGTGGTGGATGGTGGCGCCGGCCGGAAATTCCACCTTGCCGGTATATTTGTCCGGCTCGTCGGTGACGATGGCGATGCGCTCGACGCCCTCGGCGCGCACCTGCCTGGCGATCATGTCCACCGTCAGGCCGCCCTCGTGCGGCTGACCGCCGGTCATCGCGACGGCGTCATTGTAGAGGATCTTGTAGGTGATGTTGGCGTCGGTCGACAGCGCGAAACGGATCGCCAGCACACCCGAGTGGTTGTAGGTGCCATCGCCCAGATTCTGGAAGATGTGCTCGCGCTTCGAGAACGGCGCCTGGCCGACCCACTGCGCGCCCTCGCCGCCCATGGCGGTGAAGCCGACCGTATTGCGGTCCATCCACAGCGCCATGAAATGACAGCCGATTCCGGCGGCTGCGAGCGAGCCGTCCGGCACCTTGGTCGAGGAATTATGCGGGCAGCCGGAGCAGAAGAAGGGCGTGCGCGAGGCGATGTCTGACGTGTCGGCCAGCATCGCCTGGAACTGGCGCAACTTCGCCACCCGCGCAGCGATTTCTTCCGACGGGCCGATCGTTCGCAAAATCCTCTCGCCGAGCGCGATGGCAATATCGTTGGGGTCGAGCGCGCCTTTGGCCGGGAACAGCCAGTCGCCGCGCTCGTCCTTCTTGCCGACGATGACCGGCTGCGTCGCGGTGCCGTAAAGGTTCTCGCGCAGTTGCACCTCGATCAGCGAGCGTTTCTCCTCGACGACGACGATGGTGTCGAGGCCGCGAGCAAAGTCGGCGATGTGCTGCAGGTCGAGCGGCCACGGACAGCCGACCTTGAACAGCCTGATACCGATACGATTGGCGGCCGCTTCATCGATGCCGATGTCTTCCAGTGCCTGGCGAACGTCGAGATAACTTTTGCCGATGGTGACGATGCCAAGCTTCGGGCTGCTGCCGCCCGAATAGACGATCCGGTTCAGCCCATTGGCGTGGATGAAGCCCGAAGCCGCGGCGCGCTTGTATTCATGCAACCGCTCTTCCTGACCGAGCATGTCGATCTCATTACGGATGTTGAGGCCGCCGGGCGGCATGTCGAAGTCCGGGATGACGATATCTAGCCGGTCGAGCGCGGCATCGACCGAGGCCGTCGATTCGATGTTGTCCTTGACGCATTTGATCGCCGCCCAGGTGCCGGCAAAGCGGGACATGGCAAAGCCGTAGAGGCCGTAGTCGATTATCTCCTGGACGCCGGCCGGATTGAGGATCGGCACCATGGTGTCGACGAACAGAAACTCGGTGGCATGCGCGTTGGTTGAGGATTCGGCCATGTGGTCGTCACCCATCAGGGCTAACACGCCGCCATGTTTCGACGAACCGGCGAGATTGGCGTGGCGGAACACGTCGCCGGAGCGGTCGACGCCCGGACCCTTGCCGTACCAGACCGAAAAAACGCCGTCATGGGTGCCCTCGCCCAGCAATTCGGCCTGCTGCGAGCCCCAGCAGGCGGTGGCGGCGAGCTCCTCGTTGAGACCGGGCTGGAAGACGATGTCCGACTGAGCGAGCTGGTTCCTGGCCTTCCACAGCTGCATGTCGAGGCCGCCGAGCGGCGAGCCGCGATAACCGGAGACGAAACCGGCGGTGTTCAGGCCAGCCCGGCGGTCGCGCTCGCGCTGCATCAGAAGCATGCGGATGACTGCCTGGGCACCCGACAGGAAGATGCGCTCCTTTGCCAGGTCGAACTTGTCGTCGAGCGCGACATTGTGCAGCGTCATCAGGCATTTCCTGTGCGGAGGCCGCGCCTGGAGGTGCGCGGCCAACGTCGGAGTCGAGTGCCCACAGTCTTTCTTCCCTTGCCGGGGAGGTCAAACAAAATCGAAGGTGCCAGGCGGTCCGCAACAAACGATCCGTGCGCGGCCGTGTGGCGCCACGAAACGCCTGTCGGGCAGGATGGCCGAGCACGAAAATTCCGGCGGCGGTCGGTGCCGCTGGTGTCGCATCATGCAGCCTTTGGGCAACTGGGCTTCGGTTCGCCGGGCAGCTTGCCGTCGACATGGCCGGCCAAGTCCTTGTTGAGCTCGTAGACTGGCCCGACCACCAGAGGCCGGTCGGGCAAGACCGACTGGTCGAGCGAGGACGTCAGAGTGGTCTCGAAACTCTGCAGCAACTTGCCGCTGGAATCCTCGATGCGGATCGACACCGCATAGGGCTTGTCCTTGACGACACAAGTGAGTGGCGGACTGGTGAGCGTCACATGCGGCAGCTTCGGCCATATTTTCTGGGTGACGATGATCGGATCACCACCGGCCGGGTTCTGGAAGGAGACCACAGCGACCTGCCCCTCACCCACCGGCCGCAGCGGATTGAGGGTGATGACATAGGTGGCGATACCCAGCCGGTAATTGAACTCGAACAGCTTCCCGGAAATGGCGAACAGCTGGTCCTTGCCGGAATCACGGCAGGCGCCGAGCGCGGCCGCCGCGAACAACGCCGCGACGACAATCATCGCGCGCGAGAATCTTTTAGACATTGGTGACCTCCCTGGCCGCGGTCCGGCGGCGATAGTATCGGTTTGCCTTCTGTCGGTTGCCGCACACCGCCATGTCGCACCAGAGGCGGCTGGAATTGCGGCTTTTATCGACAAACAGCCAGCTGCAGTTGGGACATATCCGCAGCCTGGCGATTGTGTCGCCGCGCAGCAGCGACAGCGCCGAGACCGCGAGCGCCGCCTCGAAGGCAATCGGCGTCGCCGGATCACCGAACGGTTTTCCAGGCGTGCCGATTTCGGTGCGGCTATGGGCGAGGCCATCGGCGCAGGCTTCCAGGAATTTTGGCATATCGCCGGTCGCGATCGCATCTTTCGACACCGCGCCGCGAAACAGCCGATCGGTCGTCTCGCGAATCGACAGCACCACCGGTGCGATTTTTTCAGGCGCCGGCGCAACGAGCCGCCTGCCGCCGCGCTCGGCGGCGCGAAAGCCGCTCGCCGCTTCTGCAAAGCGGGCGATCTCGGCCGGATCGTCGAAACGGTCGAAGGTTTTCTCCGGATCGTTCCGCAAAACGACGGTGTTCGCCGTGTCGAGCGCAAGCATGCCACCGGTGAAGCGGTGCGGAGTCCAGGATACTGTCATACGGCGAAATCTAACCGATAAATCGCGTTTGACAAGTTAGATTCCGGGTGCAACGCTCCTCACTGAGGCGATCGCCGTATTGAGAATGTCGTTCGTCCCAAACCTCTGCCCCGATTGCGGGGCATGCATCGAGGGTCTTGCATGCTCTATTTCTTCCAGCAGGTTCTGAACGGGCTGCATTCGGGCGCGCTCTATGCATTGCTTGCCTTCGGCTACGTGCTGACCAACGGCATCCTGCACCGCACCAATCTTGCCTATGGCGCGCTGTTCGCCTTTTGCGGGCATACGATGATCCTCACCGCGGCGTTCGGCTATCAGGCCCTGTGGCTGACGCTGTTTGCATCGGTCGCGCTCGGCGTAGCGGCGGCATTCCTTTATGCGGCGCTGCTCAGCCATGTCCTGTCGCGAAGCATCTTCGAACCGCTGGCCGACCGCTCGCCTAACGCCATCGTGGTGACGACGCTCGGCATATTGCTGGTCTTGTCGGAAGCCAGCCGCATCGCCGCCGATACCCATGACCTATGGTTGCCGCCAATGCTGGCCCAGACCATCGTCTTCGCGCAGAATGCCAGCTTCAAGGCGACGTTGACGCTGATCCAATTGCTCGATTGCGCCGCCGTGCTGGCGGCTATTGCGCTGGCTGCGTGGGGGTTCACACATTCCAGCTTCGGCCGAAGCTGGCGTGCCGTATCCGACGATCCAAAGGCCGCTGCGATGTGCGGTGTCGATGTCCGCGTGGTGTCTCGGCGTGCGGTGCTTTTCGGCGGCCTTTGCGCGGCACTGGCTGGCGTGCTCGCCGCCTTCTACTACGGAAACATCAGCTTCGGCACAGGGTTGGTCTACGGGTTGAAGATCCTGTTCGTGACCGCAGTGGGCGGCTATCTCTCGCCGCTGCGGGCGGCACTGGGCGCAGCCGCCTTCGGCATGGCCGAATCGCTATGGGCCGGCTATTTTCCGCTCGAATGGCGGGACGGCTGGATGTACCTGTTCCTCGTCGCCATGCTTGTGCTGATCGGCGCCGGCCGCGACCAACAGAAGATCGCCTGAGCCGCATCCGACTTTGGTTGGATGAAGAGCCGCATGTCCTTGGACATGCAAAGGACGCGGCAGCATTTTGCCGAACGTCACCTCACAACTGTGTTTATGCGGGCTGTCCCATGTTGACCCGCCGAACCACGCACTGCATACCGTTGGTCCACAGCGACGCGACGGACAGGGAACCGGCGTGCTCTGACACAAGGGAGGAATGCATGGCAGGGCTTCTCGCTCTTTCCAGAACCATTGACCGTTTGAACGAATTCATCGGCAAATGGGTTTCGTGGCTGATCCTGCTGGCAATCCTGGTAAGCGCCGCCAACGCTGTCATCCGCAAGATGTTCGACATGTCCTCGAACGCCTGGCTGGAATTGCAATGGTATCTGTTCGGCGCCGCCTTCATGCTGGCCGCCGCCTACACGCTGAAGCAGAACGACCATATCCGCATCGATATCGTCTACGGCATGTTCTCGCGCCGCGTGCAGCACTGGATTGACCTTTTCGGTCACGTCTTCTTCCTGATGCCGTTCGTGACGTTGATGGTGGTCTATTTCGTTCCTTATGTGTCGCTATCGTATCGCAGCGGCGAGATGTCGAACAATTCCGGCGGGCTGATCATCTGGCCGGCTAAGGCGATCCTGCTGGTCGGCTTTTTCCTGCTCGCGCTGCAGGGCATTTCCGAAATCATCAAGAAAATCGCCATTATGCGCGGTCATATGGACGATCCCACTCCGTTCATATCGGTGCATGAACAGGCTGAACTCGAAGCAAAGGCGCTCGTCGAAGAGGTGCGCTCGTGATCGAGTTCATCGCCCAGAACATGGCGCCGATCATGTTCGCCTCGCTGATCGTCTTCCTGCTGATCGGCTATCCCGTCGCCTTCTCGCTTGCCGCCAACGGCCTGATGTTCTTCTTCATCGGCGTACTGCTGTCGCCCTATTCGGGCGGCTCGATCAACCTTGCTTGGCCGTTGCTGCACGCGTTGCCGGATAATTTCTATGGCAGCCGGGTGATGTCGAACGATACGCTGCTGGCGATCCCGTTCTTCACCTTCATGGGCATCGTGCTCGAACGATCCGGCATGGCTGAAGACCTGCTCGACACGATCGGCCAGTTGTTCGGACCGGTCCGTGGTGGCCTGGCCTATGCCGTGATTTTCGTCGGCGCGCTGCTCGCCGCGACGACCGGCGTGGTGGCAGCTTCCGTCATCGCCATGGGTCTGATTTCGCTGCCGATCATGCTGCGCTACGGCTACGACCGCCGGCTGGCATCCGGCGTCATTGCCGCGTCCGGGACGCTCGCCCAGATCATCCCGCCGTCACTGGTGCTGATCGTCCTGGCCGACCAGCTCGGCCGCTCGGTCGGCGATATGTACAAGGGAGCGCTGATCCCCGGGCTCATTTTGACCGGCATCTACATGCTCTACATCCTGCTCATGTCGATCTTCCGGCCGAAGTCGATGCCGGCCCTGCCGCTGGAGGCCCGCACGCTCGGCCACGGTGTGCTGTCGCTGCTGGCGGCGCTGCTGGCGGCGGTGGTGGTTTCCTATGCGGCGTATCGCTACCTTGCGCCGAACCATGGCGGCAACGCCGATATCCTCGGCGCCAGTATTGGCGTCATCTTCATCTATGTCGTGGCGATCATCGACCAGCGCCTGAAGATCAACCTGATGTCCAGGCTTGCGCAGCAGGTGATCATCGTGCTGATCCCGCCGCTGGCGCTGATCTTCCTGGTGCTGGGCACCATCTTCCTTGGCATCGCCACGCCGACGGAAGGCGGCGCCATGGGCGCCGTCGGCGCGCTGGCAATGGCGGCGATGAAGGGGCGGCTGTCGCTCGACGTGGTCAAGCAGGCGCTGGCCTCGACGACCAGGCTGTCGTCCTTCGTTCTGTTCATCCTGATCGGCGCGCGGGTGTTCTCGCTGACCTTCTACGGCGTCAATGGCCACATCTGGGTCGAGCACCTATTGACGTCGCTGCCGGGCGGCGAAGTCGGTTTCCTGATTGGCGTCAACATCCTCGTCTTCGTGCTCGCCTTCTTCCTCGACTTTTTCGAGCTTGCCTTCATCATCGTGCCGCTTTTGGCGCCAGCGGCTGACAAGCTCGGCATCGACCTGATCTGGTTCGGCGTGCTTTTAGGCGTCAACATGCAGACCTCCTTCATGCATCCACCCTTCGGCTTCGCGCTGTTTTATCTGCGCTCGGTCGCCGCGCGCGTGCCCTATCTCGACCGGCTCAGCGGCAAGCAGATCGCGCCGGTCACCACAGGGCAGATCTATTGGGGCGCGGTGCCGTTCGTCTGCATCCAGGTGATCATGATCGGCCTGACCATCGCCTTCCCGCAGATGGTGATGCACTATAAAGGCACCGTCGTCGATCCGGGCACCATCAACTACCAGGTGCCGGAAACGCCTGGCATCGGCTTGTCGCCGCTTGGCACGCCGCCGGCCAACGGCGGCACTGCCCCGGCCTCACCTTCCACACCGGATTTGTCGCAGCCGCCGAGCTTCGACGAAAAACCGCCCGCGAAACCGGCGGCCCCGGCAATCGATCTGTCGCAGCCACCGAGTTTCAATTGAAGAAGGCCCGGCAGCCATGAAGGCGGTGCGACTGGAGCGAGTGGGGGGCCTCGCCGTGTGCGAGGTCGAGAAACCGACCGCCGGGCCGGGCGAGCTGCTGGTGCGGATTGAGGCGTGCGGCGTCTGCGGCACCGACAGGCATCTTTTCCATGGTGAATTCCCGTGCACGCCGCCGGTGACGCTCGGGCATGAATTCTCCGGCATCGTCGAGGCGATCGGACCTGCCGTATCCGGCTTTTCCGTCGGCGACCGCGTCACCGGCGATCCTAACATCGCCTGCGGCCGGTGCGCGCATTGCCAGGCCGGCCGGGTCAATCTCTGCGGCAATTTGCGCGCCATCGGCATCCATCGCGATGGTGGCTTTGCCGAATATCTTGTCCTGCCGCAGAAACAGGCCTTCGTTTTGCCAGGCAATCTGGCGCCGACGCATGGCGCGTTCTGCGAGCCGCTCGGCTGCTGCCTGCATGGCGTGGACCTTGCCGCGATCAAACCGGGCTCGTCGGTCGCGGTGCTCGGCGGCGGCGTGATCGGCCTGCTCACCGTTCAGCTGGCAAAGCTCGCCGGTGCGACGACCATCATCTTGTCGACGCGTCAGGCCTCGCGGCGGGCTCTTGCCGAGCAACTGGGCGCAACGGCGACGGTCGATCCCGGTGCTTCCGACGTCATCGACGCGATCGTCGGCCGGTCGGGTTTGATGCCGGGCGGCGTCGACGTGGTGTTCGAATGCGCCGGCGTGAAAGACACCGTCGAGCAGTCGATGCGGCTGGCCAAAGCGGGCGGCACAATTGTCGTCGTCGGCGTGATGCCGCAAGGCATGAAAGCGGCGTTCGAACCGTTCGACCTGCTGTTCCGCGAGTTGAAGGTCCTGGGCTCCTTCCTCAATCCCTTTACCCATCGCCGGGCCGCCGATCTTATCGCCTCGGGGGCGATCGAGGTAGACCGGCTGATATCGCGACAAGTCAGCCTCGACGAGGCGGTGGCGATCATTGCCAACCCGCCGGCGCCAGGCGAGGTCAAAGTCCTGGTTGTGCCTCAGGGCTGATCCATCGGGCCAGTTGCCACCGGCAGGCTTCGCGGTTCTGCGTGGCATCGATGGCTTCATCCTCAATCTGATAAAGCCCGGCTGATGAAGCCGGGGAAAGGCGACCCCTCCAACTCTGCCTATGCCGACGCCGGCCTGCAAACCGGGTGAGGTCCAGCAACTGATGCGTGGCCGCATCAAGTCGACTGGGTTCTATTGCCTTACGCCGGGTGGGAATACTGGGGGAAGTCAGTGCGTCCGAGGCTGACAGGGAAGGAACGCGAGGCGTGCTCAGGGTCCTTTTGACAAGAACCACGTCTTCCTGGGGCGGAATGCATTCAAATAAAACCGGGCATCCGCTTTGTTTTAGCCCATTTCTGCGACGCTGAGTGGAGCCACTCGGCGTCGCAGAATGTTCTAGAGCTTGCTGTTGCGCTGCTGGACCATCATGAAGGTGTCGTAGTTGTACTCGGCCACCTGCGCCCAGAGATAATGCTCCTTGCGGAACGCCTTGATCGAGTCCCAGATCTTCTTGAACGGCGCGTTCGAGGCTTCCATCTCGGCATAGACTTCGTTGGCCTTTTCGAAACAGGCGGCCATGATCTCCTGGCTGAACGGGCTCAACTTGGCCCCGCCGGCAACCAGCCGCTTAACCGCCGCCGGATTGAGATAGTCGTATTTCTGCAGCATGTTGGCGTCGGCCGCTTGAGCGGCAGTATGCACCAGCGACTTGTAAGCCGGCGAAAGTTCGTCGTATTTCGCCTTGTTGAACATCAGGTGGACAGTCGGTCCACCTTCCCACCAGCCGGGATAGTAGTAATAGGGCGCAACCTTGTAGAAGCCGAGCTTCTCGTCGTCGTAGGGGCCGACCCATTCGGCGGCATCGATCGTGCCTTTTTCCAGCGCCGGATAAATGTCGCCACCGGCGATCTGCTGCGGAACCACGCCGAGCCTTTGCACCACTTTGCCGGCAAAACCACCGATACGCATCTTGAGGCCGGAAAGGTCGGCGACCGTTTTGATCTCCTTGCGGAACCAGCCACCCATCTGCACGCCGGTATTGCCGCCCGGCAGCCCGAACAGACCCTGCGTCGCCAGGAACTCGTTGAACAGATCGATGCCGCCGCCATGATAGTGCCAGGCGTTGATGCCGCGCGCATTGAGCGAAAACGGAACCGCCGCTCCCAGCGCCCAGGTCGGGTCCTTGCCCCAGTAATAGTATGCCACCGTATGGCAGGCCTCGACGGTGCCGGCAGTGGTGGCATCGGCGGCCTGCAGGCCGGGAACGAGTTCGCCGGCGGCGAAGACCTGGACCTGGAAGTTGCCGTCGGTCGCCTCCGACAGCATCTTGGAAAACACTTCGGCGCCACCATAGATCGTATCGAGCGACTTCGGGAAGGACGACGCCAGCCGCCAGGTCACTTTCGGATTGGACTGGGCGATGGCCGGCGCGGCAAGTGTCGCGGCAGCGGCCGCGGCGCCAACGCCGGCGGTGCCGGCCTTGCGGATGAACGAACGACGATCCATGAAGTTCCTCCCTTTTGGATCCACTGACCGACATTCGGGACGCTTCGGCGCCCGGATCGGCTTCGAGCCCGACAATACACAGGCAAGGAGTCGAGTCCAGCGCGGCAGCCCGGTTTGAGTGGCGCATTTCGGGGAAATTCACGGCGTTGGGCAGATCTTGCAACTATAGTCTAAGGTCGATTAACTGGCCTACGCGACACGCCGAAACTTGCCATGGAAATGCGCCTTCGGATCGCCTATTTTGCAGGCAGATAATTCGCTGCACCCGATGGGATCCGGACCAAATGCACCAGCCGCTCGTCGCCATATCGACAGACGTCCGCCAGTTCGACAATTACACCTGGCATGCCGCGCCGCAGCAATATCTTGAAGCGGCGCTTTCGGGGGCAGGCGTATTCCCGCTGCTGGTGCCGTCCTTCGGCGACCGGCTCGACTTCGACGAACTGCTTTCCTCCGTCGACGGCGTCATGGTCACCGGTTCCAAGTCGAACGTTCATCCCTCGCTCTATGGCGGTGACGCCAGCGAAGCCAATGGTCCCTACGACCCCGCCCGCGACGCCACCACGCTGCCGCTGATCCGCCGGGCGGTGGAGCGCGGGGTGCCATTGCTCGCCATCTGCCGCGGCATCCAGGAGATGAATGTGGCACTGGGCGGCACGCTGGCCACCGAAATCCAGGAACGCGCCGGTTCGCTCGATCATCGTGCGCCGGCGAGCGACAATCAGGACGAGCGCTTCGCCATCCGTCAGAGCGTGTCGATAAAACCCGGCAGCTGCCTGGCCGGGGTCTTCGGCGCCGGCGACATCATGGTCAATTCGGTGCATCGCCAGGCGGTCGACCGGCTTGGCCCGAAGCTGCAGGTCGAAGCGGTCGCCGCCGACGGCACAGTCGAGGCGGTTTCGGTGCGCGATGCACGGGCTTTCGCCGTCGGCGTCCAGTGGCATCCCGAATACTGGGTCAAATCGGACAGCATCTCGGTAAAGATATTTCGCGCATTCGGCGATGCGGTGCGCCTGCATCAGGCGGCGAAATCGGGCGCGCGCGCCGCGGCGGAATAGTCCTGCCGCGCTCGTCAGTCGCCGGCCGACGCCAGCGTCAGCAGCGGCAGCGCCGGCGCGTAGGATTCGTAACCATCGCCGTCGGCGACTGAGAACATGACGATCGGATCGGTGCCGTTAGCGCTGAAGGTGACCGTACCGTCATCCTGCTCTCGCCAGAACTTCGCCTGCTCGACACCGGGCAACACCCGGCGGCAATTCGGGGCAACCGTCAACAGCGACAGCCCTTGCGAAATCTCGGCGCCGCGGCTGACCGCACAAGACGCCTCGTCGCCATGGGCTACCAGCCTGTAGTTGCCAGACGAAGGTGTTGACTCACTGGCTGCGCGGCTTTGACCGCTACCGGCGTAAAACAGCTGGACGCTGCCTAACAGCGCAGCAGTCGCCATCAATGCGGGAACCGTTTTCATCCTGTTTCTCCGCGCATTTCAAGCGCGCCGCGTTCGAAGAGATCAGGAGGCGCGCTTCATCTTGCTGTCATGTGCTGTCAGGCGGACATACACTAGGAAGGACCAGAATGATTCCGAAGGGTTAAGCTGAAGTTAATAGATATGGCAACCCGCTTACGGCCTTGCCTTGACATTTGCCGTCTCCGGCACCGGCGTCAGCGCCTTGCGCTGCGAAAACCACGAGACCAGATTGTCGACGCACAGGTCCGCCATGGCGCGGCGGGTGTGCTGCGAGGCTGAGCCGACATGTGGCAAAAGCGAGGTGTTGGGCGCGGCAAGCAACGCCGCTGGCACATTTGGCTCGTCGGCAAAGACGTCTAGCCCGGCAGCGGCGATGCTGCCGCTGGCAAGTGCGGCGGCAAGGGCTGGTTCGTCGACCGTGCTGCCCCGGCCGATATTGACGAAGACGCCGTTCGGCCCAAGGGCCGAGAGGATTTCGGCATTGACCGCCTTTTCCGTCGAGGCCCCGCCGGGCGCCACCGAGATCAGCGTGTCGACCGCCTCGGCGAGACCTTTCAGCGTCGGGTGATAGTCATAGGACAGGCCTTCGACGCGGCGCCGGTTGTGATAGGCAATGGACAGCCCGAAAGCGTCGAGCCGGCGGGCAATGGCGAGGCCGATGCGGCCCATGCCGAAGATGCCGACATGGCGACCGCGCAAGGTCAGCCGGCTCAGCGGATAGTTGCCGTTGCGCAGCCAACTTCCGTCGCGCAGCCAGGCCTCGGCGCGCGGCAGTTCGCGGATGGTATTGATCAACAGGCCGAGCGCCGTATCGGCGACCTCTTCGGTCAGCACATCCGGTGTGTTGGTGACCATGATGCCGCGCCGTGCGGCGTGGCGGACATCGACCGAATCATAGCCGACGCCGAAATTGGCGATGATCTCGAGCTTTGGCAGCGCGTCCATCAACGCGGCGCTTATGCCGCCAAAGGCGGCTATGCCGCGCACCGTAAGGCGCATCTCGTCGGTGACCAGCGAGGGATCGGCGCGTTCGATCCGAACGCGGCTGAACGCCCCGTCGATGCGGCCGACCGCATGATCGTTGAACTGGCCCGGCACCAGAATGGCGACAGCTTGCTGTTCGGTTTTTGTCATGCACGTTCCACCGGTTTGCCGGTCGACTGGCGCACATGCAGTTCCGGCTTGATCAGTTCCTGCGACGGCCGCACCGTCTGTCCGTTGAGTTTGTCGAGCAGCGCGCTGGCGGCGCGGCGGCCAACCTCGCGCTGGCCGTTCCAGACGGTGGTCAGCGCCGGCGTCGCGATCGCCGCCTCCTCGAGGTCGTCATAGCCGGTAACAGAGATGTCGATGCCCGGCACCAGCCCGGCGCGCGCAATGCCGTTCATCAGGCCGATGGCGACGAGGTCGTTCCAGCAGCAGGCCGCGGTCGGCCTGTCCTTCAGCGCCAGGAACTGCCCGGCGGCCTCGAAGCCGGCCTGCTTGGTGCGCGGGCCGGCGATGCGCCAGGACGGCCTGACCTCAAGCCCTGCCGACTCCATAGCGTTGACATATCCCTGATAGCGATCGCGGCCGGTCGAGGTCTGGTCGGTGCCGCCGATCATGGCAATGCGCTTGTGGCCAAGCGAGATCAGATGATTGGTGGCAAGCCCGGTGCCATAGGCATCGTCGCCGCGAAACACCGGCACGTCGGCACCTTCGACGGTGCGTGCAATCAGCACTGCCGGGAGACCGTTCTCCTCGGCCATGATTATGTCTTCGGGCGGCGTGCCGATGGCCGGCGACATGATGACGCCGTCAGCGCCCAGCTGCAGAAGCGTGTCGATGAAGGTACGTTGTTTCTCGAGTTGGTCGTAGTGGTTCGACAGGATGAACGTTTGCCGGCTGCGGTCGAGCTCGCTCTCGATCGAACGCAATATTTCGGCAAAGAACGGGTTCATGATGTCGTGGACGACGACGCCGACTATGCCCGAGCGCGAGGTGCGCAGGCTGGCGGCGCGGCGGTTGTAGATATAGCCGATGGCGCGGGCATGTTCCTTGATGCGGTCGCGGGTGCCGCCGGCGACCAGCGGGCTGTCGCGCAAGGCCAGCGAGACCGTGGCCGTGGACACGCCGAGCGCATCCGCGATGGTCGAAAGCTTGATCTTCTGTGCCAGCGCCCTGCGCTCCTGAAGCAATTTAAACTGTTTAAAGGCCGGCTCTTATGCCATCGATCCCGAGCAAATCAAAGTTTTTTTGCCAGCGCTTCCGCCTCCGCGTCCAGCGTCGCGCGGTTGCGCAAGCGAAGCCGGTGCTCGCGGTGGACGATGTAGAGGCCGCTGGCGACGATGACTGTGGCACCGGCCAGCGTCCAGCGATCGGGAAACTGGTTGAAGACGATCAGGCCGGAGACGATCATCCAGATCATCTGCGAATATGGATAGGGGGCCAGGGCCGTGGTGGTGGCAAGGCGATAGGCCTGCACAAGAAGCCAATGGCCAAGGGCGCCGAAAACGCCGAGCATCAGCAATATGAACCAGTGCCAGCCATCCTGCGGCAGCGAAAGCGAAAACGGCAGTGTCGGCAGCAGCAGCACGGCTGGCGCCAACGCCGAAAACAGGATCAGGCTTTCCGAGGTTTCCGTCGCGGACATGCGGCGCGTCATGATGACGTAAAAACTGTTCGACAGCATCGAGCCGAGCGCAAAGAGATGGCCGACGCCAAAAACCCCGATGCCCGGCCGGGTAATGATGAGGACGCCGACAAAGCCGCTCATGATCGCCAGCCAACGCCGCCAGCCGGCCCATTCCCCTAGCAACGGACCGGCAAGCGCGGTGATCACCATCGGGCCGAAGAAGTAGATCGAGGTGGTTTCCGCCAGTTGCAGCGTCCGCAGCGCCAGAATGTTGCATATCGTCGATCCGAACAGGAGGAGACCGCGCGTGATGTGCGCCGGCAGGTTGGCGGGACGAAAGCGCAGCGGCTCACGCCATCCGCGCAGAAAGACGCCGACGATCAGGACATGGACCGCGAAGCGGGTCCAAGCGACGATCAGCGCCGAGACGCCGGCCAGGACAAGGTATTTGCTGCTGGTGTCGAGGAAGGTGAAAAACACGTAGACGGAAAGCATGCACAGGATCGCCGCCGGCGACGTCGCGCTTTCGTCATGTCTTGGGGGAGCATTCAATTTCAGGCCGGACGGGAAGCAAGGCAGTCCCTCACCAATGCGGCAATTGTCGCCTGCCGGCAAGCCAAAACAGGCTGGCACAACGAACGCCGCCGACCAGGCTCAGTTTTTGTCCCTGGTGGCCGACGACTCAGGCGTGCATGCGGGCGCCCTTGGTGATCTTGTCGACGAGCTTCTTTTCGGCGCGAAGCGCGATGCCGACCACCTTGGCATCCTCCGGCGCAAATTCGGCAAAGACGGCACGGTTGGCCAGATCATACCCAGTCGAAAACATTTCCTCGACATAGAGCGAGACCGTCACACTACGCTCCAGCGCCCGCCGGTGGATCGCGCCGAGCGTCTGGCCGTCCGCCGAAAGCACGATGACCGGCTGGATCGACAGCGGGTTGTAGATATTGCCGGCGCGATCACGGTAGGGGTCGCCGATAATGTCGGGAAACTGCGCGACGATGCCGCTGGTCAGAAAGGCGGTGACGTTGAGCTTTTGCCAGACGGGAAGATCATCCTTGAGCACGATTGCAAATTTCGTATCGAACATGCGACAGTTTCCAATCCGAAAGGGGGCCAATCCGAGGCTGCGAGTGAATCGATGCCGCACGGTCTAGACGGGGAAGCCTTTCAAGGTCTTGGACGTTTGTGCGTGGAAGCAGCCGAGAACTGCATCGTACCGGCACCCCGTGCTGCCGGCATGGAACGCATCGAGGCCCGGTTCCACGGCAACGCCTTCGATCTCCATCGCCACGACACCTATGCGATCGGGGTGACGCTTTATGGCGTGCAGCGCTTCCGCTATCGCGGCCAAACGCATCAGAGCTTGGCTGGCCAGATCATTATCCTTCATCCCGACGAACTGCACGATGGCGGTGCCGGCACCGAAGACGGCCTGCGTTACAGAATGCTCTATTTGGAGCCGTCCCTGATGCTCGATTGCCTCGGCGGCGGGTCACTGCCTTTCGTCGGGGATGCCGTAGTGACAGACCGCGATCTCCGCGCGACGCTGCTTTCGGCGCTCGGGCCGCTGGATCAGGAACTGGACGAGCTGTTTGTCGTCGATTTCATGACGCAGCTTATGCAAAGCCTGGCCGGGCACGCCGGTCAGCCGGCGAAACCGGTAGCGAAAACCGCGTGGCGCGCCGCCAGCCTGGCGCGCGACTATCTGGAGGAAAATGTCGCGCGGATTGTACGTTCGGATGAATTGGAGGCGATAACCGGATTGGACCGTTATGCCCTGTCGCGGCACTTCCGCGCCACCTTCTCCACCAGCCCGCACCGGTTCCTGTTGATGCGCCGGCTTCAGCGAGCCCGCCGTATGATCGAAGCCAACGAACCGCTGGCAGAGATCGCCATCGCGGCCGGCTTCAGCGACCAAAGCCATTTCAATCGGCATTTCAAGAAGGCGTTCGGCGTCACGCCGGGACGCTGGTCGGCACTGACGCGACGGCCGTCAGCGGCGAACGCGTGACCTTATTCTAGGATTTTGTCCTCGATATCCAGTTCGTCATCCGGGAGCACCATTTCGCCGTTCGACAGGTTCGCCTCGACACGCGCAAGCAGCTTGAACAGCGCTTTCTGATCCTTCTTGTCGAGACCCTTCAATGCCTGCTTTTCGGTCTTCTTCACCGATTTCTCGATGGCGTGGATGATTTCGCGGCCGGTGTCGGTGAGGAAAATATGCGCCTGGCGGGCATCGGCGGACGAGGCGCGCTTCTCCAGAAAACCCTGCGCCTGCAGCCGGTTGATGGTCTTGGTGATGGTCGGCGGACGCACGCCGAGGCGGCCGGCAAGATTGCCGGGCGTCTGCCCGTCATCGCGGTCGAGCGCCAGCATGATCTGGTCCTGGCCGGCATAGAAGCCATGCGCCAGAAGCCGGGCGGCGAGCGCCGTGCGCGCCAGCCGCGCCGCCGAATGCAGCCGGCTCATTGTTGCAGTCTTGTCCGCCTTGGCCATGCTCATCCCTCCTCGGCCGAACCGGTGCGGGCAGCATAGAAGCAGGCCGCCGATTGGCAATGACGATCGAAAACATTCCGGCTCGGAAAATAGCTTTGCCGGCAAGCATCGCGGTGTTCGCCGTGGCTAATGCCAGATGTTTATTTCAGTTAGATGACAAACGACTTTCCGCAATGGCTGGATGGGGACGTGACGAGGCGTTCTCAACCGGCCTTCACCGCGACCACCATCAAGGCCTGAAAGGCGTCCGCCATTTCCCGCAGCGCTGCCTGAGACAGCGGCCCGGCCTGCCGCGCAATGCCGTCCCGCGCGTTCGATGTGTCGCGTTTGCCGGGACGGTCGTTATAGGGCGCGACGGTGGCGAATATCTGATCGCTGAGGCTGTCGGGGAAGAACATCTGGCCGGTCATCACCGAGCGGTCGTCGGGGAAGATCTTGAAATGGATGTGGGTGGTGCGGCCGCGATACCAGCCGGGATAGATGGTGGCGAAAGAAGCAATGCCGCTTTCATCGGTTCTCTGCCAGCCCCGGAGAAAGCTCTGGCCAGACGTGTCGATATCCTGCCCGTCGCCCTGTCCGGGATAGCCGGAATAGGCGCCCTGGGCGTCGCAATGCCAGATATCGACGCGTGCGCCGGGAAGCGGCCGGCAGGAGGCGTCGACGATTTGCAGCCGCACATTGAGGGCGATGCCTTTCTTGCCCTCGGTGATATTGGCGCGTTCGAGCTTCGGGTCGAAATAGAACGGCCCTTCGGCGACCTCGGGCGTGATGGCGCAGACGCCGGCACCGGCTTCGAACAAGGCAAGCCCGGCATATGGCGAAACCTGCCCGGCCCTTGCACCGGCGGGCAGGAATATGCCGCCAGCGGTAACCGCAACGAGACCGAGCGCCTGCCGACGGGTTAGTGGCAAGGACTTGTCCGACATCTGGCGCCTCTTCAACGCGAACAGCCCCCGGTGAATGACCCTTTGCCTATCTAAGCCCCACCGCCAACCCGCGCCAATGAAAGTTCGGCAATGTGAGGAAAGTTCGGCAATACCAGCCTCTCTTTGGCCCACCGGTTTGCCTCGTGCAAAAGCCGAGCACACATCCTATATGGAGCCGACAATCCCTATTCGAGGCACAATATGAGCGACGCACAGACGCAGATCCCCGTAACCGTCCTCACCGGCTATCTCGGCGCCGGCAAGACGACACTGCTCAACCGCATCCTTTCGGAAAACCATGGCAAGCGCTACGCCGTCATCGTCAATGAATTCGGCGAGATCGGCATCGACAACGAGCTGATCGTGGAATCCGACGAGGAAATCTACGAGATGAACAATGGCTGCGTCTGCTGCACCGTGCGCGGCGACCTGATCCGCGTCGTCGAAGGCCTGATGCGCAGACCCGGCCGCTTCGACGCCATCGTCGTCGAGACCACAGGCCTCGCCGATCCCGTTCCGGTAGCACAAACCTTCTTCATGGACGACGACGTGCGTTCCAAGACCAGGCTCGATGCGGTGGTGGCACTGGTCGACGCCAAGCACCTGCCGCTGCGCCTCAAGGATTCCCGCGAGGCCGAGGACCAGATCGCCTTTGCCGATGTCGTCGTGCTCAACAAGACCGACCTGGTCACTCCCGAAGAGCTGAGCAAGGTGGAGGCGACGATCCGCGCCATCAACCCGGCGGCACGAATCCATCGCACCACACGCGCCGGCGTGGCGCTGTCCGAGGTGCTCGATCGCGGTGCGTTCGACCTGTCCCGGGCGCTGGAGAATGATCCGCACTTCCTCGAGGCGCATGACGATCACGACCATCATGATCATGACCACAATCACCATGATCACGACGGCCACGATCATGACGGGCATCATCATCATGCGCACCCTTCCGACATCCATGACGTGACCGTGCAGTCGGTGTCGCTGCGCGGCGGCGAGATGGACCCGAAAAAGTTCTTCCCGTGGATCGAGAAGGTCACCCAGATGGAAGGCCCCAACATCCTGCGGCTGAAAGGGATCATTGCGCTGAAAGGCGATGACGAGCGCTATGTCATCCAGGGCGTGCACATGATCATCGAAGGCGACCACCAGCGCGCCTGGAAGGACGGCGAGAAGCACGAGAGCCGGCTGGTGTTCATCGGTCGCGAACTCGACGCCGAGCGGCTGAAGACAAGCTTCGAGGCCTGCCAGGCCGCTTGATTTAGCTGCCCTTTCTTCCTTCTCCCCTTGTGGGAGAAGGGGTAGTCCGCAACGCTGGCGGTCTCTCCTCACGACGATCCGAAGCACGGGTTGAGACCCGCAGCTCAACCCCTTAAGGGTGAGGCAGCAGAAATCTCAAACGGAATGATCTCTCATGCCGACAGTCGCCCCGCTCGATCTCGAAGGCCACTGCCTCGCCGCCGTGTTCCTCGGCGACGTGCCGCATTTTGCGCTGGCTGACGGCACAATCCATCGGCTCGACCATGGCCACAAGACGGTGCAGGCCAATGACGGGCTGCTCGCCGCCTTCCATGATGCGGCGAACGACCGGCTGATCACCGGTGGTGAGGACGGCAAGATCTTTGCCGTGACCGCAGACGGCAATACAGCGGAATTGGCGACCGCAGGCAAGAAATGGATAACCAGCGTCGCCGCCGGGCCGCAAGGCGCTATTGCCTATGCTTCGGGCAAGATTGCCTATGTGCGCTTTGCCGACGGCAAGACCAGGGAATTCTCGCATCCGCGCTCGGTCGAGGGGCTTGCCTTCTCGCCCAAGGGCATGCGCTTCGGCGTTGCCCGCTACAATGGCGCGACGCTGCATTTCCCGGCCGCCGACGGCAAGCCGGCCGAACTCGAATGGGCCGGCGCCCACACCGGCATCACCTTCTCGCCGGACGGCGGCTTCGTCGTCACCACCATGCAGGAAAACGCGCTGCATGGCTGGAAGCTCGCCGACGGCAAGCACATGCGGATGTCCGGCTACCCAGGTAAGGTCAAAAGCCTGTCGTGGAGCGCCAAGGGCAAATGGCTGGCGAGTTCCGGCGCGCCGGCAGCGATCGTCTGGCCGTTTTCTGGCAAGGACGGGCCGATGGGCAAGGCGCCGCTGGAACTCGGCACGCGCGGCAATGCGATGGTCACCTGCGTCGCCTGTCACCCGAGCCAGGACGTCGTTGCTATCGGCTATGATGACGGCATGGTGATGGCGGTGCGCTTCGCCGACGCCAGGGAAGTGCTGTTGCGCCGGCCAGGCAAGGGCGCCGTCACCTCCATGATGTGGGACAAGGAAGAGCGCCGCGTCGCGTTCGGCAGCGCTGCCGGCGATTGCGGCGTCATCGATATTTCGGCGTAGCCTGCTTCGGTATCGGCCGTAACATCATAGATTGAGAGCAAATAGCGGCCGTCATAGACGCCTTCGTCGCTGGCTTTGGTCAGGATCGTCAGTTCGACATAGCCGTAGGCGTTTTCGACCTGCCGTTCGTGGTAGACGAGCAGCCGCAATTCCTTGTTGTCGAGCCAATATTGCGTGAGATTCTGATCCTCGAACACCGTCTTGCGCAGACTGTCGCCAGCCGGCCTGCCCAGAATTTCGAGCTCGCCGCTAAAATTGAAGGTCGGCCCGCCCATGCCTCTGGTGACCCCGGCACCGACCTGAAATTTGACGGCTGCATCCTCGGCGGAACACCAGATGCCGCCGGACGCCAGAGCCGCACCAACCGACGACAGCAGCGTTGCTGCGCAGACGATCGCCCGCACCATCCTGTCCCCTCCAGCCGAAGTGCCATTGGCGCCCGAAGGCGGCTCGCGGTCAAGCGCCTGTTTTCATTCAAATGACCGCTGACCCAACACAGGGCAGCCGCCCGGCCAATTGCGGTGGCGGATGCCGATTGTCTAAAGTGCGACTGAGAGGGCCGCCATGAACGTAATCAACCATTCAAAGACTTCCATCGGCGGCATCGGCCCGGCCCGGATCGCCGAGTTGCGCGCGACCGAGGCAGAAGTCTTCCGCCGGGCGCGGCCAAAATCGATGGCGAAAATCGGCCATGGCCTGCCCGGCTTCTTCGGCGGCGTGCCGATGCATTGGATGAACGACTGGCCGACGCCGTTCCCGATCCTCGTCGATAGTGCCAGGGGCGCCATCATCAGAGATATCGACGGCAACCGGCTCGACGATTTCTGCCTTGGCGACACCGGTTCGATGTTCGGTCATTCGCCGCCGTCGGTCGCACGCGCCATCCGCTGGCAGGCCGGACGCGGCCTGACCTACATGCTGCCTGCCGAGGACGCACTCGCCATCGGGCCGCTGCTGCAGCAGCGTTTCGGTTTGCCGTTGTGGCAGATCGCGACGACGGCGACCGATGCCAACCGCTTCGCGCTGCGCGTTGCCCGCGCCGTTACCGGCCGGGAGAAGATACTGGTCTTCAACGGCTGCTATCATGGCTCGGTCGACGAGACGATGGTGCGGCTGGTCGCCGGGAAAGCGGTGAATCGACCGGGACTGGCCGGCGAGTTCCGCGACCTGACGCGCGCGACTGATGTCGTCGAGTTCAACGATCTGCCGGCGCTCGACGCGGCACTCCGGGGCCACGATGTCGCCTGCGTCATCGCCGAGCCGGTGCTGACCAATTCCTGCATGGTGCTGCCCGAAGCCGGCTTTCATGATAGCTTGCGGCGTCTCACCCGTGCGACCGGCACGCTGCTTCTAATCGACGAGACGCACACGATCTCGACCGGTCCCGGTGGCTATACAAGCAAATACGGGCTGGAACCGGACCTGTTCGTGCTGGGCAAGCCGATTGCCGGCGGCGTACCGGCGAGCGTCTGGGGGATGAGCGAAGACGTTGCGGCCCGCTATGCCGCTTATATCAGCCGGAAAGAGCCCGGCTACTCCGGCATGGGGACAACGCTGTCGGCCAATCCGCTGCAATTCGCAGCGATGCGCGCCACGCTGGAATACGTCATGACCGACGAGAACTACAGCCATATGGACCATCTGGCGCGGCGGCTCGACGCCGGGCTGACTGCCGTCATCGATCGCTATCGTCTGCCCTGGCATGTTGCTCGCGTCGGCGCCCGCGTCGAGTTCATCTGCGCGCCGGGCCCGTTGAGGAATGGCGGCGAGGCGGAAGCTGCGCATGCACCGGAGCTCGAGGCGGCGGTCCACGTTGCGCTGGTCAATCGCGGCGTGCTGATCGCACCCTTCCACAACATGATGCTGATCTCTCCTGCGACCAGCGCCGCCCAGGTGGACCGGCTGATCACTGCCTTCGGCGCGGTTGCGGCAAAGCTTACGGCGTGAGACAAGCTTGCGGCATGAAACAAGCGCCCAAGCAAAGTTTGAACCTGGTCACGGCATCCCCTTCGGGCTCGACGCCCGCCGAGGCGCAGGCCTTTCTCGACGCTCATCCCGAGATCGAAGCGTTCGACATCGTGCTGACCGACGCCAATGGCGTCGGGCGCGGCAAGATCGTGCGCCGGCACGAGTTGATGAGCATCTTCGAGGGTGGCCGGCACATGCCGATCTCGATCCTCGGCCTCGACATCACCGGCGAGGATGTTCACGAGACCGGGCTGATCTGGACGACCGGCGACGGCGACCTGCGGGCGTGGCCGATCCCCGGCACACTGGTGCCGCTGTTCGGCACACAGCCGCCGCGCGGCCAGGTGCTGATGGCGATGTACCATCTCGATGGCCAGCCGATGTCGTCCGACCCGCGGCTGGCACTCGCCCGCCAGGTAGACATCCTCGCGGCCAAGGGCCTGCATCCGGCTGGCGCCTTCGAGCTCGAATTCTTCCTGCTCGCCAACGAGCGCGATGCCGAAGGTAAGGTGCAGCCGGCGCACGCGGTGCTCGACGGACGCCGCTCGGCCAAGACGGAGGTCTATTCCGTCGACCATCTGCACGGCATGGAGCCGCTGTTTTCCGACATCTACGCCGCAGCCAAGGTGCAAGGCATCCCGGCCGAGACGGTCATCTCGGAATATGCGCCCGGCCAGTACGAGCTGACGCTCAACTACCGCAAGGACGTGATGCGGGCGGCCGACGATCTCGTCATGCTCAAGCGTCTGGTGCGGGCGCAGGCACGTCGGCATGGTGTCACCGCTTGCTTCATGGCCAAGCCGATCGAGAAGTATGCCGGCTCTGGCATGCATTTTCATGTCTCGCTGCTGGACGATGCCGGCAAGAACGTCTTTGCCGAAACCGGCGGCGAAAGCTGGTCGCTGCCGCTGCTGCGCGGGCTCGGCGGACTGATCCAGACGATGGCGGAATCGATGCTGGTCTTTGCGCCGCACGCCAACTCATGGCGGCGCTTCGTCTCGCAATCCTATGCGCCGGTGGCGCCGACCTGGGGCGTCAACAACCGTTCGGTGGCACTGCGTGTGCCGGCCGGCGATGCCAAGAACCGCCGCATCGAGCACCGGCCATCGGGCGTCGACGCGAATCCTTACCTGGTGGCAGCAACGGTGCTGGCAGGCATCGTCAAAGGCCTTGACGAGGGCCTCGATCCCGGTCCCGAAACCACCGGCAATGGCTACGAATCGGCCGTCACGCGCACGACGATGCCGGTCGACTGGCGTGCCGCGATCGAGGCAGCAAGGGCGTCGACCTTCCTCAAGGGCGCATTGGGCGAAGACCTGCACCGGACGTTCGTGGCGATCAAGCAGTCGGAATATCTGCGCGTGGCGCGCACGGTCAGCGAACTGGATTATCACCTCTATCTGCACGAGGTGTAGGGCCCTGTTCGGCAGAGTCTTCGCTCGGCGAAGTTCCGACCGGACCAGTTTTGAAGGAACCTTCCGGCGGCTTCGCTCATTCCGGTTCTGATCACAGAAGCGGACAAGGCCGCCTTAGCCATGATCGCCAGGATGCAGACGACCCCCACGTCGCGCCATGCCAAGGTGGAGTCGAGAGGCTTGCCGACCGGCAAATCCCCGGAAACGACAGAAATCGACGCCAGGACGATTCCTGAACTGCGCGAAACGGCCAAGATCTGCCGCCGCTGTCCGCTATGGCACGACGCCACGCAGACTGTGTTCGGTGAGGGCCCTGATAAAGCTAAGGTGATCTTCGTCGGCGAACAGCCGGGCGACCAGGAGGACCTGGCGGGCAAGCCCTTCGTCGGTCCGGCGGGCAAGGTGTTCGACGCGATCCTGGACGATGCCGGCGTCGATCGGCTGAAAGTCTACGTCACCAACGCGGTCAAGCATTTCAAGTTCGAGCCGCGCGGCAAGCGGCGCATCCACTCCAAGCCGAACGCCGGCGAGGTGCAGGCTTGCCGCTGGTGGCTCGACAAGGAAATCGATCTGATCAAGCCCAATCTGGCGGTAGCGCTCGGCGCAACGGCGGCGCAGGCGCTGCTCGGCAAGGTGGTGCCGATCATGAAGATGCGCGGGGCGGTCGTGGAGCGCGACGATGGCTTGCGTGTCTTCGTCACCATCCACCCGTCCTTCATCCTGCGCATTCGCGAGCCGGCGGACAAGCAGGCCGAACGCGAGCGGTTCCTGCAGGATATGAGAGCGGTGAAAAGGCTGATGGCGGCCTGAACCTATCTGATCAGGATCGCCCTCAAATCATTGACGTTCGTCCCAGTCGGTCCGGGCGCGAAAAGATCGCCGACGGCGTTAAACGCGGTCCACGCATTGTTGCCGGCAAGCATGGCCTTGGCATCGACGCCCGCCTCGCGCATCCGCGACACCGTCGAGCCGTCGGCGAAGGCGCCGGCATTGTCTTCCGAACCGTCTATGCCGTCGGTGTCGGCGGCCAGTGCGTGCACGCCGGCCATGCCGCTGATGCCAATGGCGAAGGCGAGCAGGAATTCCGAGTTACGGCCGCCTTTGCCTTTCGCGCGCAAGGTCACCGTCGTCTCGCCGCCCGACAGGATCAGCACCGGCTTTGCGAATGGCCGGTTGCGCGTCGCCACTTCGCGCGCGATCGCAGCGTGGACGCCGCCGACCTCACGCGCCTCGCCCTCGATGGAATCGGAGAGAATGACCGCCTGAATGCCTTGGCGCGTCGCTTCGGTCGCTGCGGCTTCCAGCGAGACGCCGGCGGAAGCGATCAGATGCACCTCGTTGCGGATAAAACGCGGGTCGTCCGGACGCGGCGCATCGGCCGCCGGCGAATTGATATGCGCCATGACTGAGGCCGGCAGGTTCATGCCATAGGCAGCGATCGACGCCAATGCGTCCTCACGGCTGCCTATATCCGGCACGGTCGGACCAGAAGCGACCAGAGCCGGATCGTCGCCCGGAATATCAGAAACAACCAGCGAGACCACCTTGGCAGGATATGCGGCGGCCGCCAGCCTGCCGCCCTTGATCGAGGAAAGATGTTTGCGGATGGTGTTCATCGCGGCGATCGGCGCGCCGGAGGCGAGCAGCGCCTCGTTGACGGCGATCTCATCGGCCAGCGTCAGACCTTCGGCTGGTGACGGCAGCAGCGCCGAGCCGCCGCCCGAAATGAGCGCCACGACGAGGTCGTCCGCAGTCAGTCCCTGGACTTTTTCGAGCAGCCGCCGGGAAGCCTCGAGCCCCGCGGCATCCGGCACCGGATGCGCCGCCTCGATGATCTCGATGCGCCGGCAGGCCGCGCCATAGCCGTAGCGGGTGACGACCAGCCCCTCGATCGGCCGGTCCCACACTTTCTCGAAAGCCGCCGCCATCTGCGCCGAGCCTTTTCCTGCACCGATGACGATCGTGCGGCCCTTCGGCCTTGCCGGCAAATGATCCTTGATTGTCCTCTGGGGATCGGCGGCGGCAACGGCGGCGTTGAAGATCGAAATGAGAAAGGGCTTGGGGTCTACCTCTGTCATTTTGCTTCCGCCGGCAATGCCAGCTCGCGCGCATTGATGCCGAGATACTCACAAAGCGTATCGACGACCACACCATGGTCCTCACGCTCCGGCAGGCCCGAGACGGCGATCACGCCGATGACGCCGGCGCCCTTGACAGTGATGGGAAAGCCGCCACCGGCCAGCACGTAGTCGGCAACGTCCAGCCCCTCGCCGGGCTTGAAGCTGCGGTCGGGGCGCTGCTGCTCCAGCACCATGCGGTAGGTGCTTTTCAGGAACCGCCGCACGACGTTGATCTTGCGCCGCGCCCAGTCCGGATTGGAAGCGTTCGAGCCGGGCATTGCCGCATAGAACAGCGGCCGGTCGAAGGTTCTGATATCGACGATGATCGGCAGGTTTTCCTTGAGAGCCCGATCTCGGATCGCCGAGCCGATCTCGAAAGCGACGGCTTCATCGAAGGCCGAAAAGACAAGCGTGGCTTCCTGTTTCTCGATCAGAGCGATGTCGTCCGCAACGGCCATGTCGTTCCCCTGTCAACTTCGCCGCACGCTTTGCCGGATGGCTGCCGCCCGGTCAAGCCGGCCGCATACGACGGCTAAACCGCCATATCCGTCTTGGCCGCGCGGCCGGCGACATAGACCTCATGCACGGCGCGGTCGTCGCCGAGCGTCTGCAGCAGAAACAACTCCTCGGCGAGCGTGTCCGCCGTCTCCACCCGCAGTCGCATCGCCGGCGTGGCGCGGGCGTCAAGCACAACGATATCGGCGTCGCTGCCTTCCTCCAGGGTGCCGATCTTTTCCGCAAGCGACAGCGCCTCGGCATTGCCGCGGGTCAGTTGCCAGAAGGACTGGAACGGATTGAGCTTCTCACCGTTCAGCGCGATCACCTTGTAGCCCTCGTCCATGGTGCGCAGCATCGAATAGTTGGTGCCACCGCCGACATCGGTGGCGGCGGCGATGCGAAGCGGCTTCTCGCGGCGGCGATAGCGCTGATAATCGAAGAGGCCCGAGCCGAGAAACAGGTTGGAGGTCGGGCAGAACACCGCCACCGAGCCGCTATCGGAAAGCGCATCCGCCTCGCGTTCCGACAGATGGATGCAATGGCCGAACAGGCTTCTGCGCCCGAGCAGCCCGTAATGCTCATAGACATCGGTATAGTCGCGCGCCTGCGGATGAAGCTGCTGCGTGAAGGCGATCTCGGCGTGGTTTTCCGACAGATGCGTCTGCATGTGCAGATCAGGATATTCGCGGCAGAGCGCGCCCGCCATCTCCAATTGCTCGGGCGACGAAGTGATGGCGAAGCGCGGGGTGATGGCATAGTGCTGGCGCCCCCTGCCGTGCCACTCCTCGATCAACGCCTTGCTGTCGTCATAACCCGATTGCGGCGTGTCGAGCACGCCTTCCGGGGCGTTGCGGTCCATCATCACCTTGCCGGCGATGTTGAGCATGTTGCGGTCGTGCGACTCGGCAAAGAACGCTTCGGCCGATTCCTTGTGCACCGAGCAATAGGCCGCGACCGTCGTCGTGCCGTGGCGCAACACTTCGTCCAGGAACAGCCTGGCGATACGGCGGCCATGCTGAGCGTTCTGGAATTTGGTCTCTTCCGGAAAAGTGTAGGTGTTCAGCCAGTCGAGCAGCTCGGCGCCGAAGGAAGCGATGACCTGCATCTGCGGAAAATGCGCGTGCGCATCGATGAACCCGGGCAGCAGCAGATGCGGCCTGTGGTCGATCTTTCTTGTTCCCTCGCCCGCCTTTTTCTCGACCTCGGCATAGGCGCCCGCGGCAACGATCCTGCCGTCGCGGAGCAGCAGGCCGCCATCTTGCTCGTAACGCCAGGCGGAATGGTCGTCGACAGTTTCGGGCCAGCGCAAAAACGACAGCGTGCGGCCGCGCAGCAGCGTGCTGGTCATGCTATTTCCCCGCGCCTTCGAACCATGCCACCAGCAGCGCCCGTTCCTTGTCGGTGATCTGGGTGACGTTGGCGGGCGGCATGGCGTGGCTGCGCCCGGCCTGCAGGTAGATCTCGCCGGCGTGCTCGGCGATGCCGGCATCGGTATCGAGCATCACGCCCTTCGGCGCGTGGTAAATGCCCTCGTAGGACGGCTCGGCCGCGTGGCACATCGAACAGCGGCCAAGCACTGTATCACGCACGGCGGGAAAATGCGCCGAGGCGACGTAGACCTGTGCCGCCGAGGACGTTTTGACCTCGCCGGTCAGCAGTTTCGGCACCGTCGACAGCCAGATGATGACGACGAACAGGACGGCCGCCGCCAGCCAGGTCCAGGTCGGATTGCCTTTGCGCGCATGCCTAGTGTTGAAATAGTGCCGGATCAGCACGCCGATGATGAACACCAGCGAGGCGATGACCCAGTTGAACTCTGTCCCGAACGCCAGCGGATAATGGTTCGACAGCATCAGGAACAAAACCGGCAGCGTCAGGTAATTGTTGTGCAGCGAGCGCTGCTTGGCGATCTTGCCGTATTTCGGATCGGGCTTGCGGCCGGCGATCAGGTCGGCGACGACGATCTTCTGGTTGGGGATGATGACCATGAAAACGTTGGCCGACATGATCGTCGCGGTGATGGCGCCAAGATGCAGGAAGGCGGCGCGACCGGTGAACAGGTGGGTCAGTCCCCAGGCCATGAATACCAGCACCCCATACAGCACCAGCATCAGGCCGGTGTCGCTGTTGCCGAGCGGCGAACGGCACAAGAGATCGTAGACCACCCAGCCGACGCCGATCGTCGCCAGCGACAGCAAGATGCCTGTAGGCACCGACATGGCAAGGACATTCGGATCGATCAGGAACAGGTCCGCCCCGGCATAGTAGACGACGCACAGCATGGCGAAGCCCGACAGCCAGGTGGCGTAGGATTCCCATTTGAACCAGGTCAGGTGCTCGGGCATTTCGGCCGGCGCCACCAGATATTTCTGCACGTGGTAGAAGCCGCCACCATGCACCTGCCATTCCTCGCCGAAGGCTCCGGCAGGCATGCCCGGACGCTGGCGCAGCCCGAGGTCGAGCGCGACGAAATAAAAGGACGATCCAATCCAGGCGATGCCGGTAACGACGTGCAGCCAGCGCACGGCGAAACTCAGCCAATCCCAGAATATCGCGAAATCCATCATGAAAAATCGTCCCTGCCGATCGGCTGACTTTACGGGCTGGAGCGCAAACGGAAAGGGCCGAGCTGCACGATGACTTTCAAAAAAAATTGGAAAATACTAGGCTGATCATACGCAGCCACATGAGAGCCACGGAAGCCGCATGGCCTATCTCGACAACATCGCCGTTTTTGTCCGCGTCGTCGAGCTCGGCAATTTGTCGGCGGCTGGGCGCGACATGCGCATTTCGCCGGCGGTCGCTTCCAACCGGATCAAGGAGCTCGAGAAGCACCTGGGCGTCAGGCTGTTCAACCGCACGACGCGGCAGTTGATGCCGACCGAGCACGGCACGGTGTTCTACTCCGGCGCCAAGCAGGTGCTGGAGGCGGTCACCGAGGCGGAAGCGGCGGTCAGCGCGTTATCCGGCCAGCCGCGCGGCACGATAAAGGTGACAGCGCCGCTCGGCCTCGGGCGGCGGCTGGTGGCATCCGGCATCCCGGATTTCCACGACAGGTATCCAGATATCGAGGTGCGGCTCCGGCTTTCCGATCACAATGTCGATATCATGAAAGAAGGCATCGACGTTGCCTTCCGGCTGGGCATTATCGAGGATTCCAGCCTCAGGATGCGCGGCATCATGGAATGCGAGCGCGTGCTGGTAGCGGCTCCGCAATATCTGGACGTGCGCGGCGAGCCGACCGAGCCGCAGGAGTTGATCGGCAAGAAGCACGATTGCCTGATGCTGCGCTATTCCGGCGCGCGCGAATATGTGTGGACGTTGCAGACGCCGAACGGGCCACAAAAGTTCGAGGTGCACGGCCCCTACGATACCGATGATGGCGACGTGCTGACCGGCTGGGCGCTGTCCGGCCGCGGCATCATCAACAAGCCGCGCTTCGAGGTCGAGCCGTTTATCCGCGACCAGCGGCTGAAGGTGATCCTGAGCAATACGCCGCCGACGCCGGTGCAGTTTGCCGCCGTCTACCCGCACAAAAAGCTGCAGGATCCGAAGGTGCGGCTGTTGCTCGACTTCATGGCCGAGCGCTGCCAGCGGCTGATCAGGGATATTCTGGCCGGCAAATGATCGCCGGCTGGCCGGTTGCTTTCCGTCCAGCCGACGAGATAATTCCCAAGGAATCTCGCTCAACAGGGAAAAGCGATGGCCAACGGCGCCACCATGTGTCTCGCCGTTTCACTGTCTCCGGAAGCCGCCCCTTCCCATCCGCCCGACGCCGGCCTGGACTTCAGTCTGCTGACGCGGTTCGTGCAAGAAGCCGAAGCGGCCGGTCTGGACATGGTGTTGCTCGGCGATTCCGCGCCGGTTGCAGGCGGGCTGAACCGGCAAATGCGCTTCGAAGCAACGACCTTGGTGGCGGCCCTGGCGACGGTGACAAGCAGGATCGGCCTCGTCGCTGCAGCGTTGACGGTCGCCCACCAGCCCTACAATCTCGCGCGCCGTTTCGCTTCGCTCGATATTATCAGCCATGGCCGCGCCGGCTGGAACGCGAGCATGATGCCCGAACCGCGCGAGGCGGCCAATTTCAGCCGACCGGAAGGGTTTTCCGGCGACGATTTCCGCCTGCGCGCCGAGGAATTCATCGGCATCGTGCAAGGCTTGTGGAAAGGTTGGGACGCAGACGCGCTGCTGTTCGACAAAGTTGGCGGCCGCTTCTTCGATCCCGAGAAGATGCACCTTCTCGACCACAAGGGCGAATATTTTTCCGTGCGCGGGCCGCTCAACGTGGCGCGGTCGCCGCAGGACACGCCGGTGCTGGTCATGTCCGGCCTGTCCGAGCCCGACATGGATATCGCCGCCCGCACCGCCGATGTCCTCCTGCTGGATGAGCGATCGATCGACTGGGCTGGCGAGCTGAAGCGTCGTGCGCTTGCCTTCGGGCGCAGGCCGGAGGGGCTGAAAGTGCTGATGAATGTTACCGTCAGCGCCGAAATAATCGCCGCGCCGGACATGTTTGCGGACAGGCTCGAAGAGTGCTTTCGCTCGAAAGCCTGCGACGGTTTCAGCATCGACACGCCGCTCACGTCGGCGCTCGACGATTTCATCGGCCTCGTGCTGCCGGAGCTTCGCCGCCGCGGCCTTGTCCGGTCCGGCTACAGCGCGGCGACACTGCGCTCCCACCTCGGGCTTGCCGGGGAGGATCGGCAATGAGCGCCGGTCGAGGCCAGATGAAGCTCGGCGCCTTCCTGTGGGCGACAGGCCACCACATCGCCGCCTGGCGCCATCCGCAGGCGCATGTCACGGCCGGCATCGACATCGACCATTACATCCAGCTGGCGCGGACGGCGGAGGCGGCGAAGTTCGACATGATCTTCTGCGAGGACGCCGCCGGCGTGCGCGAGGCCAATGTCAACATCGCCAGCCAAACGTCGCGCTCGATCGGCTTCGAGCCGATCAGCTTGCTTGCCGCGCTCGCCGTCCAGACGGAGCGCATCGGCCTCGTCTCCACGGCGTCGACGAGCTACAACGAGCCTTACGGGCTGGCGCGGACCTTCCTGTCGCTCGACCATCTGAGCGGCGGGCGTGCCGGCTGGAACCTTGTCACTTCGGCCAGCCAGATCGAGGCCGCCAATTTCGGCTCGACCGGTCTGCGCCCACATGCGGACCGTTACGGACGGGCGCGCGAATTCGCTGCCGTGGTTGCCGGCCTTTGGCGAGGCCAGGGTGGACAGGAAGGCAGAAGTTTTTCGGTGCGCGACCCGCTCGATCTGCCGCGCTCGCCACAAGGTTCACCGGTCATGGTACAGGCGGGAGCGTCGGACGAGGGTCGTGACCTCGCCGCCCGGACCGCCGACGTGGTCTTTACGGCGGCGCAGACATTCGAGGAAGCGAAGGCCTTCTACGACGACCTCAAGGGACGGCTGGCTGCCTATGGGCGCAAGCCGGACGACCTCAAGATCATGCCCGGCGTCGCGCCAGTCGTCGCGGCAAGCGAAGCGGAAGCCCGGGCAAAACATGATGAATTGCAGGAACTGATCCCGGACGACGTCGGTGTCGCGCTGCTTTCCAGCTATCTCAGCATATCCGATCTCGCGCGCTATCCCATTGACGGACCGCTGCCGGAGCTGCCGGCCAGCGAAGGCATGCAGAGCCGGCAGGCGCTGGTCATCGAGCAATCCCGCCGCGACAAGCTGTCCATTCGCCAGCTTGCCCGCCATTTCGCCGGCGCGCGCGGCCATTGGCGCGTCGTCGGAACGCCGGCCCAGATCGCCGACGAGCTCGAGGCACGCTTCGAGGGTGGCGCGGCAGACGGTTTCAACGTCATGCCGTCCTATTTTCCCGGCGAACTCAATGCCTTTGCCACGCTTGTCGTGCCGGAGTTGCAGCGGCGCGGGCTGTTTCGTACGGATTATGAAGGCAGCACGTTGCGCGACCACCTGGGCTTGAAACGGCCGGCGTAAAACGACGAGCGGAACGAAAGTCGGAGATCGCCGTTTTGGGATGCTGTGCCGCGCGGCGATGATGGGCGTCTGCGCGCATGTTCGATTGACCTTCCACAAACTTCACCCTCTTCAAACCAGGCGGACGCAACCGCCACAGGAGCCGACCATGGATGCCATCGCCACCCGCAACGACCTGCAATCCAACGCCAAGAAAGAGTGTATCGATCTTCTCAACGCCCGCCTCGCCGACGCCATCGATCTGGCGCTGGTCACCAAGCAGGCGCACTGGAACGTCAAGGGACCGCAATTCATCGCCATCCATGAGATGCTCGACACGTTCCGCGAGGAGATCGACGGCCATGTCGACACCATTGCGGAGCGCGCCGTACAGCTCGGCGGCACGGCGCTCGGCACATCGCAGGAGGTGTCGAAGGCGACTATGCTCGAGGCCTATCCGACCGACATCCACAAGACCCGAGATCATCTGGCGGCGCTGATCGACCGCTATGCCGCAACCGCCAAGCGGGCACGCGCGGCAATCGACGAAGCGGCAGGTGCGGGCGACGCCGACACCGCCGACATCTTCACCGCCTATTCACGCTCCCTCGACAAATTGCTGTGGTTCCTGGAGGCACATACGCAGGAGAAGGAATAGCTCTTTTTGGACGGCGCTATTTCCTCGGCGCGCCGAGGTTCGATTAGAAATTCCTCTCGAACTTCGGCACCTCGAGCTTCACCCGGCGATTTAGCTCATCGTGTCCGCCCTGGAACGCGGTGTAGCTAATGCTGGTTTTCTTGGAACAAAGCTGGAAATCTCCTGTCCATTTGCGACCAGCCCATTCGATGTCTTCCCACGGAATAAAGCGTGGGGGCACGAATGGCTGTCGAATCCCTACGCCCTCGATGTTCCAAAAGACCACACGAAGATAGAAGAACCAAATCCACCCGATCAGAGTCAGACCAAAGCCAACCAGCAGGCCATATACCCAGGGAAGTTGCTCGCTCCTTGTTTCGCTATATCCGGCAACCAAAATTATCGCGACAAAGCCCGCAAGCAGGACCGCAAACACATGCAAAAACCAGGTGGCGCGGAGTGTTTGCTCGCCGGCGTGTCGCGTAGCGCGCGTGCGCGATCCTATGGCAAACGCCAGAGAAACCGCAAAAGCGGCCAGAAGCGCTCCGACAAGCTGTTTCACCAACATGTGCTGCTCGTGTTTTCTCGGTCTTACGGCGCCAACTGCTCCATAAGCCAAGGTCTTCCGTACAAAAGCATCAAAAAGTCTGCGAGGATGCGGTCGACCGACCGCCGCTTGGTGCTTTGGGGTACTCTGTTAGTCCGTTGACAGGTAAATGACACCTCGCCAGCGCCGTCATGATCTCGGCTGCGGCGAGCGCGGCGATCACCTGCGGGCGCTTGTCATTGATTGCATAACCGCCGATCGGCGAGACGAGGCGGTCAAATTCCGCCTCGCTTCCGTCCGCCGATTTCAGGAACCAGTTCCGAAACGTCGCCTTCTTGGTCTTGGAACCGATCATGCCGACATAGGCGGCATCGCGGCGTTTCAGCGCCTCGGCGACGATCAGGAAATCCAGCGCGTGGTCGTGGGTGAGGACGACAAAGGCGGAGCCGGCCGGCGCCTTGCGAACCACCGCCTCAGGCATCGGCGTCAGCTTGGTTTCGACCGCTTCCGGCATGCCTTCCAGCGCTTCGGCTCGCGTCTCGACAACGACGACATGCACCGGCAGCAAGGCCACCGCCGAGGCCAGCGCCTGGCCGACATGGCCGCCGCCGAAAATGTAAACATGCGGCAGCTGCGCCTCCTCGGCCTCCGCCTCCGCAACAAGCTTGGCCTCAAGCGCGGCGTCGACCAGCCGGATCAGCAGCTCGACCCTGCCGCCGCAGCACTGCCCGATCTCCGGGCCTAGCGCGATGTCGAGGGTGGCGCGGATATCCCTCCCCCTTGAGGGGAGGGTGGCGGCGAAGCCGCCGGGTGGGGTCGCCGCGGCAGTGCTCGACGCTCTGGCGGTGCCTTCTGATACGACCCCCTCTGGCCGCTCCGCGGCCTGCCCTTCGCTATGGCTCCGGGCGTTCGTCGCTGAAAAAGTCAAATCGTTGGCTTTTTCTCGGCCATTGGCCGGCCGCTCCTCACCCCCCTCAAGGGGGGAGAAAAGCATCTGCCGCGCTTTGTCGATCGCCATATATTCGAGCTGGCCGCCGCCGATCGTGCCAAAAGTGGCCGATCCTGAGACGAGCATGAAGGCACCCGTCTCGCGCGGCGTCGAACCTTTTGTCCCGGCCACCTCAACCAAGGCGACCAGGCCGGCACCGGCAAGAAAGGCTTTCAGGCTCTGCACTTTCGCGTTCATCATTCGCGTTCCCTATTGGGAAATATAGAGTTTTTCGGCCTGAATTGCACGTTTTCCGGGATTCAAGTGCCGGTCTTGGCTTCCCGCTTCAGCCGTTCGATCGCCATCAGCACACGCTCCGGCGTGGCCGGCGGGTCGAGGCGCGGGCAGATTTTGTGGCTGGCAACGCTCGCCACTGCGTCCGACAGCGCATGCAGCACCGACATTGCGAGCGGAAAGGGCGGCTCGCCGACCGCCTTGGAGCGGTGCACCGTCGGCTCGCCTGCTTGCGCCCAGTCGGCCAAAGTCACATTAAAGATCTTCGGCCGGTCCGACGCGAGCGGGATCTTGTAGGTCGATGGCGCATGGGTGCGCAGCCGCCCCTTGTCGTCCCACCACAGTTCCTCCGTCGTCAGCCAGCCCATGCCCTGGATGAAGCCGCCCTCGATCTGGCCGAGATCGATGGCGCGGTTCAGCGAGCGGCCGGTTTCGTGCAGGATGTCGGTGCGCTCGACGATATATTCGCCGGTCAGCGTATCGACCGAGACTTCCGAGCACGCGGCGCCATAGGCGAAATAGTAGAAGGGGTGGCCCTCGCCCTTGTCGCGGTCCCAATGGATTTTCGGCGTCTTGTAGAAACCCGCCGCCGAAAGCTGGATGCGCGCCATATAGGCCTGCCTGACGAGATCCGCGAAGGCGATCTCCTGGTTGCCGATGCGCACGCGGTTGGGCAAGAACAGCACCTGGTCGCGCGGCAACTGGTATTTCTCGGCGGCGAAATTGGTCAGCCGGTCCTTGATCTGGCGGGCGGCGTTCTGCGCCGCCATGCCGTTGAGATCGGAGCCGGAAGACGCGGCGGTGGCCGAGGTGTTCGGCACCTTGCCGGTCGTCGTCGCGGTGATCTTGACCTGATCGAGGTCGATCTGGAACTCTTCCGCCACAACCTGCGCCACCTTGACGTAGAGGCCCTGCCCCATCTCGGTGCCGCCGTGGTTCAGATGAACCGAACCATCGGTATAGACATGCACCAGCGCGCCGGCCTGGTTGTAATGGGTGGCGGTGAACGAGATGCCGAACTTGACCGGCGTCAGCGCCAGTCCGCGCTTGATGAAGCGGCTGTTGGCATTGAAAGCATCGATGGTGCGGCGGCGCCTCGCATAGTCGGAACTCGCCTCCAGCTCGGCGACGATGCGGTAGATGATGTTGTCCTCGACCGTCTGGTGGTAGGGCGTGATGTTGCGGTCGCTGGTGCCGTAGAAATTCTTCTTGCGGATTTCGAGCGGGTCCTTGCCGACGGCAAACGCGACTTCGTCGATGACGCGCTCGGCGCCGACCATGCCTTGCGGGCCGCCGAAGCCGCGAAAGGCGGTGTTCGATACCGTGTTGGTGTAGAGTGGCGCCGATTGCGCATGCACCGCCGGCCAGAAATAGGTGTTGTCGCAATGGAACAGCGCGCGGTCAGTGACCGGGCCGGAGAGGTCGGCCGAGAAGCCGCAGCGCGCCGCGAACATGAAATCTACGCCCAGAATATTGCCCTCGTCGTCGAAGCCGACCTCGTAGTCGACGAGGAAATCGTGGCGTTTGCCGGTGGCGATCATGTCGTCGTCGCGGTCGGGCCGGATTTTCACGGCCCGATGATGTTTCTTCGCGGCGATAGCGGCCAATGCCGCAAACTGATTGCCTTGCGTTTCCTTACCGCCGAAAGCGCCGCCCATCCGGCGGATTTCCACCGTCACCGCGTGGCTCGGAACACCGAGCGCATGGCTGACCATGTGCTGGATTTCGCTCGGGTGCTGGGTCGAGGAATAGATGGTGACGTCGTTGTCCTCGCCAGGGATGGCCAAGGCGATATGGCCTTCGAGATAGAAATGCTCCTGGCCGCCGATGCGCATTTTTCCCTTCAGCCGGCGCGGCGCCGCGTTGATCGCAGCCGCTGCATCACCGCGCTTCAGCGTCAGCGGCGGCGTGACCAGCTTGTCTTTCCGGGGATCGAGCTCGCCGATATCGGCGACGAACGGCAATTCCTTGTATTCGACCTTGGCCAGCCTCGTCGCGCGGCGCGCCTGCTCGCGGGTTTCTGCGATGACGCAGAAGATCGGCTGACCGAAAAATTGCACCTTGCCGTCAGCCAGCACCGGCTCGTCGTGACGGCCGGTCGGCGAAATGTCGTTCTCGCCTGGCACGTCGCTCGCCGTCAGCACATCGATGACGCCGGGTGCGGCGCGCACCGCCGAAAGGTCCATGCTGGTGATGGTGGCACTCGTCGCCGTCGAAAGCCCAAGGCAGCCGTGCAGCGTGCCGGCCGGTTCCGGCATGTCGTCGATATAGACGGCCGTGCCACTGACATGCTTGTGCGCGGAATCATGGCGCTGGTCGGTGGCGACGCCGCCGGCGATTTTTTGCGCCTTCAGGTTTGGGGTGGCGTGCTTGTTCATCATGCCGCCTCGTGCCGTGATACCTGGATCGGCGCCCGGGTGCCGGTGGTTTCGGCAAAGAAGCGCAGCAGCAGGTTGCGTGCCGCCAGCGCCCGGTATTCGGCGCTTGCCCGCATGTCGGTTAGCGGGGTGAAATCGCCGGCGTACGCGGCAATCGCCGCCTCGACCGTCGCTTCCGTCCAGGGCTTGCCAAGCAATGCCTTTTCGACGCCAAAGGCTCGCTTCGGCGTTGCCGCCATGCCGCCATAAGCGATGCGCACATCCGCCACCGTGCCATCACCGGCGAGCTTCAGGAAAAACGCGCCTAGGGCTGCTGTGATGTCTTCGTCGCGGCGCTTGGTGATCTTGTAGACGGCAAATTTCGTCTCGCTGCCCGGCACCGGAACATGCACGGCCTCGACGAATTCGCCGGGCTGCCGGTCCTGCTTGCCATAGGCGATGAAAAACTTCTCGAGCGGGATCGTTCGACGCTTGTCGCCGCGGCGCAGTGTCAGGCGGGCACCGAGTGCGATCAGCGGCGGCGGCGTGTCGCCGATCGGCGAACCGTTGGCGATATTGCCGCCGATTGTGCCCATGTTGCGCACCTGGTCGCCGCCGATGCGATCGAACAGCGGGCCTAGCGTCGGGATGCGTTTCGCCAGCGTCGCGAAGGCTTCGCTATAGGTGACACCGGCGCCGATCGAGATGATGCCCTTGTCCTCGGACATTTCGCACAATCCATCGAGATTGCCGATGAAAACCGCCGGCGCAATATCGCGCATGTGCTTGGTCACCCAAAGGCCGACATCGGTCGAACCCGCGACGATAGTGGCGCCCGGCTCCTTGACCAGCACGCTGGCCAGATCATCGGCATTGGCTGGCACGATCAGCCGCTTGTTGCCGGAGCCGATCTCGATGCGCGAACCGTCCTTCATCGCTTCGAGCTTGGCCGTGACTGCCTTGCGCTCCGTCGCCAACGGATCCTTTGCCGCCTTGCCGTAGCTGGAGATGGCACGTGCGGCGCGCATGATCGCCTCATAGCCGGTGCAGCGGCAGAGATTGCCTTGCAGCGCCTTTTCGATGGCGGCGTCCGACGGCTCCGGCGACCGCATCCACAGAGCATAAAGCGACATGACGAAACCCGGTGTGCAGAAGCCGCATTGCGAGCCGTGGAAATCGATCATCGCCTGCTGCACGGGGTGCAGTTTTCCTGCGTCGCCGCGCAGATGCTCGACGGTCACGACATGCGTGCCATCTAGCGAGCCAAGGAAGCGGATGCAGGCATTGACGCTTTCATAGACCAGTGTTCCACCGGAGAGCCTGCCGACCAGCACCGTGCAGGCGCCGCAGTCGCCCTCGGCGCAACCTTCCTTGGTGCCGCGCAGCGAGCGGTCGAGCCGCAGCCAATCGAGCAGGGTCTGGTCGGGTGCAACCGTGCCGAGCGCGACGTCCTCGCCATTGAGGATGAAGCGGATTTCGTCGCGTGTCTTGATCCCGGCCATCTCAGCTTCCCCGGTAGGTCGAATAGCCGTAGGGCGATAGGAGCAGCGGCACATGATAGTGCACCGGCTCGGCCATGCCGAAGCGGATCGGCACATGGTCGAGGAAGGCCGGTTCCGGCAGTTTTGTCCCTTGCCGGCGCAGATAATCGCCGGCCGCAAAGATCAGCTCGTATTCGCCGGTACGGAATTCCGCACCGGCAAGCAGCGGAGCATCGCAGCGGCCGTCATCATTGGTGACGACCGTCTTCAGATGCGTTCGGGCCTGGCCGTCAAGATGATAGAGCTCGATCGACAGACCGGCCGCCGGCTTGCCGGCCGCAGTGTCGAGGACATGGGTCGTCAGGCGCCCGCCTTCGGCTTTCGACGTTTCCGCCACTGGCTGCTCCATTCCCTGCACAGTCGAACACTATTCATGAATTGTGCGCCAATTAAAGGCGATGCATAAGTCCCGGTCGAGCGGAGCGCGACAAAAACACTTTCAAAAATTTCGGGGGAATGCGCAGGCACTCCTTTCGACTATCCTGATCACACTTTCCGGCAGGAGCGAGAATGCGTTACGAACGAGACATGCGCGGCTACGGAGCCAATCCGCCGGATCCGAAATGGCCCGGCGGGGCGCATGTCGCGGTGCAGTTCGTCGTCAATTACGAAGAGGGCGGCGAGAATTGCGTCCTGCACGGCGACAAGGCTTCGGAGGCTTTCCTGTCGGAGATCGTCGGCGCCGCGCCCTGGCCCGGCCAGCGCCACTGGAACATGGAATCGATCTACGAATACGGCGCCCGAGCCGGCTTCTGGCGATTGCTGCGCCTGTTCAGCGCGGCGCAAGTGCCGGTCACCTGCTACGGCGTCGCCACGGCCCTGGCGCGTTCGCCCGACCAGGTTGCGGCGATGCAGGAGGCCGGCTGGGAGATCGCCTCGCACGGGCTGAAATGGATCGACTACCGCGACCACGCCCCGGAAGACGAGCGCCGCGACATGGAAGCGGCGATCCGGCTGCATTATGAGGTCACAGGTGCGCGGCCGACCGGGTGGTACACCGGCCGCACCTCGATCAACACGGTGCGGCTGGCAGCGGAAGAGGGTGGCTTCGACTATGTGTCGGACACCTATGATGACGAACTGCCCTACTGGTTCGAGCATGTGGCACCGGACGGGTCGGCGAAGCCGCAGCTGGTCATCCCTTATACGCTCGACGCCAACGACATGCGCTTTGCCACGCCGCAGGGCTTCAACTCGGGCGACCAGTTCTTTGCCTATCTCAGGGATAGTTTCGACACGCTCTATGCCGAGGGCAAGGCAGGGCGGCCGCGCATGATGAATATCGGCCTGCACTGCCGCCTGGTTGGGCGGCCGGGCCGGGTCGCGGCACTGAAGCGCTTCATCGACTACGTCAAGTCACACGACAAGGTCTGGCTGGCACGGCGCATCGACATTGCAAAACATTGGCAGGAGACGCATCCGTTCCGGTTGCCGGCGCCACGCCCGTCGAAAATGGAATTCGAGGCCTTCGTCCAGGCATTCGGCGGCGTGTTCGAGCATTCGCCGTGGATTGCCGAGCGCGCCTATGAGCTGGAGCTCGGCCCGGCGCATGACAGTGCCGGCGGCCTGCACAACGCGTTTTGCCGCGTGTTTCGCGCGGCAAGCGAGACCGAGCGGCTTTCCGTGCTCAATGCCCACCCCGATCTTGCCGGAAAACTGGCGCAGGCCAAGCGGCTGACGGCGGAATCGACGAGGGAACAGGCTTCGGCCGGGCTCGACGCGCTGACCGATAAGGAGCGCGAGTTGTTCGCAAAACTCAATGCCGCCTACGTCACCAGTTTCGGTTTCCCCTTCATCATCGCGGTGAAAGGCAAGGCCAAGGAGGAGATCCTGGCCGAGCTCGAGGCGCGCATCGCCAATAGTCGCGATGTCGAATTCGAAACCGCCTGCAGACAGGTCGAGCGCATCGCGCTGCTTCGTCTCAAGGACATGCTTCCGCAATAGGCTTTGGCTGCCGCGATAGGCCCTGGCTTCCGCAACAGGCTTGAATTTATGGATATGATGAAAATGGCCGAGCGAACCTATTATGCGCCGCAGGGCGGACATCCCGGCCAGAGCGAATTGCTGACCGGCCGCGCCGTGTTCACGCAGGCCTATGCCGTCATCCCCAAGGGCGTGATGCAGGACATCGTCATCAGCGCATTGCCGTTCTGGGACGGGACACGCGTCTGGGTGCTGTCGCGGCCGCTGTCGGGTTTTGCCGAGACGTTTTCGCAATATATCGTCGAGCTCGCGCCTGGCGGCGGCAGCGACCGCCCTGAGCTTGACGCCGCCGCCGAAGGTGCGCTGTTCGTGGTCGAAGGCGAGCTAAGCGTTTCGCTTGCCGGCAAGAAACATAGCCTAAGGCCGGGCGGCTTTGCCTTCCTGCCGCCGGCGAGCGGATGGACGGTGCGCAATGAAAGCGACGCCGCCGTCCGCTTCCACTGGATCCGCAAGACTTATGATGCAGTTGACGGCATCGACACGCCGCAAGCGTTCTTCGCCAACGAACAGGACATCGCGCCGACGCCGATGCCGGGTACCGAAGGCCGATGGGCGACGACGCGCTTCGTCGATCCGGCCGACATGCGCCACGACATGCATGTCACCATCGTCACGCTCGAGCCTGGCGCGGTCATTCCCTTCGCCGAGACGCATGTCATGGAGCACGGGCTCTATGTGCTGGAGGGCAAGGGGGTCTACCGTCTCAACCAGGACTGGGTCGAAGTCGAGGCCGGCGACTATATGTGGCTGCGCGCCTTCTGCCCGCAGGCTTGTTATGCCGGCGGGCCAGGCAAATTCCGCTATCTCCTCTACAAGGACGTCAACCGCCACGCCAAGCTTGGCAGCGCCGGCGTCGCGAGACCTACACCATGACCCGCATCGTCGCGCGGCCGCTGACCCGCGAGAATTTCGCCGAATTCGGCGACGTCATCGATATGGGCGGCGACAATCATTATTCGATCAATGGCGGCAAGGCCGAGCGCTATCACGATCTCGCCACCGCTGAAGCACGAGGGCCGAATGCGCGCGTGCTGATCTCGATGGTGCGCGGCACGCCCTATGAGCTGCCGTTGAAGCTGACCATGGTGGAGCGCCATCCGTTTGGCAGCCAAGCCTTCATCCCGCTGTCGCCACGGCCGTTCCTGGTCGTCGTCTGCCATGATGGCGAGGAAGGCCCGGGCGAACCGCATGCGTTCATCACCGCGCCCGGGCAAGGCGTCAACTATCCGCGCAATTTGTGGCACGGCGTGCTGACGCCGATCGGCGAGCCGCAGGACTTCCTGGTCGTCGACCGTGGCGGCGACGGCTCCAACCTCGAAGAGTGCCACTTCTCGCACGCCTATGAGATTCATCTTCCCGATGGGAGCCGGTGATGGCTGACATTTCGCTGATCGACCGTCTGCTCGACGTCATCGAGCACGACATCTTGCCGAAGACCGCCGAAGGCGTCGCGCATGGCAACAAGCTGTTCGGCGCGGCGATCCTGCGCAAGGACGACCGCTCGCTGGTGCTTGCCGAAACCAACAACGAGACGGAAAACCCGCTCTGGCATGGCGAGGTGCATTGCCTGAAGCGCTTCTACGAACTGCCGAAAGCCGAGCGCGTCGACACCAGGGACGCGATCTTTCTTGCCACGCACGAACCCTGCTCGCTCTGCCTGTCGGCGATCACCTGGACCGGCTTCGACAATTTCTACTATCTGTTCAGCCATGAGGACTCGCGCGACAACTTCGACATTCCGCACGATCTGAAGATCCTGAAGGAGGTCTTCACCCTCGATCCCGGCGGCTACAATGCCGAGAATGCCTACTGGAAGAGCTTTTCGATTCGCAGACTCGTACGATCGCTGCCCGAGACCCAACGCAAGCGGCTGGAAGCACGGATCGGCACAATTTCCGCCCGCTATGACGAACTGTCCGGCGCCTATCAGGCCGGCAAGGACGAAAACGACATCCCGTTGAATTGAATGCAGCAAAGTTCAATGGCTTGAATTGCCACCTTTATGGTGGCATATTGCGTTATGGAGAAACGCAGACCCACTTACGATCTTGATGCAATCAGGCCGAGCTGGGTTCTGTCGACACGCTGGTAATCACGACGTCCGCCCTGCGGGATGCCATTGGGCTGGGCTTTGATCGCGCCGGTATTGTCGAGGTGATCGGCGGCATCACGCGGAAGATGTTTGTAAAGTCGATGACGACGTTCGCCGACCATCGTGTCTGGCAAGATGTCAATTACGTGCCAGCACGCGACCTGGTTCTTTACGTGAAATTTCAGGCGGACGTCGTGACCGAATTCACAGTCATGTCGTTCAAGGAAAAGTGACCATGGCGATGAAAGAAAATAACGAAACGAATAGCATGATCTCCCCCAAAACAGGAGAAACGCTGACGCGTGGGGTGCGTCCGTTCACTGTGACTTACAAGGGCGAGAGCATGATCGTCGACCTGCCGGGTTATTATCCCTCTTCGGGAAGTGAGGGCGTGCATGTCGGAGACGACATGACCGTCGTCGATGCAGCGCTCCGCATCCTCAAAGAAAAGATCGACGGCGTTCCGGCACCGGCCACCATCCGTCGCGTGCGCACAAAGCTGAAACTTTCGCAACGCGAGGCAGGATCCCTGTTCAAGGTCGGCGAGAACGCTTTCGACAAATACGAACGGGGTCTGATCGAGCCGAGTGGCCCAACCATTCAGCTGATGACGCTGTTGGAAAAACACCCGGAGTTGGTGGACGAGTTGCGGTAGCCGCGCGGCCTCTCTGACAGGTCGCATAATTTGCTGCTCCAGTCGCGAATAGCGATTGAAAGTCGCCTCGCTGCGGGGCGTTATGCCCCGCATGAAAACCGTCACTGAATTTCCCCGCAAGGTTGTCGAATTTCCGGACATGGGGATCGTCATGCCGGACGGCTGCCGCCTGTCGGCGCGGGTATGGATGCCGGCCGATGCTGCCGACGATCCGGTGCCGGCGATCCTCGAGCACCTGCCCTACCGAAAGCGCGACGGCACGATCTACCGCGATCAGCTGACGCATCCCTATTTTGCCGGCCACGGCTACGCCTCGATCCGCGTCGACATGCGCGGCAATGGCGATTCCGAAGGGCTGATGGACGACGAGTATTCCGAGCAGGAATTGCAGGACGCTTGCGACGTCATAGCCTGGGCGGCGGCGCAGCCCTGGTGCAACGGCAATGTCGGCATGATGGGCATTTCGTGGGGCGGCTTCAACTGCCTGCAGGTAGCAGCCAAGCAGCCGGGGGCGCTGAAGGCGGTCATCAGTCTCTGTTCGACGGTCGACCGCTATGCCGACGACATCCATTACAAGGGCGGCTGCTTGCTGATCGAGAATTTCGGCTGGGCCTCGACCATGCTGTCCTATTCGTCACGGCCGCCGGATCCGTTGCTGGCCGGCGACAACAAATGGCGCGACCTGTGGCTGACCAGGCTGGAGAACCAGCCCTTCCTGGCACCGCTGTGGCTGAAGCACCAGCATCGCGATGCCTATTGGAAGCGCGGCTCGATCTGCGAGGACTATTCCGCCATCCATGCCGCGGTGCTGTCGATCGGCGGCTGGCATGATGGCTATCGCAATACGATTTCCCATCTCGCCGCCAATATCGAGGCGCCGGTCAAGGGCATCGTCGGCCCGTGGATCCACAAATACCCGCATTACGCCGCGCCCGAACCGCGCATCGGCTTCCTGCAGGAGGCGTTGCGCTGGTGGGACCGCTGGCTGAAGGACCTCGACACCGGCGTCGAGGCCGACCCCGCCTACCGCGCCTATGTCATGGACAGCGTGCGTCCGGCGCGCTGGCATCCCGAGCGGCCGGGCCGCTGGGTCGCTGAATCGGAATGGCCGTCACCCAACATCAAGACGCAAGAGGTTGAGCTTATCGCTGAAGGCAACTACGCTATCGTCGCTTCGCCGCAAAGCTGCGGCCTTGCCGGTGGCGAATATTTCCCCTTCACCTTTGGACCGGAACTGCCGGGTGACCAGCGCCCCGACGACGCGCTGTCGGTGTGTTTCGACCAGCCGGTGCTGACCGAAGCGGTCGACATCGTCGGTGCTCCCGAAGTTCTGGTCAGGGTTTCGTCGGACCGGTGCCAGGCGAACATCGCGCTTCGGCTGTGCGACGTCCATCCGGACGGAGCGTCGGAGCTGATTTCCTACGGCGTGCTCAACCTGACGCATCGCAACTCGCACGAATTTCCCGAAGCGCTGGTGCCCGGCGAAACCGTCAGCGCCCGGGTGGTGCTCGATCAATGCGCCTATAGCGTGCCGGCCGGCCACCGCTTGCGTGTTGCCATCTCCAACAGCTATTGGCCGATGATCTGGCCGTCGCCGGAGCCGGTCCGGCTGGAATTGTCGGCCGCGACATTGACGCTGCCGCTGCGCCCGCCGGCGAAAGGCGACGAGGTCACCTTCCCCGCCCCCGAAGGCGCCACGCCCTGGGCAACCGAAACGGTCCGCGCCGCCAATTCCGAGCGTCATGTCGATCGCGACGAAAAGACCGGAATGATCACGCTTTCCATCGTCGACGATTTCGGCGAAGTGCGCGATCTGCAACACAGCCTTGCCAATGGCAACATCGCCAGAGAGACATGGGCGATCCATCCTGACAATCCGCTGTCAGCGTCGGGCAAGACGCATTGGACCCAGACGCTGTCGCGAAATGGATGGTCGGTGCGCACCGAAACCTTCGCCGAAATGCGCTCCGACGTGCAAAGCTTCATGGTTAGCGCCAGAATTGAAGCGTATGAAGGCGAGAAACTGGTCTTCGAGCGCAACTTCGTGGAGAAAATCCCGCGCGCACTGCTTTGAGCGCTTATAACGATTGGTCCAATTGCGACGCACGATTTACGCCACGGCATGTCGCATTCGGTCTTGCTTACCGCTTTCCCTTACGGTCATTATTCTCCCAATTGAAAATGAGAAAAACGACCATAAGGTCGGACCAACAGAGTGAGGAACTCAACATGTCTAACGAACTGGAATATCTGAGCCGGCGCGTTGCGTCCGGCAAACTGAGCCGTCGTGATTTTCTCGGCCGGGCGGCAGCGCTCGGCGTCACCGCAACCTTCGCCAATTCGCTGCTTTCCAGCGCTTCCCGCGCGGCGGGTCCGGTCAAGGGCGGCACGCTCAAGGCCGGCCTGGTCGGTGGCGAATCCACCAACAGCCTCGATCCGGCGCTGTTCATGACGCAGGTGCCGTTCGCCTTCGGCAAGATGTGGGGCGAACTGATCGTCGAGCTGTCTCCCGAAGGCAAGCTCGAGAACCGCATTGCCGAGGAGATCGGCTCGTCGGACGACGCCAAGACCTGGACGCTGAAGATCCGCGATGGCGTCGAGTTCCACAACGGCAAGAAAGTGACTGCAGAGGACGTGGCCGCCACCCTCGAACGCCATTCGGACGAGAAGTCGAAGTCCGGCGCGCTCGGTTACATGAAAGGCATCGAGAGCATCAAGGCCAGCGGCAAGGAAGTGGTGCTGACGCTGAAGGAGCCGAATGCCGACCTGCCCTACCTGCTTAGCGACTATCACCTGATCATTCAGCCGAATGGCGGCAAGGACAAGGCCGATGCCGGCATCTCGGCGGGTCCTTACAAGGTCACCACCAACGAGCCCGGCGTGCGCCATGGCGGCGAGCGCTTCGCCAACTACTGGCAGGGCGACAAGATGGGCCATGCCGACCAGATCGAGATCATCGTCATCAACGACGCCACGGCGCGTACGGCGGCCCTGCAGGGCGGCCAGGTCCACATGATCAACCGCGTCGAGCCGAAGATCGTCGATCTGATCAAGCGCGTGCCCGGCGTCACCATCCGCAACCATTCGGGACCCGGCCACTACGTCTTCATCATGCACTGCAACACCGCGCCGTTCGACAACAACGATTTGCGCATGGCGTTGAAGCTGGCGATCGACCGCGAGGAGATGCTGAACAAGGTGCTGCGTGGCTATGGCTCGCTCGGCAACGACTTCCCGATCAATGCATCGTACCCGCTATTCACCGAGATCGAGCAGCGCAAATACGATCCCGACAAGGCCAAGTTCCACTACAAGAAATCGGGCCATGACGGTGCCGTCCTGCTCCGGACGTCGGACGTCGCCTTCCCCGGTGCCGTCGACGCCGCACAGCTGTTCCAGCAAAGCGCGGCCAAGGCCGGCATCAAGCTGGAGATCAAGCGCGAACCGGGCGACGGCTACTGGTCGGAAGTCTGGAACAAGCAGCCCTTCTGCGCCTCCTACTGGGGCGGCCGGTCGACGCAGGACCAGATGTACTCTACCGCCTATCTGTCGACGGCCGACTGGAACGACACACGGTTCAAGCGTCCGGATTTCGACAAGATGGTGCTGGCGGCTCGCGCCGAGCTCGACGAGGCCAAGCGCAAGGCAATGTACCACGACATGGCTGTGATGGTGCGCGACGAGGGCGGCCTGATCCTGCCGATGTTCAATCAGTTCATCGACGCGACGGGCGCCAAGGTTGCCGGCTGGGTGGATGATCCGCATCAGGAGTTGATGAACGGATATGCTCTCGCGAAGTGCTGGCTCGAAGCCTGAGCCCGGCCTTGCGGATATGTCCTCACCCATCTTGAAACTGGTGGCCCAGCGCATTGCGCTGGGCATCATCCTTCTGTTGGCCGTTTCGGTCCTGATCTTCGCCGGCACCCAGATCCTGCCCGGCGACGTCGCACAAGCCATTCTCGGGCAGTCGGCGACACCGGAGTCGCTCGCCAATCTGCGCGAGCAGCTCGGCCTCAATGATCCGGCTTACATCCGTTATTTTCGTTGGCTCGGCGGCATCCTGACCGGTGATCTCGGTACGGCTATGTCGAGCGGTCAGGATATCGCAACCTCGATCAAGGGAAGGCTGTGGAACACGCTGTTCCTCGCCTTCTGGGCGGCGGTCGTCGCGGTGCCGCTGGCGATCATCCTCGGGCTGATCGCGGTGCGCTACCGCAATGGCTGGGTCGACAAGCTGATCTCGGGACTGGCGCTGGCCTCGACGTCCTTCCCGGAATTCTTCGTCGGCTATGTTCTCGTCTTTTTCTTCGCGGTGCAACATCAATGGTTTCCCGCCATTTCCACTGTCTATGACGGGATGCCTTTCGGCGAACGCATTCAGGCCATCGCACTGCCGGCGGCGGCGCTGACCCTGGTGGTGCTCGCCCATATGATGCGCATGACGCGCGCCGCGATCCTCAATGTCATGCAGTCGGCCTATGTCGAAACCGCCGAACTCAAGGGGCTTTCGGCCTTCGCGGTCATCCGCAGGCATGCCTTCCCCAATGCCATTGCGCCGATCATCAACGTCGTGATGCTCAATCTCGCTTACCTGATCGTCGGCGTCGTCGTGGTCGAAGTTATCTTCGTCTATCCAGGCATGGGCCAATACCTCGTCGACCACGTCACCAAGCGTGACGTGCCGGTTGTGCAGGCGGTCGGGCTGATCTTCGCCGCCGTCTACATCAGCCTGAACATCATCGCGGACATAGCGGCGATTGTCGCCAATCCGCGCCTCAGACATCCGAAATGAAGGGGTCGGGCATGCTCGTCATCAAACGCATCCCCATCCCGGCATTGATCGGCATCGTGCTGACGGCACTGTTCGTCTTGGCGGCAATCTTCGCGCCGTGGATCGCGCCGCACGGTAATGCAGAGATCGTCAGCGACGTCCCTTGGGAACCGATGTCGGCGGCGCATTGGCTGGGCACCGACAATCTCGGCCGCGATCTGTTGTCGCGCATGATCTATGGCGCCCGCATCACCCTGTTCATCGCGGTGCTGGCGACCGCGCTGTCGTTCTCGCTCGGCGCCATCCTCGGCTTTTCGGCAGCGGTTTTCGGTGGCTGGTTCGACACGCTGCTGTCACGGCTTGTCGATCTCCTGATGTCGATCCCGACACTGATCATGGCCCTTGTCGTGCTTTCGGTGCTGCCATCCAATCTGGTGACACTGATCCTGGTCATGGGCATTCTCGACTCGACCCGCGTCTACCGCCTGTCGAGGGCGGTCGCCGTCGACATCAACGTCATGGATTACGTCGAGGCGGCCAAATTGCGTGGCGAAGGCAGCGGCTGGATCATCTTCCGCGAAATCCTGCCCAATGCGCTGTCGCCGCTGGTTTCGGAACTCGGCCTGCGCTTCATCTATGCCGTGCTGTTCCTGTCGACGCTGTCCTTCCTCGGGCTTGGCGTGCAGCCGCCGGACGCCGATTGGGGCGGCATGGTCAAGGAAAACAAGGATGGCATCGTCTTCGGCATAGGCGCCGCCCTCATTCCGGCGGCAGCGATCGCAGCGCTGGCGATTTCCGTCAATCTTGTCGCCGACTGGGTGCTCAACCGCACGACAAGCCTGAAGGGAGGACGCGGGTAATGGCTGACAAGCAACCGAAGCCCGGGCAACCGAAGTCCGGCGTGCTGCTCGACATCCGCAATCTGCGCATCGAGGCCACCGTGTATCCGCCGGGCGAGGCGCCGAAGAACATCGTGCTGGTGCACGATGTCTCGCTGACGCTGGAGAAGGGCAAGGTGCTCGGATTGATCGGCGAGTCCGGCGCCGGCAAATCGACCATCGGCCTGTCGTCGATGGGCTACGGCCGCGGCGGCGTGCGCATCACCGGCGGCGAGGTCATCCTCAACGGCCGGGATATCCTCAAAGGCGGCAAGGAGGGCTTTCGCAAGCTGCGCGGTCGCGAGGTCTGCTATGTCGCGCAATCGGCGGCGGCGGCCTTCAACCCGGCGCACAGACTGATGGACCAGGTGGTCGAAGCGACGCTGCTGCATGGCAGGGCGACACGGGCCGCGGCCGAAAAACGCGCCGTCGCGCTGTTCAAGAAGCTCAGCCTGCCGAACCCCGAAAGCATTGGCGAACGCTTTCCGCACCAGGTGTCCGGCGGCCAGCTGCAGCGTGTGATGACGGCGATGGCGCTGTGTTCCGAGCCCGACCTGATCGTCTTCGACGAGCCGACCACGGCGCTCGACGTGACGACGCAGATCGACGTGCTGGCGGCGATCAAGGACGCCATCCGCGACACTCATGTCGCGGCGCTCTACATCACTCATGACCTTGCTGTCGTCGCGCAGGTCTCGGACGAGATCATGGTGCTGCGCCATGGCCGGCTGGTCGAATGGGGCGGCACCCGCCAGATCATCAAGGAGCCGCGCCAGGAATACACCAACGCGCTGGTTTCGGTGCATGAGATCGAACACCAGGAGCAGAAGCCCGGCACGAGCCCGTTCCTGTCGGTCAAGAACATCACCGCCGCCTATGGCCGCAGTCACATCAAGGTGCTGAAGAACGTCTCGGTCGATATTTTCCCGGGCCAGACGCTGGCGGTGGTCGGCGAGTCCGGCTCCGGCAAATCGACACTGGCGCGCGCCATCACCGGCCTCTTGCCGCCCGAACAAGGCACCGTCACCTTCGACGGACGGCCGCTCGCCAACCGGCTTGCCGACCGGCCGAAAGAGGATCTTCGCCAACTGCAGATGATCTACCAGATGGCCGACGTGGCGATGAACCCGCGCCAGACGGTCGGCACCATCATCGGCCGGCCGTTGGAATTCTATTTCGGTCTGCGCGGAAGGCAACGTGACGCCCGTGTCGCGGAACTGCTCGACAAGATCGAGATGGGCAAGGGTTTTGTCGACCGCTACCCGGCCGAGCTTTCCGGCGGCCAGAAACAGCGTGTCTGCATCGCCCGCTCGCTCGCCGCCAAGCCGAAGCTGATCATCTGCGACGAGGTGACCTCGGCGCTCGATCCGCTGGTCGCCCACGGCATACTGGAGCTGCTGCTCGGGCTGCAGAAAGAGGAAAACGTCGCCTATCTGTTCATCACCCACGACCTGGCCACGGTCAAGTCGATCGCCGATTCGATCGCCGTGATGTATCGCGGCGAAGTGGTGCGCTACGGCGCCAAGAGCACCGTGCTGACGCCACCCTTCGATGCCTATACCGATCTTTTGCTGTCGTCGGTGCCCGAAATGGAGATCGGCTGGCTGGAAAAGGCGATCAAGGGACGCCGCATGGCTAGCGCGGGGAACTAGCGGGCCGGCCATTGCGCGTGACGATCCTGTCCGGGCGTGGATTGAACGGCAGGCCCCAGGCGCACGATCCGACTTATCCGACTAAACCGCATGGAGCCGCCTATGGCGCTCGACACAAAACTGTTGCTCATCATTCTCGACGGCGTGCCTTACCGGAACTGGCGACGGCTGATGGGCAATCTCGAAGGCTGGGTGCAATCCGGCGACGCGCGCGTGTGGAAGATGCGCTCCGTGCTGCCGTCGACCTCGGCATCCTGCTATGCCTCAATCCACACCGGCGTGCCGCCCCAAGTGCACGGCATCCTGTCCAACGAAAACCGGTTTCGCGTCGAACAGCCGGACGTTTTTTCCGAAGTCACGAAGGCCGGCGGCAAGACGGGTGCGGTCACCCATTCCTACTGGTCCGAATTCTTCCGGGGCTATCCGTTCGACCTGGTGGAGGACATGGAGTTCGACGAGCCGGGCGGGCCGATCAGCCATGGCCGGTTCCACACCATGACCGGCTACAATGACAGCAACCAGATGACGCCGAGCGACGTCGACCTGTTCGCGACGTTGACCATGCTGACCAGGCGCTACGGCATCGACTACGGCATCCTGCACAGCTGCACGCTGGACTCGATGGGCCACCGCTTCGGCCATGACTGCCACGAGATGGATCATGCCGTCTATGCAATGGACGCCATGCTCGCCGGCTTCCTGCCGCGCTGGCGGGAGGCCGGCTACGAGGTGATCGTCACCGCCGATCATGGCCAGACCAATCGCGGCCATCATGGCGGCCACGACGAGGAGATGCAGGATTTCGCACTTTACTACTTCGGATCCGGCGAGGGTCCGGAAGCCAATACGCTGCTCGATCAGCTGCAACTCGCGCCGACGGTGCTTGCGCGTCTCGGCGTGCCGGTGCCGGCGACAATGAAGGCCGAGCCATTTCTGAGCTGAGCGCGCGCCCTCTTCTCCCCTCTGGCAACGTTCCCGCTCTTCGGCTAGCCTCCGCAAAATTCCTCGGGCGGATGCGGTGAACCTTTTTGGGCCGATCAGCGACAGAGAAGGCAGGAGCCAGGCGGCTCGACCGGCGATGACTGCCGCGGAGACCGATCGCGCGCTCGTCGAGCGGGTCGCGAAGGGCGACCGTGCCGCCGTGCGGCTCCTGTTCATGCGCCACCACGCGCGGGTCTACCGCTTCGTGGCACGCCAGACGGGATCGGAACTGATGGCCGACGATATCGCGAACGAGGTGTTCCTCGAACTCTGGCGGCAGGCGCCGGCCTTCGAGGGCCGCTCGGAGGTCTCGACATGGCTGCTCGGCATTGCCCGCTTCAAGGCGCTGTCCCTGCTACGCAAGAAGAAGGAAGACTGGATCGACGACGATGACGCGGCCCAGGTCGCCGACGGCGCCGACACGCCGGAAGTCGTGACAATGAAGGAAGACAAGGCCGCTGCCTTGCGACGCTTCATCGATGCCATGCCGGAAGAGCACCGTACGGTGATCGACCTTGCCTATTATCACGGGCAATCGGTGAGCGAGATCGGCGAGGTACTCGGCATCCCGGTCGCCACGGTCAAGACCAGGATGTTCTACGCCCGCAAGAAACTCGGCGAAGCCCTCAAGGCCGCCGGTTACGACAGGGGGTGGCCATGAGCGCCGCTGAAAAAATGTCGCGCCGCGACAAAATGGAAATGCTGCTGCCGTTTTATCTGAACGGCTCGCTGGAGGGCACCGAGCTCGAAGCCATCGAGGAATGGCTGGCGAGCGATCCGGCGGCGATGGCCGCACTTGGCGAGGCCGAGGCCGAATTCTCCGGCACCGCTGCCGCCAACGAGGCAATCCGCCCGCCGGCCGATGCGCTCAGCCGCTTTGCCAGGGCGCTCGACGCCGAGGCCGGCCCGGCCCGCGCGCCTGCGGCATCGTCCTGGCTGGCGCAGGCCTGGAGCCGCTTCATGGCGGTGCCCGCCGGCGTCGCCTGGGCGGCGGCCACGGTGCTGCTGGCCCTGGTCGTCGCGCAATCCTTTGTGCAGACCGGCAACAGAGGTGGCGATTTCGAGATTGCCGGATCGGAGCACGATCTGGCCAAAATGCCGTTTGCACTGGTGAAGTTCAAACCGGATGCGAAGCTGTCCGACATCGTCGCTTTTCTCGACCAGAACCAGTTGAAGATCGCCGGCGGGCCGACCGCCGACGGCGTCTTCCGCCTTGGCGTTCCGGCCAAGACCGCCGCCGACTATCAGAAGCTGCTTGGCCTTATTGCCGCCCAGCCTTTCACCGAAGCTGCCCTGGAGGGAAGGAAACCGGCTGATGGCGGCTAAGGCGGTCATTCGATTGACGGCGGCGATCACAATCTTCGCCGCGTCCGCAATGGCCCAGACCAACGACCCGAACCTCACCCAGGCTGAGATCGACTGCCTGAACCGGGGAAGTGCTGCCAACGCCGACTGCGCCAAGGATGGCGGCGGCGTGAAGGATGGCGGCAAAGCGCCGGCTCCTGGAACGACGGGCGCGGTGTTTCTTCCGGGCTTGATTGTCGACCTGTTCCCCAATCCTACCGCAGTCACCGGGGCGCCGATACCTCCTGGCAATACTGCGGCCCCGCCGTCTGCTCCGCCTTCGGGCGCCCCGGCAACACAGGCTGCCGCGCCGGGCGGTCCGGTGGTTGCGCCGACCGATCTTGTCGCAACCGAGCCGCGGCGCGCCGTGATCGGCGATTTCGTGCCCGACGAGGTGCTGGTCACGATCAATGGCGATGCCGGTGCGGTCCAGCAGATCGCCGCCTCGTTCGGCCTCGAAATACGCTCGCAGCGGCAGTCGCGGCTGCTCGGCAACACGCTGGTGCGCTTCGGCATACCCGATGGCCGCCCGGTCGGCGTCGTGCTGGCGCAACTTGCCGCCAACGGCCGCATTTTGCGGCGTGAGGCCAACCATGTCTATGCGCTGCAGCAGGCGGCCAGCATCGTCAATTATGCGTTCGAGCGCATCGCACTCGACGCCAACGCGGCCAGCGGCGAGAATGTCCGCGTCGGCGTCATCGACACCGGCATCGACGACAGCAACCCGGCGCTTTCCGGCGTTATTGCCGGGCAGTTCGATGCCATGCCCGACGTGCCGATCAAGGCCCGCGACCACGGCACTTCGGTGGACGGCCTGATCGCCGGCACCGGCGCGTTCAAAGGCATGGCGCCGGGCGCCAGGATCTATCACGCCCGCGCCTTCGAGGGCGGCAAGTCGACCATGGACGTGATCCTTTCGGCGCTCGACTGGGCGGCGGAGCAGGATGTCCGCATCATCAATATGAGCTTCGTCGGCCCGAAGAACGACCTGCTCGGCATCGCCTGCCGCAATGCGCGCGCGCTTGGCACCGTGCTGGTCGCGGCCGCCGGCAATAACGGGCCGAAGGCGCCCTATGGTTATCCGGCCGCCTTCGACGGCGTGATCGCGGTGACGGCCACCGATGCCAAGGACGGGCTGATGCCGCAGGCCAATCGCGGCGCCTACGTCTTCATCTCCGCTCCCGGCGTCGAGATGGTGGCGCCGAGCGGCGCCGGCTCGGATGTGGTGACCGGGACCTCCTTTGCAGCGGCGATCGTGACCGGCGCGATCGCCAATCTGTTGCATGCCGCGCCCGACCGCTCCGCCGACTGGGTCGAGAAAGCACTCGCCGCCACGGCAAAGGATCTCGGGCCCAAGGGGCGCGACAATGATTTCGGCTTTGGGCTTCTGGACACCAAGGCGGCCGAGGCGGCGAAGAACTAAGTCTCGTGTTTGAAGCTTCTGCCTTATCAAAGCTCAATCAGTTGGTTGTCGCAAATGGCCGAGAAGGGTGGAGGCCGTGTAAAAACTCGACTCTGGCCGACGCTCTCAAGGGCAGCAGCATTATTCGAGGACAGAATTCTACGCTCAGGATATCGCGACGGGTTTCCACCGGCCTCGGTGGAGAGCGGCCATTTACCGAGCCGTCTCACAACGCTGTCGCGAAACTTGTCTCACGCCGTGCTATAATGACCAAGCCAACCTGCACTACGCCGCAGTAGGGAAAATGCTTCACCGCGGGCACACAGAATGTAGACCTGTGGTCGCCAGTCCTGATCAGAAATAGAAACGACAGGGAGGATGACGTGTCCCTCGACGCCAGTGACTTCGATCAAGCAGTTGAAGAATACCACCTGGCTCTGGATGAGTTCATGAAAGGAAACCCCGCGCCAGCGAAGAAGCTCTTTTCCCAACGAGACGATGTAACACTGGGCAATCCGTTTGGCCCTTTCGCGCATGGATGGAAACAGGTCATTGAGACGATGGAGCAAGCGGCATCGAACTACAGGGACGGCGACGCTACCGGCTTCGAGAACATAGCGAAGTGTGTGACGTCTGAGCTGGCATACATCGTCGAAGTGGAGCGGCTCAGGTCCAAGGTTGGCGGTCGGAGCGATGTCACGCCTCTTGCGTTACGCGCGACGAGCGTCTTTCGCCCAGAAGATGGTCTGTGGAAGATTGTGCATCGTCATGCCGATCCGATAACGACGGCTCAGCCGGCCGATTCGGTACTCCGCCGATAGCGGTTGTGGTATGGGGGAAGCGATCGATCTCCTTTGCTGCTGCAGCGCGGCTGTTCTTCAGTCCGTTCCCTGCTAAGGGTCGGCCCGCGTCATCGGGCTCGCAGGGTCGGACGGCCGCTCTGGGTCGAACTCGGTCGCCCGGAGTGATCGAGTTTTGACCTTTAGGCAGGCACGCCGGCGACCGATCCCCTGACCACCAGGTCGACCGGCCAGACCTCCGCGAGCCCCCTCCTCCAGGCCGGAAATGCGCGCCGCCAGCCGTTCGGCGATGCGTGCGCCCGCCAGGCGGATCGACGGACGTGTGGTCGACAGCGGCACCGAAAAATTTTCCGGCTTCAGGACAATGATTTCGGCTTTGGCCTGCTGGACACCAAGGCGGCCGAGGCGGCCAAAGAATAGCCCGCTCAAGTCGCGTTTTGCCGAGGACGTGCCAGAAAATAGAACGCGGCGATGTGCGTGATCATCAGCAGCGGTACGTAGATGATCGGGATCGCGTAGGTTGCGCCCAGTTCCCCCGCGCGGGCAGGAAGGCCGATCTGAATGGCGTGATAATAGTCGACGATGAGGTCGACCGTCCCTACGACGTTGAAGGCGACGACCAACGACCAGAAGAGCGGGCGTATCCTCACCGTGAGCAGCGCCAGCATGGCCAGCACGCCAGTCGCGAAATCGCCGTAGGCGGCGAACACGGCGAAATCGGCAGGCAGATTGGGGCTTACGACGCCTGGAACCATGAAGACGAGCCCGAAGAAGCGGAAGCTGTGCAACGTAGCGATAGCGCGTTGCGCCGCGACCCGGTCCATCGACCTGAGCCACGGCCAGACATACGCCCCGAAGCAGAGCAGCCACGCGACATAGCCCAGAACGAGATGGGTTTGAAACAGTACTTCCGTGGACATCTGACGTCCTCCCAACAGTTGGTTCACACGGCCTCGAACACCGCGGTCAGGACGCCGAGCCGGCCTTGCATGAGATTTCGTCCCAGGTTGGTCGAAAGCTGAGCGAAGTCCGGTCCCATCACCACGCCGAGATTTGGTGAAGGCGGCGGCCCGGATGCGCGCAGTTGCGCGAACCAGGCCTTGGCGGTCTCGGTGTCGTCTTGCCACGCCAGCACGCGGAAGCCGGCCGGTTCGATCGCCTCGCCCGTCGCTTCGGCTGTGAGGAGGAAGCTCGTCGCCGGCGTTCGCGCCCAAGGCAGCGGATAGTGCGGCTCGCCAATGGCCGAGACGACGTCGAAGGTGGCAAACCTGCCGCCTGGTTTCAGCACGCGCCGGATCTCGCCGTAGAGCCGCGCCCGGTCGGAGATGTTCATCGCCACATGCTGCAGCAGCACGACGTCGAAACGGCTATCATCGAATGGAAGCTCCAATGCGCTGGCGGTCTGAAACGACAGCTGCCCGCTTTGTCCCGTGCGCTCGGTCAGATAGCGCGCAGCATCCACGAAAGGCTCGCTGAGGTCCACGCCGGTAACCCGGCAGCCATAGGTCGCAGCCAGAAAGCGCGCCGGCCCGCCGACGCCCGAGCCGACGTCCAGAACCGACGTGCCGGCCGCGATCCCCGCCAATTGGGCAATCTCGGCGGTCGAGGCAAGCCCACGGGTGTGAAACTGGTCGAGGGTGCCCAATTGCTGGGGCGTAAGAAGCTGATCCTCCGGGCCGAGGGCAGCCAGTACCATCTTCAGCCGCTCGGTCAGGCCGGTCGCGCGATAATGGTCGCGCACGCCATCAAGTTCATCGGTCATTGCAATATATCTCCTGGGCAAGATGTCTCCTGGCTTGCAGCTCTTACCTAAGCCCGCTTCCATAATCCGACTATCCGCTGTAATCAGAACAACCTATGAAGCAGGACTACACAATCCGGCGTGGTGCACTGGAGGGCGTCGAGGTGTTCCTGGCTGTCGCCAGGCACCGCAATTTCCGCCGTGCCGCCGCCGATCTCGGCGTGACGCCGTCCGCCGTGAGCCAGGCGGTGCGCACGCTGGAAGCCCGCATGGGTGCGGCGCTGTTCGCCCGCACGACGCGGAGCGTCGGTCTGACCGAGGCCGGCCAGCGCTTCCTCGAGCGCGCCGGCCCTGCCTTCGAGGAGATCGCCGCGGCCGGCGAGGCTGCGCGCGACGTCGGCCAACGGCCGACCGGGCTGCTGCGCCTGTCCGTGCCCCGCGCCGTCGTGCCATTGATCCTGGAGCCGATGATCGCGTCGTTCTGCCAAGCCTATCCTGAGATCGAACTGGAGATCGCCGCGAGCGACGAGATGGTCGATCTCGCGATCGGGGGGTTCGATGCCGGCATCCGCCTCGGCCAGCTCATCGCGCCCGACATGGTTGCAGTGCGGCTTACGCCGCCGTTCACGTTCGTGGTCGTCGGCAGCCCTGACTATCTCGAGCGCCACGGCTACCCCGAACGTGTCGACGACTTGCGCCACCACGCCTGCCTACGCTTGCGCCGCTCGAACGGCGCCATCGCGCCCTGGACCTTCGCCGACGGCAACGGTGCTATCGAGGCGATCGTCTCAGGCCCACTGATCGCGCACGACTATCCAACGTTGCTCGGGGCTGCGACAAAGGGCGTTGGGCTGGCGCAGACGCCTCGACCCGTCGCCGAAGGTCCGATAGCCGAAGGAAAACTCAGACCGGTGCTGGACGACATCGCTGCGACGACGCCGGGCGTCTTTCTCTACCATCTTGGCAAGCGCCAAGTCCTGCCGAAGCTGCGCGTCTTTATCGATCACCTCAAGTCCGCGGCCTGAGACATGACGCATGGCGATTGCCTGTGCTGGCCAACAGCCACCCAACGGCGACTTTGGTCGTTCAGAGTGATTGAGTTATGCCCCTAGGCAGGCGCGCCGGCGACCGATCCCCTGACCACAAGGTCGACCGGCCAGACCTCGCCGCGAGCGCCCTCCTCCAGACCGGAAATCCGCGCCGCCAGCCGTTCGGCGATGCGTGCGCCGGCCAGGCGGATCGACGAACGTGTCGTCGACAGCGGCACCGAAAAATTTTCCGGCTTCAGCCAGGGAAAGACGTCGTCATGGGCGATCAGCGACAGGTCGCCCGGAATGGTCAGGCCGAGATCGCGCACCGCCCGCACCACGCCGAGCGCCATGATCAGGCTGGAGCAGGCGATCGCCGTCGGCGCGTCGCTTTGTTCCAGCAGACGCCTGGCGGCGCGGTAGCCGTTCTCCTCGGTCATGGTGAGGGAACAGACATGCTGATCACGAAGCACAAGGCCGCTTGCCGCAAGCGCGCGCCGCACGCCGCGCTCGCGATGGATGGCGAAGGTCTCGCGATCATCGCCATTGATCAGTGCCAGCCGCCTGTGACCGAGTTGGACGAGTAGCCGCGCCGCCTCGTGGAAGGCGCCCTCATTGTCGATGTCGGTGAAGGGGTAGTCGAAATCGAAGCCTTCGCTGCGGCCGTGGACGATGAAGGGAATGCCGAGCGTATTGACGAGTGCCACCCGCCGGTCGGCCGGCCTCGGCGAGGAGATATAGACCGCGTCGACCTGCCGGTTGGCGACAATGCGCCGGTAGGTCGTCTCCTGGTCGTCGGCATCGGCCGGTGACAGCACCAGGTCGAGCTCGTGCGAACGCGCATAGTCGCCGAGGCCGGACAGGAACTCGACGAAATGCGGGTCGATATCGACGGTCGTTCCCGTCGGCAGCACATAGCCGATCATGCCGGTCTTGCCGGTCGCCAGCCGGCGCGCGCTCGGATTGGGGCGATAGCCGTGACGCTTGGCGGCATCCATCACCCGCCGGCGCGTTTCCTCGTTGACTTCCGGGTAGCCGTTCAATGCGCGGCTCACCGTGGTCTGCGAAAGCGCCAGCATGTGGGAGAGCTGCTTGAGGTTCACCGGAGGCCTCCAACCTCAAAGCGCTTCTAATCTGAATCGATCTGGCCGCTACGAACCGAGTTGCCGAGCGTGATGACCATACGCACGGTTCGGACCGGTTTGAAGCCGAATTTGCTGCTGCACCGCCAGAAAACTGTGCTGCAGCGCACTTTCGCCGGCACTCGACTGCAGAAATTAAATCGATTAAGCCGGCTTCCTCTTGACTCGCGATCAATTCAGTGGCGAGATCAAAATGACCAAAGCGCTTTGGAAGACTCTGCGAAAGGTTGCAGTTCCTTTCCGACTGAGTCACAGTCCTGCAGCGCCGGCGGACGGAATGGAGGTTTCGTTCGGTGTTTGTCACCACTGGGAGGGAATACCGATGAAGAAAATGCTTCTGCTGGGCGCCGCGTTTGCCACGCTAGCCCTGGCCATGCCCGCGCAAGCCGAACTGAAGTTCAAGCCGGGCGAAGATCCCCGTTTCAACTGGGCCAACTACGAAGAGCTCAAGAAGGTCGACCTCAAGGGCGAGACGCTGACGATCTTCGGACCGTGGCGCGGCGAGGACGAAGGGCTTATCCGCACCGTCCTCGATTACTTCTCCGAAGCCACCGGCGCCGAGATCAAGTACTCCTCGTCGGAGAATTACGAGCAGCAGATCGTCATCGACACGCAGGCCGGCAGCCCGCCCAACATCGCCGTGCTGCCGCAGCCGGGCCTGATCCAGGATCTGGCATCGAAGGGCCTTTTGACGCCGCTCGGCGACGACACCGCCAACTGGGTCAAGGACAATTACGGCGCCGGCCAATCCTGGGTCGACCTCGGCACCTTCAAGGACAAGGACGGCAAGCCCGGCTTCTTCGCCTTTCCTTATAAGGCCGACGTGAAGTCGCTGGTCTGGTACTCGCCGGACAATTTCGAGGAAGCCGGCTACAAGGTGCCGAAGACGCAGGAAGAGCTTGCCGAGCTCGAAAAGAAGATCATCGCCGACGGCGGCACGCCATGGTGCATCGGGCTTGGTTCGGGCGGCGCCACCGGCTGGCCGGCGACCGACTGGGTCGAAGACATCATGCTGCGCACCCAGACGCCCGAGACCTACGACAAATGGGTGAAGAACGAAATTCCGTTCAACGATCCGGCCGTGGTCAACGCCATCGACATTTTCGGCAAGATCGCGACCGACGACAAGATGGTCGAGGGCGGCGCCAAGGCGGTTGCGGCGACCGATTTCCGCGACAGCCCGAAGGGCCTCTTCTCGGTGCCGCCGAAATGCTATCTGCACCACCAGGCATCGTTCATCCCGACCTTCTTCCCGCAAGGCACCAAGATCGGCGAGGATGCCGACTTCTTCTATTACCCGCCCTACGCCTCCAAGCCCGAGCTCGGCACTCCGGTGCTCGGCGCCGGCACGCTGGCCATGATCACCAAGGACTCCAAGGCAGCGCGCGCCTTCATCGAATTCCTGAAGCTGCCGCTCGCTCATGAGATCTGGATGGCACAGGGCGGCTTCGTGACGCCGTTCAAGTCGGTCAACAAGGACGCCTATGCCAGCGACGCGCTGAAGAAGCAGGGCGAGATCCTGGCCAACGCCTCGACCTTCCGCTTCGACGGGTCCGACCTGATGCCGGGCAAGATCGGCGCCGGCGCGTTCTGGACCGGCATGATCGACCTGGTCGGCGGCAAGTCCGCCCAGGACGTCGCCACCGACATCCAGAAAAGCTGGGACGCGATCAAGTAAGCGGCCGGCTTGAGTTCCCAATCTGATGCGGTCCGGGCCTCAAACGGCCCGGATCCTATCCGGTGCTTGGCGTCGCGTCGATTGTCGTGAGCACAACGCATTCCGGCATGACGCGCGCCCAGTGACCTGCTTTTCGGCTGGTCGCGCTCCAGACAACTGAATCGGCGCATGATCCCGTCGCCAAAGCCATTCTCGACTGGCGGATCCGTGCGCAGGGGGAGGGACCCATGGCGGCTCAGATTTTTTCGGCGATATTCGTCATCATCATCGGCGTGGGCGGCTGCGTCGCCTATTTCTGGGGCGCCAACAAGGCACTCGACACAATCTTTCCGGCACGCGGCGTTTCCGGCAAGGCGGCGATTAACAATCTGCGCCGGCAGGGGGTGATCCGACCCTGGCTGTTCGTCGGGCCGGCGATGATCATCCTCACCATCTACCTGATCTACCCGGTGGTGGAGACGCTGAGGCTGTCGTTCCTCGATCGCGGCGGCGGCCATTTCGTCGGCTTGGCCAACTATCAATGGGCGTTCGGCGACCGCGAGTTCCGCAACTCGATCCTCAACAACATCATCTGGCTGGCGGTGGTGCCGGCCGCCTGCACCTTCCTCGGGCTGATAATCGCCGTGCTCACCGACAAGATCTGGTGGGGCACCATCGCCAAGAGCCTGATCTTCCTGCCGCTGGCCATCTCCTTCGTCGGCGCCAGCGTCATCTGGAAATTCATCTACGAGTATCGCGGCGACGGGCAGACGCAGATCGGTCTGCTCAACGCCATCATCCAGTATTTCGGCGGCCAGCCGCAGGTCTGGATATCGCTGCCGTTCTGGAACAACTTCTTCCTGATGGTCATCCTGATCTGGATCCAGACCGGCTTTGCCATGGTCATCCTGTCGTCGGCCTTGCGCGGCATTCCGGAAGAGACGCTGGAAGCCGCCGTCATCGACGGCGCCAACCCTTTCCAGATCTTCTGGAAGATCATGGTGCCGCAGATCTGGGGGACGATCGCCGTCGTCTGGACCACCATCACCATCCTGGTGCTGAAGGTTTTCGACATTGTGCTGACCATGACCAACGGCCAGTGGAACAGCCAGGTGCTGGCCAATCTGATGTTCGACTGGATGTTCCGCGGCGGCGGCGATTTCGGTCGCGGCGCCACCATCGCCATCATCATCATGATCGCGGTCATTCCGATCATGGTCTGGAACATCCGCCAGGCGAACAAAGAGACGGAAGGACATTGAGATGGCCGCGTCGACCGGAAAGTCCTTTTTCAGCCGTTTCGGCGTCCATATCGCCGTCTTCATCTTCGTCGCGATCTGGACGATCCCGACGCTCGGCATTCTGGTCTCGTCGCTGCGCGACAAGGACCAGATCATCGCTTCGGGCTGGTGGAACTCGTTCACCAGTTCCAGCCAGACGGAAGCCGGACGGCTGCCGCCCGCCTCGGCGCAGGTCGAGAAGGACGGCAAGTTCGTCCTGCAAGGCAATATCTTCGGCGACGGCCCGGCCCGCAACATCAGCGCCTTCGGCGTCAAGTCGGCAGCGCCGACGCAATATCCCGCCAGCACGACAGCCGATCTCGGCGACGGCGTGACCTTGCAGCTCAATGCCGACGGCAGTTTCGTCATGACCTCGCCGAAGGCTTTCGAAGGCGAACGCGGCCAGCGCGTCTATTACGCCTCGTCGGCGCCGCCGAAATTCACCACCGACAATTACGACACGGTGCTGTTTTCGGAAGGCATCGGTCGCTCCTTCATGAACTCGCTGACCGTCACCATTCCGGCGACCGTCATCCCGATCCTGATCGCCGCGTTCGCCGCCTACGCGCTGGCCTGGATGCGCTTTCCCGGCCGGGCCCTGCTCATCGCCGTCATCATCGGCCTCCTGGTCGTGCCGCTGCAGATGTCGCTGATCCCGCTGTTGAAGCTCTATAACGGCGTCGGCAGCTTCTTCGGCGTGCCGTCGAAGACCTATCTCGGCATCTGGCTGGCGCATACCGGCTTCGGCCTGCCTTTCGCCATCTATCTCCTGAGGAGCTATATCGCCGGCCTGCCACGCGAGATCATGGAATCGGCGCGCATCGACGGCGCCAGCGATTTCGAGATCTTCGTCAAGATCGTGCTGCCATTGTCGTTCCCGGTGCTGGCCTCGTTCGCCATCTTCCAGTTTCTCTGGGTGTGGAACGATCTGCTGGTGGCGATGGTTTTCCTTGGTACCGAGGGCGACCAGATCGTGCTGACCGCCAAGCTCAATGCGTTGCTCGGTTCGCGCGGCGGCGACTGGGAGATCCTGACGACATCGGCCTTCGTCACCATCATCGTGCCGCTGATCGTGTTCTTCTCGCTGCAGCGCTATTTCGTCCGCGGGCTGCTTGCCGGCTCGGTGAAAGGAGGTTGAGATCATGCAATCCGCTTTGAAGGCCACCCCGAAGCCCGATCTCGCTACAGATCGCGACTGGTGGCGAGGTGCCGTGATCTACCAGATCTACCCGCGCAGCTATCAGGATTCGAACGGCGACGGCATCGGCGACCTGAGGGGCATGATCGGCCGGCTGCCCTACATCGCCTCGCTCGGTGTCGACGCGATCTGGATCTCGCCATTCTTCAAATCGCCGATGAAGGATTTTGGCTACGACGTGTCGGATTATTGCGACGTCGATCCGATGTTCGGCACGCTGGCCGACTTCGACGCGCTGACCGCCGAGGCGCACCGGCTTGGTCTCAAGGTGATGATCGACGAGGTGCTCTCGCACACCGCCGACATCCATCCCTGGTTCAAGGAAAGCCGTTCGAGCCGCAGCAATCCAAAAGCCGACTGGTACGTCTGGGCGGATGCCAAGCCGGACGGCACGCCGCCCAACAACTGGCTGTCGATCTTCGGCGGCTCGGCCTGGCAGTGGGACACCAGCCGCCAGCAATATTATCTGCATAATTTCCTGGCCGAGCAGCCCGACCTCAATTTCCATAGCCGCGCGGTCCAGGACGCGCTGCTCGACGTCACCCGCTTCTGGCTGGAGCGCGGCGTCGATGGCTTCCGCCTCGATACCATCAATTTCTATTTCCACAGCCAAGGCTTGGAAGACAATCCGCCGCTGCCGCCCGAGCAGCGCAACGACCAGACGGCGCCTGCCGTCAACCCCTACAACTACCAGGACCATCTCTACGACAAGAGCCGGCCTGAAAACCTCGGCTTCCTTGAACGCTTCCGCGCCTTGCTCGACGAATATCCGGCGACGGCCGCGGTTGGCGAGGTCGGCGATTCGCAGCGTGGGCTGGAAGTAGTGGCGGCCTACACGGCAGGCGGCAAGCGCGTGCATATGTGTTACTCCTTCGACTTCCTGGCGCCGGAGAAGATCAGCGCGGCAAAGGTACGCTCGGTGCTGGAAACCTTCGGCAAGGTGGCCAGCGACGGCTGGTCGTGCTGGGCCTTCTCCAACCATGACGTGATGCGCCCTGCCTCGCGCTGGGCAGCCGGCGAGCCCGACCCGACCGCCTACCTCAAGGTGATCTCGGCGCTGCTGATGTCGTTGCGCGGCTCGGTCTGTATCTATCAGGGCGAGGAGCTCGGGCTCAGCGAGGCTGAACTCAGCTTCGAGGATCTGCAGGACCCATACGGCATCCGCTTCTGGCCGGAATTCAAGGGCCGCGACGGCTGCCGCACGCCGATGGTTTGGGACGGCGCTGCCCGCAATGGCGGCTTCTCGACGGCAAAGCCCTGGCTGCCGGTGCCCAGCAAGCACCTTGCGCAAGCGGTCAATGTGCAGCAAGGCGACGACGGCTCGCTGCTCGAGCACTACCGGCGCTTCCTGGCTTTCCGCCGCGCTCATCCGGCACTGGCCAAGGGCGATATCGAGTTCATCGAAAGCGACGGTGACACCGTCGCCTTCACGCGCCGCGAAGGCAACGAGCAGATCGTCTGCGCCTTCAATCTCGGCGCAAAGCCGGCCGAAGTCGATCTTGGCGGCCGCTCACTGCAGCCCTTGCCGGGACACGGGTTTTCGGGACAGACTGGCGCCGGCACTATCCGCCTCGGCGGCTACGGCGCCTGGTTCGGGCGTATCGACTGAATTCAAGGAAGAACTGGAGGGTACGTACCATGGCCGATGTCACGCTAAGGCAAGTGAAGAAATCATACGGCAATCTCAACATTCTGCACGGCGTCGACCTCGACATAAAGTCGGGCGAATTCATCGTCTTCGTCGGTCCGTCTGGTTGCGGCAAGTCGACCTTGCTGCGCTGCATCGCCGGGCTGGAGGAAATCACCTCGGGCGAGCTCAAGATCGACCGCGAAATTGTCAATGACGTGCCGCCGTCGAAACGCGGCATCGCCATGGTGTTCCAGTCCTATGCGCTCTATCCGCACATGACGGTCTACGACAACATGGCGTTCTCGATGAAGATCGGCAAGGAAAGCAAGGCCGAGATCGACAAGCGGGTGCGCCAGGCGGCCGAGATCCTGCAGCTGACCAAATATCTCGACCGTCTGCCCAAGGCGATGTCGGGCGGCCAGCGCCAGCGCGTCGCCATCGGCCGCGCCATCGTGCGCAATCCCAAGGTCTTCCTGTTCGACGAGCCGCTATCCAACCTCGACGCGGCGCTGCGTGTCGCCACCCGCATCGAGATCGCCAAGCTCAAGGAATCGATGCCGGCGACAACGATGATCTACGTCACCCACGACCAGGTCGAGGCGATGACGCTGGCCGACCGCATCGTAGTGCTGAAGGAAGGCCATATCGAACAGGTCGGCACGCCGATGGAGCTCTACAAGCGGCCCGGCAATCTGTTCGTCGCCCAGTTCATCGGCTCGCCGGCGATGAACATCCTGCCGGCAACGATCGACAGGACCGGCAACCCCACCGTCGTCAGCCATGTCGGCGGCCGCAAGGCGACGGTGCCGATCGCAACGCCTGTCTCGGCGAAAGGCGCTGCGGTGAGCTTCGGCGTGCGGCCGGAGGATCTGATGATTGCCACTGGCGCCGACTATTTGTTCGAAGGCACGGTCGATTATGTCGAGCAGCTCGGCGAGGTCCAACTCGTCTATGTCGACATCGGCCGCGCCGACCTGCCGCTGGTGACCAAGCTGCCGGGCAATGTCGAGGTCAAGCGCGGAGCGACGCTGCGGCTGACGGCTGACGCCGGCGACCTGCATATTTTCGACGCGGACGGGCGCTCTTTCGCGCTCCATGAAGCAGAAGCAAAGGCGGCTTGAAGCAGGCGTTTTTCCGCCATGCAAAAGACAAGAGCGGCGGGCATGGCCCGCCGCTCTTGTTTTTAATTCCAGTTCGGCTGTTAGTTGTTGCCGAAGAGGTTGCGGTCGGCGCCCTGAGGCGCGGACTTAGGCACATCGCCAGACGAATTCAGCAGCTTGTAGATCGGCGAGTTGCTGTCACGCACCGAATACGTCTGCGTCTTGTCGACGTTGACGGTCGTCTGCTTGTTGATGTCGGTGCCGCCAACATTGTCGTTGCGGGCATAGGCGCTGCCGGCGGCAATCAAGAGAGCGGCGGCAGCAAGAACGATCTTTTTCATTTTAATACTCCTGAATTTCTCGGGTCCCGGCAGCGGGCATGCCGCCGCCTTGATGGTGGGATCGGCTGTTAGTTGTTGCCGAAGAGGTTGCGGTCGGCGCCCTGGACGACCGGCTGCTTTTCAGCCTGGTCCGACGTCTTGACGGAAGCCGTGTACGAGCTATCGACAGAAGCGGTAGGCTGGTTGGCACCGTTGGAACCATAATTGTCGCTAGCGGCGAAAGCGCTGCCGGTGATGGCCAGAACGGCGGCGGCAGCAAGAACGATCTTTTTCATTTTAATACTCCTGAATTTTTTCAGATCCCGGGCGGCGGATATGCCCGCCGCCCTGATACTGGGATCGGCTGTTAGTTGTTGCCGAAGAGGTTACGGTCGGCGCCCTGGACAGGCTGCTTGTCAGCATGAACCGGCTTCTGAATGGAAGCCGTGTACGAGCTGTCGACCGAAGCGGCAGGCTGGTTCGCACCATTGGAACCAAAGTTGTCACTGCCAGCGAAGGCGCTGCCGGTGATGGCCAAAACGGCGACGGCGGCAAGAGCGATCTTTTTCATTTTAGTACTCCAGTATCTTAGTTTTCGGTCCGTCTAGCGGCGTGTCTTGGGAGGAATTCGCGTCGTTCGGACAGCCCCGATGTGGGAAAGCCAATGGCCAGTTTCCAATCACGAAGTTGTTTGGTGTGGACCAAGAATCTACACCTTGAAATTGTGCCAGAGATTCCCTTCGCCACAATTTTATTTATAAATATCAGGTGGATAGCCCGTAGCATCGGTCTGGCTGCAAGGTGACTTGGAGAGGCAGCGTTCACAGCGTCCTGCACGCATTGTCAACAGAAACGAACCGTTCGGTTCGATTTTTTAAAACCGATAAAAGTAGCAGCAGGGGTTGTTTATGGAATCGTTAACCATTTCAGCCAAACGCGGCCTCGCCGTTCTGCCTGTTTTCGGCCCATTTATGCCGGCCGGCGAAGGCAGCAACCGGGCAAGCAGAACCGGGTCAGACCCCGTAGCGTTCGGTGCGGATGAGTGCCGCCGGCACGCCGGCATCGATCAGTGCCTCGGCGGCGGCCGTCACGAATGCGTTCGAGCCGCAGACGAAGGCGAGCTTCAGCGGCGCGGGCAGCCTCGTCATGGCTTGCACCATCATCGCGGCGTCGATCCGCCGCGCATAATCCGCCGGACGGCGGGCCGGCTCGCGCGTCAGCGTCAGCACCAGGTCGAAACCATCCCGGCGCTCGGCGAGGTCGATCAACTCGTCGCGAAAGACCACCTCGTCCCAGACCCGCGCCGAAAACACCAGGGCGGCGGCGACCAGCGATCCCCGCATCGCCCGGTGACGGACCATCGACATCAGCGGCACCACGCCCGACCCACCGCCGACGAGCAGGAGCGGTCCGCCATCGCCGTCGGACCAGACGAAATGGCCGCCGAGCGGCCCGCGCAACTCGACCTCGTCGCCCACCGCCGCGATCTCGTGAAAGAATGGCGAGACCTCGCCGTCCTCGAGTTTTTCAATCGCCAGCTCGATGGTCTCGCCGGTCTCCGGCGCCGAGGCGATGGAGTAGGAGCGGCGCGCCTGATAGCCGTCAGGTGCAGTCAGCCTGACGTCGACATGCTGTCCGGCCCGGTAAGCGAAGGGCCGCGAGGGCTGCAGGAAAAAGCTGGTGACGCGCGGCGTACGCTTTTGGATGCGGGTGATGGTGACCGTCTGCCAGGGCGACTGCGCCGCCGGTGCGTCGCCGCTCATGGATCGTTCGTGTAGCGCTGCTCGCGCCACGGGTCGCCATAGATATGATAGCCTCGCAACTCCCAGAAACCCGGCTCGTCACGCTCGGTGAACTGCAACCCGTTCAGCCATTTGGCCGATTTCCAGAAATAGAGATGCGGAACGAGCAGCCGTGCCGGGCCGCCATGGTCGGGGGTGATCGGCCTGCCCTCGTAAAGCAGCGCCACCATCGCCTTGCCGCCGGTGAGATCCTTCGTCGGCACATTGGTGGAATAGCCGTCGAAACCCAGCGCCAGCGTGAAGGCAGTGGGCGGCTCGATGCCGGCGTCGGCAAGGATGTCGTCGACCAGCACGCCCTGCCACGCCGTGTCGAACTTGGTCCATGCGGTGACGCAATGGATGTCGCGCGTCATCTTGGTCAAGGGCAGCGCGTTGAACTCGGCCCAGTGCCACTTCTTGATTGGCCGCGGCCCATGCTTAAGCGTGAACGACCAATCCTCGGTGCGCACATGCGGCGTCGGGCCGGCCGACAGGACCGGGAAACCTTGCTCGAGATATTGCCCCGGCGGGATACGTGCATCCGTATCCGTCGGCGGCTTTCGTCCGGAAGAGAAGCCTCGGGTAACCATCGAGAATATCCGTTTGCGCAAGGTCCAATCGACCTTTGTCAGTTTTCTCGAAGACGCGCCCGCGGGCAACCGAAATCTTGGCTCCGGCCTGGCGGCAATGCTCTACATCGACCTTGGCAGCGCGCCGTCTGCTTCAGCCACTGGCGAAGGGCACGGCGACAAACATCTGGGCGTCGCCACGCTCGACAAGCAGCAGCACCGATTTCTTGCCAGATTTGGCAGCCTGCACAATCGCCTGGTTAGCCTGCCTGGCGCTCCTCACCGGATGCTGGTCGACGGTGACGATGATGTCGCCGGGCTGGATGCCGGAAGCCGATGCCGCCTTGTTCGGGTCGACGCGCTCGACCAGTGCGCCGTGCTGGTTGCCTGCCAGGTTCATTGCCTGGCGCACATCCGGGGTGACGTCCATCAGGCCGAGACCGAGCGCCGGTGCGCGAAAGCCCTGCTCCGTCGACGGCTGACCCTGATCGCCTGTCACCGATCCCGTTGCCATGTCGTCTTCGTTGCGCCCGACCTCGACGGAGATCTGCAGGCTTTGCCCCTTGCGCCAGACACTGAGGGTTTCCCTCGTGCCGGGCGCAACGTCGGCGACGGCGCGCGACAGATCCCTTGGATCCTTTATGTCCTGGCCAGCGAAGCTGGTGATGACGTCGCCGGTCTCGATGCCTGCCCTGGCGGCCGGCGATCCGTCGCTGACCTGCGCGACCAGCACGCCGGCGGGGTGATCGAGGCCGATGGCGCTCGCCATGTCAGGCGTCACCGGCTGGATCTGGACGCCGAGATAACCGTACTGGATGGAGCCGCCTTTCATCAGCTTGGCGACGACCTTTTGCGCCTGGTCCGAGGGGATGGCGAAGCCGACGCCGACGCTGCCGCCATTCGGCGAAAAGATCGCCGTGTTGATGCCGACGACATTGCCGTTCACATCCGTCAGCGGGCCGCCGGAATTGCCCCGGTTGATCGGCGCGTCGATCTGGATGAAGTCGTCAAACGGCCCGCTGTGCAGGTCGCGGCCGCGCGCCGAGACGATGCCGGCCGTGACCGTGGTGCCAAGGCCGAAAGGATTGCCGAAGGCGAGCACCTGGTCGCCCGGCATGAGCTTATCGGAATCGCCCCATTTGACGGTCGGCAAGGGCTTGCCGGCCTCGACCTTGAGCACGGCAAGATCGTTCTTGGCGTCATGGCCGATCAATTTGGCGGGAAGCTCGGTGCCGTCGTCGAGCGTCACCTTGATCGACTGGGCGCCGTCGACGACGTGATTGTTGGTGACGATGGTGCCGTCGGCGCCGACGATGAAGCCTGAGCCGAGGGCCTCGGTGCGCGGCGCCTGCTCCGGCGGTGTTTTGGGGGCGGGCTGTCCCTGGTCATCGAAGAAATGGCGGAAATAGTCGTCGAAAGGCGAGGTTCCGCCAAACGGCGAGGCGTCGCTCATGGTGTCCGGCTGTTGAGCTTTCATGACCGTCGTGATGGTCACCACCGCCGGTTTGTCCGCCGCCACGACCGGCGCGAACGAGCCGCTCGGCGCCGTCATGCCGGTGACGGGAGGGGTGACTGTTGCCGCCAGGACATCATTCAGCCTGGGAGCGAGAGGCAGGGCGAAGGGGCTGACAACCAGCGCGGCGCCCAGCAGAGCGGCGACGCGATGTCTGCGAAGGGTCTGGATTGGTGACATGGCCGTTGTCCGGGCGAGAGATTGGTGAAGCCACAACGTTCCGTCACCGGAACGATTCACCGGCGCGTCGGTCGTCGGCCTTGCCTGTCTCGCCTGTCACGGCAGCCGACCGGATCGACAGCCCCGCATTTAGGGCACCGATCGTCGTTTCCAGATAATATTACGAAGATTTAATTTCCGGCTGGCAACCGCCGTGCCGGGCTGGCGCCGAAACCCGAAAACAAAAACCCGCCTTGCGGCGGATCGTTGGGGCGAATCAGCACCATACCCAGATTAGTAGCATAGCTGCCGGCACAAAGCAAGAACAAAATAGCTACCCAAGACAAATCGCTTCAGATTTGCGCCGCTTCAGCAGAGGCCTCCTATTCGCCTTTCCCGTCGGTCCGGCTGAGATAGGTGGTGGCGATCTCGCGCATTCGCCTGCCGTCGAAGCTCGGTCCATGGCCGCCATGGCCGATGCGGATCGGCAGGTCGAGCAGGCGCTGCATGGTGCGGCGATAGGCGACGCGATCCGAATCCGGCAGGTCGTCGATCAGCATGGCGTCGTAGATGGCGTCGCCGGCGAAGAAGAGGCCGTCTGCCTCGTCGAACAGCGCGATCGAATCCGGAGAGTGGCCGGGCAGATGCAGGACGCGGAATTGGCGGCCGCCGAGGTCGATCCTATCGCCCTCGTCCAGGGTCCTAGTCAGCGGCGCCGGCTGAATCCTGTAATCGGCCGCTTTCCAGCCCTTTGCCGGCAGCCTGGAGACGGCGCCTTCCAGATCATGGAACATGTAGGCGTAGGTCACCGCTTCATCCATGCTGTCGAACTGCGCGGCGCTGTGGCTCGGCCCTGCCCGCAACGGAAACTCGTGCAGCGAGCCGACATGATCGAGATGGATATGCGTGGCGACGACCAGCAGCGGCTTGCCGGCCGGCGTGTCGATCTGCGGCGCCAGCGGGCAGATCCCCATGCCGGTGTCGACCAGCAGGTCGACATCGCGGCCGCGCAAATGCCAGATGTTGGCGCGCACGAATTCATGCACCAAGGGCTCGGTCAGCATCGTCGTCTTGGCATCGACGATGGTTTTGCTGAACCAGCTGTCCATCAGATCAAGGCCGGCATCAGACGAACGGCTTGCCGATCTTGTACTTTTGCGGGACCAGCCGCTTCAGATAGGCCATCCCCGCATCGGACAGCCGGTTGACATCGGGCAGCATGAAATCATCCGGCATATGGCGCGTTTTGCCGGCGACGTTCTTCAGCGGCACCTTCTTCAGCACGGTTTTCTTGCCGTCATATTGCAGCGCCACCGAACCGCCGCCCTCGTCGGCCACCGTGACCGCGAAGGCGCCGGCGTCGAAGGCCTCCTGCGCGTCCACCGCGCTGATGGCGCCGACATAGCCGCGCGGCATATAGCCGAGCGCATCGACGCGCGCCCGCTTGCCCGGCAATCCTTCGGCGAGCGCGCGCTCCAAGGCTGCCGGCAGGTCGCTGCCCGACAGCTTGACATTGCCGTGCTGGTCGCGCTCCAGCTTTTCCGGCGGCACAAGGCTTTCGACCAGCGCCTTGCCGTCGGCGGTGCTGACGCCTTCGGAGACGGCAACGATGCAGCGCTTGTGGCGGTCGAGCGTGGCACGCACGTCGTCGATGAAAGCTGCCGCCGAGAACGGCCGCTCCGGCACGTAGACGAGATGCGGGCCGCTGTCCTGATCGAGCTGCCATGCCGCGGACGCGGCCGTCAGGAAACCGGCATGCCGCCCCATGACGATGCCGACATAGATGCCCGGCAGAGCGCGGAAATCGAGATCGACCGAAAGGAATGCTCCAGCGACGAACTCGGCCGCCGACATGAAGCCGGGCGTGTGATCGTTCTCCTCGAGATCGTTGTCGATGGTTTTCGGCGCGTGCACGAAGGCGATCTTGCCGCCGGCGGCGTCGGTCAGGATCTGCTGCGTGCCCGAGGTGTCGTTGCCGCCGATATAGATGAAGGCATCGGCGCCGGCTTTCTTCAAGCCATTGAGGATGAGATCGCAATAGGCGGCATCCGGCTTGTCGCGCGTCGAACCAAGCGCGGCGCTCGGCGTCGCCGCGATCAGCCGCAGGCGGTCCTCGGGGATGGCGGAAAGATCGACGTAATTGCCGTCACGAATGCCGCGCACGCCGTGGATGGAACCAAGGACCTTGGCGCCGGGATGCCGCTTGCGGATTTCGAGCGCAGCGCCCACCACGGTCTGGTTGATGACGGCGGTCGGGCCGCCGCCTTGCGCGATGACAAAAGTTCCGGCCATTGTTCACGTCTCCCGGGCAATGAAAATCGCAGGCACATTCGCCTGTCTTGCGGCATCGCGCAACGGCAGAGTGATCGTTGAAAGCGAAGCCGCCGTTCAGAAGACGACGACCGGGTTTTTCTTGGAGACGCGGCTGTAGAGATCGATGATGTCCTGGTTGATCAGGCGCACGCAGCCCGACGACATCGCCTGGCCGATGCTCCACCATTCGGGCGAGCCGTGGATGCGATAACCGGTGTCGCTGCCGTTCTGATAGATGTAGAGGGCACGCGCGCCGAGCGGATTGTCGAGGCCGCCCGGCTGTCCGCTTTGCCATTTCACCAGCTCCGGCCTGCGGGCGATCATCTCGGGCGGCGGGGTCCAGACCGGCCATTCCTTGCCGTATTGGATGTTGGCGCGGCCGGACCAGCGGAATCCGTCCTTGCCGATGCCGACGCCGTAACGGATCGCCTCGCCGCCGGGCTGCACCAGATAGAGCAGCCGCTCCTGCGAGTGAACGACGATGGTGCCGGGCTGCTCGCCGGTCGGATCGACGACGATCTGGCGGCGGAACTCCGGCTTGACCTTGAGATAGGGCACTTCCGGCACATTGAAGCCACCGTCGGTGAGCGAAGCGTACATCACGTTGGGGCTGGTGATGTTCTTGTCGACGCTGATGCTCGGACGGACCGGCCGGATCGAGCCGGTGGTCACGTCGTCGAGCTGGAGCGACGGCAGATCCAGCGTCTGACTGCAGCCGGCGACGCCGAGCAGCGCCAGCGCACCGGCGCCGGACAGCACCGTGCGGCGGGAAAGCTGTATTTCGGTTTCGATTGCGTCGCCATTATGCGGCAGCGACAGACCGTGCGGCAACTCACGCATTTACCCAAACCCTACGCTATCGGCGGGAAACACGGTCCGGCCGGATCGCAGGCATTTTCACCAATCATGGTTGAAAAAGCGTGAAGGCCGGCCGCCTCGCGTTAACGAGGGGCTTTTTCGATTTTTGCCTCTTTACATCTTCGCGAGGCCAAGGATTTATCCTCTTCTTTGAGCTCAAGGAGAAGAAAATGTCCTTCGAAAACTGGGCCGCGTTTGCCGCCGCCTCGGCAGTCCTTCTGGTCATTCCGGGCCCGACCATCCTGCTGGTGGTGTCCTATGCGCTCGGCCAGGGCTGGCGCACCGCGCTGCCGATGGCAGTCGGCGTGGCGCTCGGCGACTTCACCGCGATGACACTGTCGATGCTGGGCATCGGCGCGCTGCTGGCGGCGTCGGCCACCGTGTTCACCGTGCTGAAGGTGATCGGCGCCGGCTATCTGATCTATCTCGGCATAAAGTTGTTTCGCGCCGGCGGTGCGCTCAGGGCCGAACCGCGCACCGATGCGGTATCGTCGGCGAAAATGACGGCGCATGCCTGGCTGGTCACCGCGCTCAATCCGAAAAGCATCACGTTTTTCGTCGCCTTCCTGCCGCAGTTCCTCGACCGGCATGCGGATTTCTGGGCACAGATGCTGATCTTCGAGATGACCTTCCTGGCGCTCGCCTTCGCCAATGCCTTCGGTTATGCGCTGATCGCGGCAAGGGCGCGCAACGTGGTGCGCAACCCGAAGGCGATCCGCATCTTCAATCGCACCGGCGGCACGCTGCTGGTCGGCGCCGGGATCGCGACGGTGGCGATGCGATCGGGCAACTGAGGACAGACCATGGCGGTCAGCGATGCATTCGGCTTGACACTGTCCGGCGCGACGGAGGCCGGGCTCTCGTCCTACAGCCGGGCTGCGCGCGAGTTGCAGTGCTTCATCGGCGATCCGGTCGGTACAGTTGACCGGGCAATCGCCGACGATCCCGGCTTCGTCATGGCGCATGTGTTCAAAGGTTATCTCTTTGGCCTTGCCACAGAGCGCGAAGCGACGGCGCTGGCCAAGGCATGTCACGAGGCAGCGCTGCCGCTTGCCGCGACGACGCGCGAGCAGGCGCATGTCGCCGCCCTTGGCCACCTTGCGGAGGGACGCTGGCACGAGGCCGCCCGCGTGCTGGAGGATATCGCCATCGAGTTTCCGCTCGATGCGCTGGCGCTGCAGACCGGCCACCAGATCGACTTCTTCACCGGCAATGCGCGCATGCTGCGCGACCGCATCGGCCGCGCGCTGCCGTTCTGGCAGAGCGGCATGCCGGGCTACCACGCCATACTCGGCATGCAGGCCTTTGGCTTGGAGGAGATGGGCGACTACGCGCGCGCCGAAAAGCTTGGCCGCACGGCGGTCGACATCGAGCCGCGCGACGGCTGGGCCCAGCATGCGGTGGCCCATGTCATGGAGATGCAGAGCCGGCAGAAGGACGGCATTCTGTGGATGCGCGCCAATCCCGAGGCGTGGACGCGGGAAAGCTTCCTGCAGGTGCACAATTGGTGGCATCTGGCGCTGTTCCATTATGATCTCGGCGAGACCGACGAGGTGCTGGCGCTCTATGACGGGCCGATCTATGGCGAGCGCTCGACGCTGGCGCTCAACATGGTCGATGCCTCGGCGATCCTGTGGCGGCTGCATCTCGGCGGCGTCGATGTCGGCGAGCGCTGGACAACACTCGCCGCCAATTGGGCGCCCAAGGCCAGCGCCGGCCATTATGCCTTCAACGACGCCCACGCAATGATGGCGTTTGTCGGCGCCGGCTTCGAAGCGCCGGCCAGCGGCTTGCTCGAGGCGCAGCGCGAGGCGATGCAGGGCAAAGACGACAACGCCGGTTTCACCCGGGATGTCGGCCATCCCCTGACGCTCGCCATCAAGGCATTCGGCGAGGGCCATTATGCCGAGACGATACGCCTGATCCGGCCGATCCGGGCAATCGCCCATCGCTTCGGCGGCAGCCACGCACAACGCGACGTCATCGACCTGACCCTGATCGAGGCGGCATTGCGTTCCGATGATGGCGCGCTGGCGAGGGCGCTTGCGTCGGAACGTGCACTGGCACGGCCGGACAGCCCGTTGTCAGCACTGTTTTCACGGCGTGCAACCGCTCTCGCGGCGAATTGACCAAGACTAAATCTTGCCTTAAAAACTGCCCCGGCCAGATTTTTTCGAGTGTCGAAAAAATCTTCGCGTGTTGACCGGAGCTTGTCCGGCGGCACGATTGCCGGGATATCTTCACCGCCCGTGTCGCAAGACCGGGACGAGAAGCAAGGAAGACCGTCGCCGCCAGGCATGACGGACATGGGAGGAAACATGTATCTCGGCCTCGATCTCGGCACGTCGGGCGTCAAGGCGCTGCTGATCGATGCGGCGCAGGGCATCGTCGGTTCCGGCCATGCGTCGCTCGACGTGTCGCGTCCGCATCCCGGCTGGTCCGAACAGAACCCGGCCGACTGGACCCGCGCCTGCGAAGCGGCGATCGCCGAGCTGAGGTCCATGCATGCGAAGGAACTCGCGGCGGTCAAAGGCATCGGCCTTTCCGGCCATATGCATGGCGCCACCCTGCTCGATGCCGCCGACCAGGTGCTGCGTCCCTGCATCCTGTGGAACGACACACGCAGCCACGCCGAGGCGGCTGTACTCGATGCCGACCCGCGCTTTCGCAAGCTGACCGGCAACATCGTCTTTCCCGGCTTCACCGCGCCGAAGCTGGCCTGGGTGAAAAACAACGAACCGGCTGTTTTCGCCAAGGTGGCAAAGGTCCTGCTGCCGAAGGACTTTTTGCGGCTCTGGCTCGCCAGCGAGCACATTTCGGAAATGTCGGATTCGGCCGGCACGTCGTGGCTCGATGTCGGCAAACGAGCCTGGTCCGCCGAACTGCTCGCCGCCACGTCGCTCGACGAAAGGCAGATGCCGTCATTGGTCGAAGGCACGGCAAAGGCCGGTGCCTTGCGCGGCGAACTGGCCGCGAAATGGGGCATGCAGGCCGGCATCCCGATCGCCGGCGGCGCCGGCGACAACGCGGCCTCGGCCTGCGGCATGGGCACGGTCGGCGCTGGCCAGGCTTTCGTCTCGCTCGGCACGTCAGGCGTGCTTTTCGCCGCCAACGCGTCCTATCTTCCCAATCCGGAAAGCGCGGTGCACACATTCTGCCACGCACTGCCCGGCACCTGGCACCAGATGGGCGTCATCCTGTCGGCAACCGATTCACTCAACTGGCTGTCGGGGATAGCTGGAAAAAGCGCCGGCGAGTTGACCGCCGAACTTGGCGATGCGCTGCAGGCGCCGACCGGCGTCTCCTTTTTGCCCTATCTCTCGGGCGAACGGACGCCGCACAATGATTCCGCCATTCGTGGCGCGTTTACCGGGCTTGCACACGAGACCGGCCGCGCCGCGCTGACCCAGGCCGTGCTCGAAGGCGTCGCCTTCGCCTTCCGCGACAGCCTCGACGCGCTGGCCAAAGCCGGCACGACGCTGACCCGGGTGACGGCGATCGGCGGCGGCTCGCGTTCGCGCTACTGGCTGAAGGCCATCGCGACAGCGCTTGGCCTGCCCATCGATATTCCAGCCGACGGCGATTTCGGCGCCGCCTTCGGCGCGGCCCGGCTTGGCCTGATTGCGTCGACCGGTGCCGATCCGCGCGCCGTGTGCACGGCGCCGGCGACGGACACCACGGTCGAGCCGGTCGCCGCCCTCGGCGATGCCTACGCGGATGCTTATCAGCGCTACCGGGCGCTTTATCCGGCGATCAGGAGCGCCACGGCGTGAGCGGATTCCCGCCCTCGCCGCGGCCTGCCGAAAAGGCCTCACTGCGCCGGCAGCTTGTCGAGAAAGCCGGTGATGCTTTTCAGCCGGCCATTTTCGATGACGCCGATATCGGTGCCTTCGATGATGGACTCGACGCCGTCCGGCCCGAGGTTCCAGGAGAAGCGGATGGTATCGGCGAAGCCGTCCGGCTTGCCTTTCAGCGAGAACCTGAAGCCGGCAAAGCGCTGCTGCACGCCGTCGATCAGCGCCGCGATGCCGTCATGGCCGTCGCCCTGCATGATCGGATCGCGATAGCCGACGTCCTCGGTGAAGGTCGCCTCGAGCAAGGCTTTCCTGCGCGCGGCGTCGCTCTCGTTCCAGGCGGCGATGTAGTTTTCGGCAATGGTGTTGAGGTCGGTCATGGTCTGTCTCCTTCGTTGAGTGGCTTTGACATGTGCCTTTCACCCAGCACCAACGCGAAACCAATTACGCCTGAGGTAATCAGGCCGAACCATGCGAGAGGAAAAGAACATGACCAGCGGTTTTTTCGGCGATATCCAGCAGATCAAATACGAGGGACCGGATTCGACCAATCCGCTGGCCTACCGGTTCTACAATCCCGACGAGATCGTCGCCGGCAAACGGCTTGAAGACCATCTGCGCTTTGCCGTCGCCTATTGGCATTCCTTTGCCTGGCCGGGCGGCGATCCGTTCGGCGGCCAGACGTTTGACCGGCCATGGTTCCCCAAAGCCGGCGGTGTCGACACGATGGAACTGGCCAAGCTCAAGGCCGACATCGCCTTCGAGATGTTTTCGCTGCTGGGCGCGCCTTATTTCTGCTTCCACGATGCCGATGTGCGGCCGGAGGGCCGGGACTTTTCCGAAAGTGCGGCGCGGCTCGACGAGATCGCCGACTATTTTGCTAAAAAAATGAAGCAGACCGGCGTCAAGCTGTTGTGGGGCACGGCCAACCTGTTCTCCAACCGCCGCTTCATGTCGGGCGCCGCCACCAATCCCGATCCGGACGTCTTTGCCTATTCGGCGGCGACGGTGAAACACTGCATCGACGTCACCAAGCGGCTGAACGGCGAGAACTACGTGCTGTGGGGCGGCCGCGAGGGCTATGAGACGCTGCTCAACACCGACCTTGGCCGCGAGCAGGAACAGGCCGGCCGCTTTCTCAATCTGGTCGTCGACTACAAGCACAGGATCGGCTTCGAAGGCACCATCCTGATCGAGCCGAAGCCTCAGGAGCCGACCAAGCACCAGTATGATTATGACGTCGCCACCGTCTATGGCTTCCTCAAGCGTTTCGGACTGGAGAATGAGGTCAAGCTCAACATCGAGCAGGGCCACGCCATCCTGGCCGGCCATTCGTTCGAGCATGAACTGGCGCTGGCCAATGCGCTCGGCATTTTCGGCTCGATCGACATGAACCGCAACGACTACCAGTCGGGCTGGGACACCGACCAGTTCCCCAACAATGTGCCGGAGATGGCACTGGCCTACTACCAGGTGCTGCAGGCCGGCGGCTTCAAGACCGGCGGCACCAATTTCGACGCCAAGCTCAGGCGCCAGTCGCTCGATCCGCAGGATCTGCTGATCGGCCATATCGGCGGCATGGATTGCTGCGCACGCGGTCTCAAGGCGGCAGCGCGCATGGTCGAGGACAAGGCGCTGTCCGCCCCGCTCGCCAAGCGCTATGCCGGCTGGGATGCGGCCGAGGCCAAGGCGATGCTTGCCGGCAAGCGCACGCTGGAGGAAATCGCCGAGCGCGTCGTCAAGGAAAAGATCGAGCCGCAGCCCAGATCCGGCCGCCAGGAACTGCTCGAAAATATCGTCAACCGGTACGTCTGAGGCGTACCCCGTTCGCGGCCGCATTGTTCAGCGGCCGCGGGATAAAGAGCACTTTCCGCGGGGCTGAGACCGACGACAAGGTCTTAGTCGTGATCGAGGCCTGTCAGGTAGGCGCAAAACATGTCGGCCATGGCGTCGGCGTAGGCTTCGATCTCCGCGGAAGTTCGGGGCGCCTCCGAGAACTGCTTCCCCACCGTACTGAGCGTCGTCACGATCAAGTCGCCGGCCAATTCGCGAGTCACTTGCGCGGCGTTGGGCAGCGCCTCCTGCATGAAGATCTGGATGGTGCGGTCTCCGGACGCCCTTGCCGCCTGCGCCTCAGGCGCATCGCGGTAAAGCGGTGCGGCGTCGTCGAGCGCCACACGCACCGCGGCCTCGTCACACTCCGAGCGGAGGAAGGCGTGGACCAGGCCGCGCAGCCGTTCAAGCGGCGGTTTCCTGATATCCTCGAGGATGTCGCGCAGCAAATCGGTCGTCTGCCGCCATTCGTCGCTCTGGAGCCGGAACAGGATCGCCGCCTTGTTCGGAAAATACTGATACAGCGATCCGACGCTGACACCGGCCTTCTCGGCCACCCGTGCCGTGGTGAAGCGCTGTGCGCCTTCTTTCGCCAAAACCTGAACAGCAGCCTGCAAAATCGCAGCGACGAGCTCCGCCGAGCGGACCTGCTTGGGCTGTTTTCGCGAGGAAATCCGCGGACTTCGGTGATCGCTCATTGCGAGGCGCGCCAATGCGATTAGTGAATGCGAATGATTAGTCGTATTTTGAATGCCGCACAAGAACGCATTCAATTTTGACTGGAGACCGCTATGACCACACTGACGACAAAGCCGCTCGCGCCCCTGCTGGACCGCCTGTTCGAGGAAGCCGCTGCGGCAACGAGCCCTGCAGTGGCAGAATTCTCCGCCGAGGAGCGGATGCGCCTGGTTCGAAGCAAGACCGAATACGTCGAGCTCTATGGGCGGCTAAGGGACCTCTGGCTTCCCGTTTCGCGAGAGACCGGCACGCTGCTCTACATGCTGGCACGAGGCAGCGGCGCACGGACGATCGTCGAATTTGGAACCTCGTTCGGCATCTCGACCCTGCACCTTGCCGCAGCCTTGCGGGACAATGGCGGCGGCCGCCTGATCACCAGCGAGTTCGAGCCATCCAAGGTGACGCGCGCCAGGAGTAATCTGACAGCAGGCGGTCTCATTGACATGGTGGAAATCCGCGAAGGAGACGCGCTGCAAACATTAAGCGTCGATCTTCCCGAAACCGTCGACCTGCTTCTGCTCGACGGCGCCAAAGCGCTCTATCCCGAGATCTTGAGTCTGGTTGAAAACCGCCTCAGGCCGGGCGCCTTCGTCGCTGCCGACAACGCCGATCTTTGCCCCGAATACCTCGAGCGGGTGCGCTCGACCGGGAGTGGCTACATGTCCACGCCGTTCGGCGAGGATGTTGAACTGTCGATGCGGCTTGGCTGAAGCACTGCCTGACTGCCGGAACGATCGTGCCCAAGATGGGCGGCGGCGGACAAAACTTTGCCCGGCATCGCCCCTCAATCGCCTCGCTCTTGCCTTCAAACAGCCGTCACGAATCTCGTATATGTGGTTCGTGGCGGGAACAGAAAGAAGGAGGCGAAACGATATGCAGCACGAACGCGAAATCGACGCCCTGCTCTCATCTGGCGAGGCCGGATCGATCATCGACCGGCTGATGGCGCTGCCGTACCCGAAGCAAGGTGCGTTGAGTGCAAACGAATGGGATCGCGCGGTCGCCAGCCGCTTCGAGACCCATCTTGCGAGACAGATGCGCTCGCAGATCGACGGCAACAGCGTCCGCCAGGACGCTGCCTGACCCCTACTATCTCTGGCGCAGCCTGACCGGCGCTTCGCCGAACGCTCTTGAAAACGCTCTGGAAAATGCCGCGGCGGACGAAAACCCCGTTCGCCCGGCAATGTCCGCCATGGCGATGCGCGTGTCGACCACCAGGCGGCGCGCGGCGCCGAGGCGCAGCCTGAGGTAATAAGCGCCGGGCGTTTCGCCGATCGACTTGCGAAAGATGCTTTCCAGCGTCCGTGCCGTCACCCCGGCGCGCTTTGCCACCGCGGCGATGGTCAGCGGCTGGTCGACATGCGCTTCCATCAGCCGGATGGCTTGCGCCAGCCTGGGATCGTAGCCGTCAAGACGGCCGAGCGAGACCAGCGGCTGCGCGTCCGTCGCGGCGCGCGCCTGGTCATAGATGAAGACGCTCGCGACATCGAGCGCCACGGCCATGCCGAGCCGCGTGCGGATCAGATGCAGCATCAGGTCGAAGGTCGGTGAGGCGCCGCCGGAGGTGAACACCGGGCCGTCGATGACGTAGCGGTCGGGGCGCACGTCGACACCGGGAAAGGCCGAAGAGAAATCCTCCATGTCCTCCCAGTGGGTGGTGGCGCTGCGCCCCTCCAGCAAGCCCGCGCGCGCCACCAGCCAGGTGCCGGCCTCGACGCCGCCGCAGGCGCGCGCCGCGCGCGCCGCCCGGCGCAGTCCGGACAGCAGAGCCGATGTGGCATAGTTCTGCGTGCCGAAGCCGGCGACGACGACCAGCATGTCGGTTGTGTCAGCCGCATCGAAGCGGCCGCTGACCGCCACCGGCAGGCCGCATGTGGTGACCGGCGCCTCGCCTGTGACCGAGACCAGCCTGAAATCGAACAGCGTCTCACCGGCAATACGGTTGGCGGCGCGCAACGGATCGACGGCCGACGCGACGCACATGATCGACGAGCCGGAGAATACCAGCAGCGTCACCTTGAGCGGCAAACGTTCGGCACGAAAGATCGTCGGTTTTTCGGTTTTGGTCACACGATCTTCGTAAAACGCAAAACAGTTTCCGGCAAGTCAGGCATTCTTGCCCTACGTTCTATTGGGAGAGTGTCCGATGCCGTTAGCGATGAACCGTGAGGTTTTCATTACCTGTGCCGTGACCGGGTCCGGCGGTTCGCAGGACCGCAGCCCGCACGTGCCGCGTTCGCCCAAGCAGATCGCCGATTCGGCCATCGAGGCAGCAAAGGCAGGTGCGGCGATCGTGCACTGCCATGTGCGCGATCCCGAGACCGGCAAGCCGCGACGCGACGTGCACCTTTATCGCGAAGTAACGGAGCGCATCCGCGCGGCGGATGTCGACGTTGTTTTGAACCTGACCGCCGGCATGGGCGGCGACATGGTGTTCGGCCCGCCGGAGAACCCGCTGCCGCTGAACGAAAAAGCCACCGACATGGGCGGTGCCACAAACCGCATGGAGCATGTGCGCCAGTGCCTGCCGGAAATCTGCACGCTCGACTGCGGCACCATGAATTTCGCCGAGGCCGATTATGTCATGACCAACACGCCCGGCATGCTGCGCGCCATGGGCGGCATAATGACGGCGCTCGGCGTCAAGCCGGAGATCGAGGCCTTCGACACCGGCCATCTGTGGTTCGCCAAGCAATTGGTCGAGGAAGAAGTGCTGAAGCCGGACGCCTTGGTGCAGTTGTGCATGGGCGTGCCGTGGGGCGCGCCGGACGACCTCAACACCTTCATGGCGATGGTCAACAATGTGCCGCCAACCTGGAACTGGTCGGCCTTTGCCATCGGCCGCAACCAGATGGCCTATGTCGCGGCCGCGGTGCTGGCCGGCGGCAATGTCCGCGTCGGGCTGGAGGACAACCTCTGGCTCGACAAGGGGGTGCTGGCGACCAATGCGCAGCTGGTCGAGCGGGCGGTCAGCATCGTGTCGAATATGGGCGCCAGGGTCATCGGCCCGGATGAGGTGCGCAAAAAGCTGAACCTGACGAAGCGCGCACCGCTTTGAAAAGCCGCTAGCCGGTTGGGAGGAGCCGCCGATGAAGACCGTGAAATTCACTGCCATGAAGGACGGCGACCGCGAGGACTATGCCTTCCTCACCGAGCATGAGATCGACTACGCGGCAAAGACCGGTGAGCGTCTGCTCGACGCGCTGATCCAGCTCGACGAAGGCCTGTCCGGCTACAAGATCACCCGGCTCGGCCATTCGCTGCAAGCGGCAACGCGGGCCTGGCGCGACGGCGCCGACACCGACTGGATTGCCTGCGCCCTGCTGCACGATATCGGCGACATCTACGCGCCCTATAATCACGACGAGTATGCAGCCGCCATCCTGAAGCCTTTTGTGCGCGAGCAATGCACCTGGGTGGTGGAGAAGCACGGCGACTTCCAGCGCCTCTATTACGCCCACCACCTCGGCGGCAATCCGCACGCCCGCGACCGTTTCGCCGGGCACATGTATTTCGACGATTGCGATGAGTTTTGCGAACGCTGGGATCAGTCGAGCTTCGACCCGGATTACGAGACATTGCCGATCGATTTCTTCCGGCCCTTCGTGCTCGAAGTGTTCGCGCGCAAGGCCTATGACGCGTCCGTGATCCGTGCCGGCGAGCGTGTCGCCCTCACCGACCCCGCAACAGCCAGGACAAGAACCGGAGCCTCCGCATGAGCATCATCAACAAGGCGGCCGCCATCGGCGGCGGCGTCATCGGCGCCGGCTGGGTGGCGCGGCTGCTGCTCAACGGCATCGACGTGTCGATCTTCGATCCAGATCCCGAGGCGTCACGCAAGGTCGGCGAGGTGATGAAGGGAGCGCGACGCGCCTACAAGCAGATGCTGCCCGGAGGTCTGCCGAAAGAGGGCAAGCTCACCTTCGCCAAGACGATCGCCGAGGCGGTGGCCGATGCCGACTTCATCCAGGAAAGCGTGCCGGAGCGGCTCGACCTCAAGCACCGCGTTCTGGCCGAGATCGACCTCTATGCCCCGGCCAACACAATTGTCGGCTCCTCCACCTCCGGCATCAAGCCGACCGACATGCAGGTGGCGATGAAGAAGCATCCGGAGCGGCTGGTCGTCGGCCATCCGTTCAACCCCGTCTATCTCCTGCCGCTGGTCGAGATCGTCGGCGGCGAACAGACCTTTCCCGAGGCGATCGAAGTCGCCAAGGAGATGTATGCCTCGATCGGCATGAAGCCGGTGGTGATCCGCAAGGAGATCGAGGCCTTCGTCGGCGACCGCCTGCTCGAAGCGGCCTGGCGCGAGGCGCTGTGGCTGGTCAAGGACGGAATCTGCACGGTCGAGGAGCTTGACGACATCATGCGCTATGGCTTCGGCCTGCGCTGGGCGCAGATGGGCATGTTCCAGGTCTATCGCGTCGCCGGAGGCGAGGCCGGCATGCGCCACTTCATGGCGCAGTTCGGCCCGTGCCTGAAATGGCCGTGGACCAAGCTGATGGACGTGCCGGAGTTCAACGACGAGTTGGTCGAGCTGATCGCGACCCAGTCGGACGACCAGGCGCACGGTCTGTCGATCCGCGAGCTCGAAAAGATCCGCGACGACAATCTGGTCTCCATCATGGAGGCACTGTCGAAGCAGAACAAAGGCAAAGGCTGGGGCGCCGGCGCCTTGCATAAGGACTACACCAGGCAGCTGGCCAAGCTTGCGGCCAAGAAGCCCACCGCCTCCAAGGCGGCCGAGAAGGCCAAGGCTGAAAAGCCGAAGAAAAGGAAGAAAGGCTGAGACCATGGATTTTGGTCTTTCGGAGGAGCAGAAGCTCATCGTCGAGACGACGCGGGCCTTCGTCGAGAACGAGCTTTACCCGCATGAGCGCGAGGTCGAGCGCACCGGCGTGCTGCGCCGCGAGCTGATCGAGGAGATCAAGGCCAAGGCGATCGAAGCCGGCCTTTATGCCGCCAACATGCCGGCCGTTGTCGGCGGCGCCGGGCTCGATACGGTGACTTGGCTGCTCTATGAAAAGGAACTCGGCCGCGCCAATTACGCGCTGCATTGGACCTGCGTGGCGCGGCCTTCGAACATCCTTCTTGCCGGCACGCCGGAGCAGCGCGAGAAGTATCTGTTCCCGTGCATTCGCGGCGAAAAATGGGATTGCCTGGCAATGACCGAGCCGGGCGCCGGCTCCGATTTGCGCGGCATGAAGGCAACCGCCGTGCAAGACGGCGACGACTGGGTGCTGAACGGCACCAAGCATTTCATAAGCCACGCTGACATTGCCGATTTCGCCATCGTCTTCATGGCCTCGGGGGAGGAAGAGTCTTCGCGTGGAAAACGCAAGAAGATCACCGCCTTCTTCGTCGACAAGGGCACCAAGGGTTTCACCGTGCGCGACGGCTACCGCAACGTCTCGCATCGCGGCTACACCAACGCCATACTCGAATTCGACGATTGCCGGCTGCCCGCAAGCCAGGTCCTCGGCGAGGTCCACAAGGGTTTCGACGTTGCCAATTCCTGGCTCGGCGCGACCCGCCTTCAAGTCGGCGCCACCTGCCTTGGCCGTGCCGAGCGGGCGCTCGGCCACGCCATCGAATATGCCGCGCAGCGCCAGCAGTTCGGCCAGCCGATCGGCAAGTTCCAGGGCGTGTCGTTCAAACTCGCCGACATGGCGACCGAGTTGAAAGCCGCCGACCTGATGGTGTTCGAAGCCGGCTGGAAGTACGATCAGGGCACCGTCACCGATCAGGACATGGCCATGGCCAAGCTGAAGGCCACCGAAATGCTTGCCTTCGTCGCTGACGAGGCGATCCAGATCCATGGTGGCATGGGGCTGATGGACGACCTGCCGCTGGAACGCATTTGGCGCGACGCCCGTGTCGAGCGCATCTGGGAAGGCACGTCGGAAATCCAGCGCCACATTATTTCGCGGGCGCTGCTGCGCCCGTTCGGGGGCTGATCGATGCACAGACTTGAACGTCTCCTGCGTCCACGCTCCATTGCAGTGTTCGGCGGTGCGCAGGCGGCTGCCGTCGTCGCACAATCGATCAAGATGGGCTTTGCCGGCGAGATCTGGCCGGTGCATCCGAGCAAGGACGAAGTCGCCGGCCGCAAGGCCTATCGCTCGGTGGCCGAGTTGCCCGGTGCGCCGGATGCCGCCTTCATCGGCGTCAACCGGCACTTGACCATCGAAGTGGTCAAGGCGCTGGCCGAGCGCGGCGCCGGCGGTGCGGTCTGCTTCGCCGCCGGCTTCCTCGAAACCGAGGCCTATGACGAGGACGGCGAGCGGCTGCAGGCCGAGCTGGTCGCGGCGGCGGGCCGGATGCCAATCATCGGGCCGAACTGCTATGGGCTGATCAATTACACCGACGGCGCGCTTTTGTGGCCCGACCAGCATGGCGGCATCAGGCTGCCAGAAGGCGGTCGCGGTGTTGCCATCATCACCCAGTCGTCGAACATCGCCATCAATATGACGATGCAGAAGCGCGGCCTGCCGATCGCCTTTCTGATGACCGCCGGCAACCAGGCGCAGACCGGGCTTTCCGAAATGGCGCTCGGCCTGATCGAGGACGACCGTGTCACCGCGCTCGGCTTGCATATCGAGGCTTTCGATTCGGTAGCCGGCTTCGAAAGGCTGGCGGCACGGGCGCGCGAGCTGAAAAAGCCTGTTATCGCCATGAAGGTCGGCCGCTCCGAGCAGGCGCGGCAGGCGACCGTCTCGCATACCGCGTCGCTGGCCGGCTCGGACGCAGCGTCCGGCGCGTTCCTGAAGCGGCTTGGCATCGCCCGTATCGATTCGATCCCGGCCTTCATCGAGGCGCTGAAGCTGCTGCACGTCACCGGACCCCTGCCCGGCTACCGGCTGTCGTCGATGAGCTGTTCGGGCGGCGAGGCGTCGGTGATGGCTGACAGCGCCGAAGGCCGCTGGGTGACGTTTCCGCCACTCACGCCCGAGCACCGCGCGCATGTCAAATCGACGCTCGGGCCGCTGGTCGCGGTGGCCAACCCGCTCGACTACCACACCTTCATCTGGAACAACGAGCCGGCGATGACCGCCACCTTCACCGCCATGGTGTCTGGCGGCTTCGACCTCAACATGCTGGTGCTCGATTTCCCGCGCCCCGACCGCTGCTCGGACACCGACTGGTGGGCGACGCTGCGCGCCTTCGAAGCGGCGCTGAAGACCAACCGCGCGCAAGGCGCGATCGTCTCCTCGCTGCCGGAGAACCTCCCCGAGGAATACACCGCCGGGCTGATGGCGCGGGGCATGGTGCCGCTGTTCGGCATTTCCGAGGCCATGGACGCCGCCCAGGCGGCAGCCTTCATCGGCTGGGCGTGGCGCGAGCCGCAGGCGCAGCCGATCGACACCTCGGCGTCCGGCGCGCCGGCCGGCGACCATGTCACGCCGGACGAGGCCGAGGCGAAGGCGCGGCTCATCGAGGCCCGGCTCCCCGTGCCGAAGGGCGAGCGCGCCGGCAATGCGGTCGAGGCTGTGATCTCCTCGATGGCGCTCGGCTTCCCGGTGGCGCTGAAGGCCCTTGGCGTCATCCACAAATCCGAGCTCGATGCGGTCCGGCTCAACCTCAGGGATGCCGAATCCGTCAGCACCGCGGCGCATGACCTCGGCCCGCTCGGCACCGGGCTTTATGTCGAGCGCATGGTGCGCGATGGCGTCGCCGAGCTGCTGGTCGGCTTCACCCGCGACCCGATGTTCGGCGCGGTGATGACGCTCGGCACCGGCGGCGTGCTGGTCGAGCTGTTGCGCGACAGCGTCACGCTGATGCTGCCGGCGACCCCCGACGATATCGAGGCCGCTTTGCGCGGGCTGAAATTGTTCCCGCTGCTCGACGGTTATCGCGGTCGGCCGAAGGCCGACGTCGCGGCGGCAATCGATGCGATATCAGGCATTGCCGGCTTCGTGCAGCAAAATGCCGGCGAAATCGAGGAGCTCGACATCAATCCGCTGATCGTCTGCACCGAGGGCAAGGGCGCCTGGATCGCCGATGCGCTGCTGGTGCTGGGAGACAAGAAGAATGGCTGAAATCATCACCACCCGCCGCGAGGGCACGATCCTCGAAGTGACGCTCGACCGGCCGAAGGCCAATGCCATCGACTTGAAGACCTCGCGGCTGATGGGCGAGACGTTCAAGGCGTTTCGCGACGATCCCGACCTGCGCGTCGCCATCGTCAAGACCGCCGGCGACAAGTTCTTCTGCGCCGGATGGGATCTGAAAGCCGCGGCCGGCGGCGACGCGGTCGACGGCGATTATGGCGTCGGCGGCTTCGGCGGGTTGCAGGAACTGCGCGATCTCAACAAGCCGGTGATTGCCTGCGTCAATGGCATGGCGGTCGGCGGCGGCTTCGAACTGGCGCTGTCCTGCGACCTCATCTATGCGTCGGATCATTCCTCCTTCGCCCTGCCCGAAATCCGCGCCGGCACGCTGGCCGATGCGGCGACGATCAAATTGCCGAAGCGCATCCCTTATCACGTCGCCATGGACCTTTTGCTCACCGGCCGCTGGATGGATGTCGCCGAGGCGCATCGCTGGGGCCTGGTCAACGAAGTGCTGCCCAAGGACACGCTGGAGGACCGCGTCTGGGAGATCGCCCGGCTGCTTGCCAGCGGCCCGCCGCTGGTCTTCGCTGCGATCAAGGAAACGGCCCGGGTCGCAGAATCGCTGACCTTCCAGGACGCCATGAACCGGGTGACGCGCCGGCAACTGCCGACGGTTGACGCGCTCTACGGCTCGGAGGACAATCTCGAGGGCTTTCGCGCCTTTGCCGAAAAACGCGATCCGGTGTGGAAGGGGAAATGACGCTGAGGAGATGATGGCGATCCTTCACACCCCCCTCTGCCCTGCCGGGCATCTCCCCCGCAAGGGTGTTCAGGCGGATTCTTTGCGATCCATTCAGCGCCCATGACCGACTACAAAAAGCTCATCGACGCCGAGACCTGGTCCTTCATCGAGCGGACCAATTCCTATTATCCGCCCGATACGATCGACTACACTATCGCCGAGCAGCGCGAGATCTATAACCGGATGTGCCGCGAGTTCTTTGCCGGCTATCCCCAAGGCGTCACGGCGGAAACCACCGCCATTGCCACGCCATGGCATCCGGTTCCAATCCGCATCTACCGCGCTCCGGCGCCGGAAACGGCGGCGATGGTGCTTTATTTCCATGGCGGCGGTTTTATGCTCGGCGGGCTCGACAGCCATGACGACCTCTGCGCCGAGCTTTGCAGCCGCACCGGCTACGAAGTGGTTTCGGTCGACTACCGGCTGGCGCCGGAACACCTTCATCCGGCCGCCTTCGACGATGCCATCAGCGCCTTCGAATGGGCGTCGACCACTTACGAACGGCCTATCCTGCTGTGCGGCGACAGTGCCGGCGGTAATCTCGCCGCGTCCGTCAGCCACGCGACGCGCGGCCATGCGCGCAAGCCGATCGGCCAGATCCTAGTCTATCCCGGCCTTGGCGGCGACAGCTCCGCCGGTTCCTATGTCACCCACGCGGAAGCGCCGATGCTTAACGTGCGCGACCTCGTTTTCTACAAGGACATCAGGACCGGTGGCGAGGACCGCACCGGCGATCTCACCTTGTCGCCGCTCGCCGACGCCGACTTTGCCAATCTGCCGCCCACCATCGTGATCACCGCCGAATGCGACCCGCTGTCGTCGGACGGCGAAGCCTATCGCGATCGCATCGTTGCTGCAGGCGGGCGCGCCTGGTGGTTCGAGGAGCCGGGACTGGTGCACGGCTATTTGCGCGCCAGGCACACGGCCGGCCGCGCCCGCTCGAGCTTTACCCGGATTGTCGATGCGGTAGCGGTTTTGGGAAGGGGCGAGTGGATCTGGTGAGGGATGTCTTCCCGACCAGAACGGGCCTTTGTCGGCCGGTACAGCTCTATTTGCGGCGGCGTCGCGGGCCGGAAACCCGCTTCAGCCAAGGTCCCAAATGAAAGGCGCTCATCAGCAGGTACATCGGGACCATGCCGCCCAGCGGTGACGCCTCTTGGCCGGTCGAGCACATCATATCCGGCGCTCCGCCGAGAAGCGTCAGCAGCGCCATGGTTGCGAAGGTCGGCGCGGCCGCAAAGGACAGCCAATCGGCTGCACTATGGCCGGCCGGGCTCGCATCGCCGGCGGATCCGCCTGCATGAATCTCGCTCATGTCCGTTGTCCTGCACAGTGAGCGGGATGCGGTCGAATTGAACCGTGCATCCCGCTCCTCCAATTGTCCTAGAGTCTTTCACGTTTTGACGGAAGCGTATCCGGCGTTTGCGAAGTAGTTTTTGCATTCGCCGGGTTCGATCGTCGCAACGAGGTGGCCGATGTGGCG